>JAFWRA010000220.1 GCA_017508895.1 Bacteroidales bacterium
AGCAGGCGTCGGTCGTCTCCACGGAGCTGGTCGGCATAGCCGGGCACGTCGGGGCGCGGCCCGACGAGGCTCATTTGCCCAACCAAAACGTTGATTAATTCGGTGAGGCAGTCCACCTTGCTGTGGCGCAGCCAGTGGCCGATGTGGGTGATGCGGGGGTCGTTGGCAGTCGTCACCGTGTCGCCTTCCGATTGGTGAACCATTGTGCGGAACTTGCAGATCCTGAATGGTTTTCCGTCTTTCCCGATGCGCCATTGCATGAAAAAGACAGGCCCTTTCGAGTCGGTTTTGATGAGGATGGCGATGATGAGCAGTGGAACGAAAAGCACGACAAGCCCAATGAGTGCCACGATGCGGTCGAAGCACCACTTGATGAAGAATCCTATTTTGTGTTCATTTTTCGCCACGCTGCATGGCCTCCATGTTGAGAATTGCCTTAATGCGCGGCAAAGATATGGATTTTCTGAACGGGTACAATGTCTTGACGGCAAACTTCAACCATTTGCGATATTGTATTGCGATTTTGCAATATGATTGGCGAAAACCGAACTTTTCGACAAGGAAGCCTTGTATGTTGGAATGCTCGGTGATGCTGCGCGAGCCATCGGTGACGTAGCGGAAACCTTTTTCTTGCAAATAGTGTTGGTTCATGCTGTAAAACAAGCCGTAATAAGGGAACGTGCCGTTGTGTTTATATTCGGGTCTTATCCCAATGATGCCGTATTCTGCGGCTTCTTCCCACAAACGGTTGGCGCAAAAGCCGATAAACGCTCCGTCTTTTTTGTCGAAAACACCCCAATATTCGTAGTCCCAGCTTTGGCAATGGCGGAGATAGTCGTCGAACACCTTGGCATTCATCGGTCGGTCCACTTTGGCATAGTCGTCGAAAGTGGCTTTCAGGATGGGATAGCCCAAGGTTTGCACGATGGAGAAATCGACGAGCCTGAAATCAAGGCTTTCCAACGACTTCTTGACGCGGTTTCTTGTATTTGACGACAATTCTTGCATTCCCCCGAACCGATCCTTGATGAGGTTCCAAAACGACGTTTCTTCCTTGCAGTCGAAATCGTAGGTGTTCCTGACCATCAAGCCACCCAATGCGAGGAGATTTTGGCAATCTTCCCCGTCGAGTTTTTGTTCTTCATGGGGAGGGCCTGCAAAACGCCAGGCGTGCCTGTAGAGATAGTAGTTCCACTCGTTTTTCATCACAGGCGTTTTATGATAGCGTTGAAGGCGTAGCATACAAAGCAGGCGGAGGCTTTGAAAAACGGCAGTTTCTCTTGTTGGCGATAAACGCGCCAAACGTCTTTGGCGGCTTTCCACTTGTTGGCCGAAGCGGAATTGTTCCTCACCCTGTATTTCATCAGGACTTCCTTGATGGGATGGGCCGAATGACCGTCTTTCAGTATCTTGCACCAGAGGGCCATGTCGTCGCTGGTGGCGTTGTCGGGCATGTGCAACGAGCCGGTCTTTTCGGTGTCGAGCATGATGGTTCCACTTCCTATGATGGTGTTTCTCAGGTATTTGTTGTAGTTTATCACACCGGCGGTTTTGATGGTCTTTCCTTTGGGTGTGCCGTCGTCTTTCATCAGTTCATATTCGGAATAGGAAAACGCACAGCCTGTTTCGAGCATGAAGTTGACTTGTTTTTCGAGTTTCTCGGGCATCCAAAGGTCATCGTTGTCCAAGAAAGCGACAAAGCGGCCTTTTGCTCGGGCTATGGATTGGTTGCGGGTGCCTGCGATGCATGAGTGTCGTTCGGCTACCACAAAATCGATTCTTTGGTCTTGTTGGCAATAGGATTTCACAATGTCGGTGGTGCGGTCGGTGGAGCAGTCGTCCGTAATCACAAGCTCCCAGTTGGCATAGGTCTGGTGCAACACCGATTCAATGCTTTCGGCAATGTACTTTTCGGCATTGTAGCTGGGCATGATGACCGATACCAACGGTTGCGCTTCCATCATTTCAATCCCTCAATCCAAACCTTGATTTGCTGCTCGTCGTGGAGTTTGCACACTAATAATGAATGGTCGCGATAGGCCACAAGATAGTCTTCCAAGCCTTCCACAACGGCTTCGGTGCCTTCCTCGATGTTGATGATGGTGTTCCGATTGTTGACGGAGACCACCTTGCCGCGTAAGGCGTTGCCCGCGTCGTCTTTCTTGGCGTGGGTGAACAGCGAACCCCAAGTGCCGATGTCGCTCCAGCCGAAGTCGGCGGGGATGGTGAAGGTGTTGGGCGACTTCTCCATCACGCCATAGTCGATGCTGATGTTGGGACTTTCTATGAAATGCGCGTCGATGAAGCCTTGCTCCTCTGGCGTGCCAAACTGGTTTTTGCCTTTCTCGAACACTTCGACCATCTCGGGCAGATAGGTCTTGAAGGCCTGCATGATGCCGTCCAAGGTCCAGAGGAAGATGCCGCTGTTCCAGAGGTAGTTGCCCTCGCTGACGAACTTCACTGCGGTTTCGTAGTCGGGCTTTTCCTTGAAACGATTTACTTTTACGACCTCGGGCAGCGAGGCTTGTTTAGGCACTTCGATGTAGCCATACCCCGTTTCCGGTCGGCTCGGCTTGATGCCGATGGTCATCAAGGCTTGTGGGTTGTTGTCCAAAAAGTCAAATCCTAATCGTATGATTCTCTGGAATTCAACTTCATTGGTCACCAAATGGTCGGCTGGGGTGACGACGATGTTCGCGTCTTGGCAGCGACTTTGGATGTGGTAGGCAGCGTAGGCGATGCAAGGTGCCGTGTTGCGTCGTGCTGGCTCGCAGAGCACTTGGTCGGGCTTGAGCATGGGCAGGTGCTCCAAAACCAGTTGTTTGTAGGCCTTGTTGGTCACCACGAGGAAGTTCTCGTCGGGGATGACGGGGCTGAAGCGTTCGTAGGTGCTGCGGATGAAGCTCTTTCCGGTACCCAATATGTCGAGGAATTGCTTGGGGTAATTATCTTTGCTGAGGGGCCAAAAGCGGCTTCCGATGCCTCCGGCCATGATGATGCAGTAGTTGTTCATGGGCTTTTGAACTGTTTGATGTTGAACGGTTTAATTGTTGAGGAGCGATTTGCCTTTTTCGCTCAGATAGGGTTGGAGGTCTTCTTTCGAGATCTTGCACAGGGGCATTCCTGCGACATAAGGCGCGATTTCGTAAGGTTCGTAGCAAAACACCACGCTGTCGGCCTCAATCCACGGCTCGTTGGTGGGCAGTTGGAGGAAGTCTTCGGGCGCCAGTTCTATCATGTCTTCTTCCATGTCGAAAAACTCGAAATGCTGCTTGCGGATGTTCTCGGTAATCATCGGGGCGAGTTGTTCGGGGTCGTCGAACATGTCGTATCCAACGATGCTTCCGTCGATTTTGCTGAACGAGGTGCCATAATACCAAGGCATGGGATGGGCACCGCCGGTGTAGAGGGATCCTTCGGTGATGTAGGTCACGTAGCGGTCGGTTTGTTCGGCCAAAGTGTGGTTGTTTTCGTAGACCGACTTGGGTTCGCTGCCTTCTTCGTCGAAGAAACGGTCCATGTCGGTTTGGAGGAAATCCTCGTAGTCTTTCACCTCGGGCGCAAACATCCAGTGCATGATGCTTTGCTTTAGCGTCGCATTTTGGGTCTCCGGAAGGTCGACGTTGATGGTATAGTAGGAATAGCCTTCCTCGTACTCGTTTTCCAAATAAACGCTGTCGCTGAGTGTATAGAGTTGGGTCTCAACTTCGTTCTTGCTGTTGTTGCAGCTGGCCGCAACCAGCAGGAGCAGCAAGATGGGGATAAATGGCTTTTTCATGGTATTTCTGATTTAAGATTCAAGATTCAAAATTCAAAGATTTAAGATTCAAAATTCAAAGATTGGGTTCGTAGTGGAGGTTCCCTTCGGAAATGGAGAACTATTTGTTTTATTAACTGCGGCGGAAAGAACTTGTTACCTAATTGTAGCATTATCAACCGCCGCATGATAAATAATGCTTAACTCCATTCCCCGAAAGGGGAATCTCTTATTATCTCAGAAAACCAAAGGATTAAGCTTCAGCGAAGAAAAGTACACAATCCGTTCTCGCCCAGAAAGAAACTTGAGTGTCTTTTTCAGAGAAAAATTGTTGAAAGCCCCACTCACTTGGTTGCACAAGTCCGTCAAGTCAAGAAAGGGCAAGATAAAGGATTGTAGGCTGATAATCAGGTGTTTGTCAGGTGAAAAAACAAAATTGTCGGTGAATTGAATCTTGCTGTCGAAGTCGTCGCAGCAGCATTTGGCATTGAATTGGAGTCCATCCAATTGCCAAAGGTGTGCTTCGGTTTCTTCGTGCTCATGTTCATGGTCGAGGCAATGCAGACAATGGTCTACCACTGCACCAAAGCTGCCCGACAGCTGGTGGTCTTCAGTGCAGTAATGGAACTTCACGTCCCATCCGACCGAGACGAACAGCACCGCAAGGGCCATCAAAAAGGAGCCGATTTGCAACAACCACTTTTTCATGGCGCAAAAATACGAAATTATTCAAGACTTAGGCTCATGATTTAACACATTATCTTACTTGATCAAGTATCGTTTCAGGCGAGGTTCCCATCAAGGTAATGGCTGAAAGTTTTCGTCCCATGTCTTTGAGTGAGTGGCCACAATGATACAAGGAATCGTCAATGATCAACCAGCGGTCGTGAGACGGTTTTGACCACAAATGTGTTTCAATTGCCTTGATGCATGCTGAAGCATTATGTGCATCTCTTAATGCAGTTAAGTCTTTGCCTGAATAGATGTCGGCAACGACCCCTTGATTGCGCACATCAAGCATTTCGAATGTAGCCGCGTCAATGTAAGCGTCAATGACGACAACCCTTTTCCGAGCGCTTTTTATGAGTTTTTCAAGCAATACTCGGGCCTCAAAAAACTCTCCATCAAAAAACACTTGCTCCACTGGCGGCAAATTGGTTCGAACGAAGAAGTCTATCTTTTCTTGATGCTTTTGCAATTCGTTTTCAATCAAAATCATTCTGTTGTCTTGAAGTTCAAACCGGGAATCTATCTGCCTTTGGAAGGCCAAAAGTTGTTGATTGACCACATGACCTTCCAAAAGATACTTCTTCAAAATCGAATTTGCCCACTATCGAAAACGGGTGGCATAGATGCTATTCACCCTGTAACCCACAGAAAGAATCATATCCAAATTATAGACTTTTGTAGTGTACGACTGTTTCCCGTCGTTACCCATATATTCCAAAATGGAATATGTGCCACTTTCTTCTAACTCACCTGATTTATAGATATTTGCAATATGTTTTGAGATGGCAGGTTGCTTGACGCCAAACAAATCGGCAATCTGTTGTTGCGTAAGCCAAACCGTTTCTTTGTCCAACCTAACTTCGAGTCTGATGTCGTCATTTGGCTGGTAAAGCACAATTTCCCCTTTGTTTGACGAAGTTAGCAGAAAAGGGCTTTCGTTTTGATTCATAACTTTGAGCAATTACTCCACAAAAGTACAAATATTTCGTATCTTCGCGGCAAATTGTGAAAACAAAAATAACAATCTTGAGATTACAATTATGGCTGACGGATACTTAGAAAAACGTTATGAAGAGGTCTTTGGCAAGGGTGCCAAGAAGACCGTGGTAAAGCACACTTCATTAGAATCTTTAATGGAGAAAAACCGCAGTTATCGCGGCTATGACCAAAGCTTTGTGGTAAAGCGCGACATGCTGGAACGCATCGTGGCGGTGAACACCAAAATCGCCTCGGCGAAAAACCAACAGGTGCTGCGTTTCAAGCTGGTGACCAAGGAAACGGGGGCCGACATCATCACGCAAAACATGAAACTAGGTGGCTTGCTGCCCGAGCTACACCTCCCCTACCCTGGCACTGAGCCTGAGGCATTCATCATCATTTGCAGCACGATTCCTGAAAACAAGTTCGTTGACATCGACTTGGGCATTGCCGCACAGAGCATGCTGTTGAAAGCCACTGAGATGGGACTGAATGGTATTATGATTGGTGCTTTCAACAAGGCGAAGGTTACTGAAGCTTTCAATTTACCATACGATCCAATTTTAATTTTGGCCATAGGCAAAGGCAAGGAAACCATCAAATTGCAGCCTGTGGATGCAAGCGATAAATTAGCGTATTACCGTGACGAAAACGACGTACAGTTTGTGCCGAAGATTCGCTGGGAACAGTTGATTTTGGAATGATTTTGCACTCTTATAGTGCATCTTTCTTGACATTTTGCACTCTCATAGTGCATTTTTTTGAAAAATTTGCACTTATATAGTGCATTTTTACTATTTTTGCATCGTCGAAACACTGAAAACGATGGAAAAGTTGTATGAATTCATGGAGAACCAACTTGACTTAACCACAAGTCAATTTGTTCGCTACAAGTACGAAGCCATTCATTGGGACAATAGAATGTTAGGCCTGGTCGGGCCGCGAGGCGTGGGCAAGACGACGCTTTTCCTACAACACATCAAACAGCACCATTCGTTGCGCGACACGCTCTATGTCACCGCTGACCACCTTTATTTTTCATCACATAGTCTTTTTGAAACGGCGGAAACCTTCAACAAAAACGGTGGGAAGTTTTTCTTTATCGATGAAGTTCACAAATATGACAATTGGTCGCAGGAGCTGAAATTGATGTACGATGCTTTCCCCGACCTTCATATCTATTTCACGGGTTCGTCCATCCTCGACATTGAGAAGGGTGAAGCTGATTTGAGCCGTCGTGCCCCGAAATACTTGATGCAAGGGCTATCATTTAGGGAGTTTTTGGCCATACGCCACCAAATTAATTGTCCCGTTTTCAGTTTGGAGCAAATCCTGAATCACGAAGCTCGGATTCCGAATGTGAAGCATCCATTGATGTATTTTAAGGAATACTTGAAAGAAGGCTATTATCCTTTCGGCCAGGACCTTGACTTCGAGACAGAACTCAATCAAGTCATCACCCGCACCATTGAAGTGGACATTCCGCAATTTGCCAACATGAACATCGGAACGATAAAGAAACTGAAAAAAATGATGGTAATTTTAGCTGCCTTGGTTCCCTACAAGCCGAATATGGCCAGCCTTGCAGGACAGATTCAGGCCAGTCGCAACAACATTGAGGATTATTTGGTCTATATGGAAAAGGCTGGACTTATCGCACAACTGAGAGACGGTACTGGCGGTTTAGGCGAACTTGGCAAAGTGGAAAAAATCTATCTCGACAACACTAACCTAATGAACAGTTTAGGCGATGGCGAGGAAGATGCCGGTACGATTCGAGAAACATTCTTCTACAATCAAATGCGTGTCAACCAAAAAGTTACTTCTTCTTCCCTATCAGATTTCGACATTAAAGGCATGACCTTCGAGGTGGGTGGAAAAAGCAAAGGTAAAAGACAAATTGCAGAGGCCAAGAAAGGCTATGTGGTGAAGGATGATATTGAATACGGCTACGGCAATGTGGTACCGCTTTGGGCTTTTGGGCTGAATTATTAATAGGTTTGTAGGGCTGTCACATCGTGGCAGCCGCATTGGGTTTTCCCATCATGCGGCTGCCGTGGTACGACAGCCCTACAAAAACCAATCAAATTATTTTCTCGTGTAGGTCACATATTCAATACCTGTGTCCTCTTTGGCAGTATAGAAGTGGAAGACTATGGTCTTTCCGTCATCGCTCAATACGAATCCCTCGGGAGGTAAATCGTCCATGTAAGTCCCGTCACCGTTTTTAGGGGTAATGGCTCCTGTTTTCTTGCCGTCGAAGGCATACTCGAAATCCATCGCAACGTCTTCAAACACTACTTCAGGTTTTTCATTCTTTTTCTGAGAAGTGAGCTTTTCGATAAAAAACCCTTCGTTTTCACTTGTGAACTGCATGACGGAATGCCAAGTGTAGGTCACGCCATCCTTGGTGCCTTTGCCTGTGCCTTCCCAAATGGTTCCAGCAAGGCCGTTGGTCTTACTCTCTACACCATCTAATTTAAACACGAAAGGTATGATGTAACTTACCCTAACGGGTTTTCCTTTTTGCTTGCCAGGCGTCCATTTCGGCATGGATTTCACGACGCGGACAGCCTCTTCATCGCAACCGCCGCCGATGCTGCGCAGCACCTTCACTTCATCAACGCTGCCGTCTTTTTCAACAACAAAGTTGACGAATACACGGCCAGATATATTTTTGTCTTTTGCCTCCTGCGGATACTTGACATTTTCGCTGATGAACTTGAACATGGCTTGTTCGCCGCCAGGGAATTTAGGCATCTCGTCAACGATTTGATAGACAGTGTCTTCTTCGGATGTGGCTATGTCAAGCAGTTGATCAAAAAGATGTACGGATAGGGTGAACGGCTCGATGGTGTAAGTAGACGTATCGCCTCTTTTTTCCGTTTCAGTGATGAAGAAATTGTTTCGTCGGTTTCCGTCAGCATCGTAAGAAGTGATTGTCAGTTTTTTGCAAGGCTCTCCTGACTCAGGTTGGAAACTATTCGAAGTCTCGAACTTGACATAGGAACCATCATCAGCATAAAAGACAGTATCTTTCAATTGCATTGGGGCACCGTCGTCATCGTAGATTTCGAATTGGCCCATTTCAACCGTGATGGGTTTGTCGGCGGCTTTCTTTTCCTGTGCCGTCACTTTCGTGTTGGCAATCATCAGGATAGCCAGCACCGGCAATGTTGCCAAGAGCCTCCACCAGAGGCCCTTGGCCTTTTCGTTTCTTGTAATCATCTTGATACGTTTTTTGGTAAGGATTAAACTGAAGTTATTACTCATTCCGCTGAAATCGACAGCCGTGCACTGCTGCAGGATCAGCATCATATAGTTCTTTTTGTCAATGCCAGTAGCCACCACATCGCGGTCGGCTTGGTATTCGTGAAGGCTCTGCAACTCCTTCTTGTACAGGTAGATGAATGGATTGAACCATTGCAGAATCATCATCACCTCGGCGAAAAGGATGTCCCAAGAATGGTGGTGGCTGATGTGGCTCATTTCGTGCCGCATGATGTCGGGGTCCACATTTTCGTTGGGGAAAAAGGCATAACGGAAGAAGGAGAATGAGCCTTGTTCGCGCCCCGTGAACACTGCCGTGCAACTGCTCATCTTACGCTTGGGCGAACGGATGATGAGCACCACGAGTCTCCCCAACTTGAAGAGAAAAAGGAGTGTCATCACGCCGACACCTATTAGATAAATGCCGACAATGACTTGCCACAGGCTGAAACGCGAAGGCGTGGCATCGGTGGTCACCGTCACTTCGGGCAAGACTGGCTGACCGTCGGGTGTGACAATGACCTCATTCAGCATGATTCCGTTAAAAAGCTGTTGTTTCAAGGTCGCCATTTGAGGCACTTCAATTCCAGAGAGCAAACCGAGCAAGGGCATAGCCAAGGCCAACAGCATACTTGTCAGCAGGAAATAGCGGTTGAAATAAAGGCGATTGCTGTTGTGGAACAACAGGCGATACACCAACCAAAGCACCGCAACAGTGGCCGCGATGGGCAGCACGTGACCGATAATTAATTCTTGTGCATTCATGGCTTATTTCCTTTCTGAGGCAATGGCCTCGTCGATGGCTTTTCTCATTTCTTCCAGTTCCTCGACGCTGAAATTCTCCTTTCTGGCAAAGGCCGAGACAAGGTCGAGATACGAATTGTTGAAGTAACGCTCCACCACGCTGCCTAAGTAACGGTGCGAATATTCCTCCTTACTAATGACGGCACTGTAGCGGTGGGCGCGACAGAAGGTCTCGTGCTTCACGAAACCCTTGTTTTCCAAAATCTTGATGATGGAAAGCACCGTGTTGTAGGCAGGCTTGGGTTCGGGATAAGCCGCCATAATCTCGTTGGCGAAGCCTTGTCCGATGTTCCAGATGACCTGCATCACTTGCTCTTCTGCTTTGGTCAACTCCTTCATCCTGATGGAGTTATCTTCGATATTTTCTTTCTTTCTTGCCATTTTGTCCTCCGTTTCTATAGGTTTAACGCTGCAAATATACAGAATATTTTGATTGTACAACTATTTTTTTAGTTATTTTATTGTATTTTTGATGAAAAAATTATAAATAATTGTTTTTCAACACTAATTATCAGAAATTGTTCACGAATTGTTTCATTAATTGTTACTGATAGTTCTTGGTTATTCGTGTTTATTGAATAGTTTTCAATAGTTTATGTTGATTGTTTTACTAGCTTTGATGATTCGCATTCTGTCTTCATCGGATAAGATGAAATCGTTGTTGCGTGCATTGATCATCTCCATGTCGGGCTTTTCAAGAAGCTCCCAAGGGAAACGTTCCAGCAGGTTATGTTCACAGTCGAAGTCTTTCAGCGCTTTCATCTTCGACATATCGGGAAGATTCAGCAGATGGTTGAAACCAATCCCAAAACGCTCGATGGAATCCATTTCGGTAATCCATTCGGGAATGAAATGCAGTTCGTTGTGATGGATATAGAAATACTTCAGCCGTTTCAGGTTGCGTAAGGTGTCGGGAATCTCCTCGATTTGGTTGAACGACAGGAAAAGCTGCTGCATGTTTTCCATATTTCCCACAAAATCTGGGATTTCCTTGATATGGTTCTTATAAAAATCCAAATGCCTCAGGTTTTTGAAATCGACCAACACGTCTGGTATCTCTTCGAAATCATTTTCATAGAACACCAAAACTTTCAATTGATTCAGGTTGGCAAACGACTTGGGCAAGCTATGGAGCTTATTTTTCGCCATATTCATGCTTTCGCATTGCAGTCGACCGATGTTCTTGGGCAGTTTTTCGATGCCGTTGCCACCCAAAAGGATTCGTTTGACCTGGGTAAGGTGGCGGACATCCGCTTTGTTCAGTCTCAACTGGTTGAAATTCAAGCAGATTTCCTCCAAACTATCGAGTTCCATAATCCATCTTGGGATATGACGAATTTGGTTGCCCTCCAGATTGAGATCTTTCAGGTGTTTGCAACGGCGGACGCTCGTTGGAATGTGTGTCAATTGGCAGTTTGTCAGGTTCAGGCGTTCGATGTGGTTGTCTTCGGGAAAGTCGATGTTGCGAAAACTGCATCCGTTGAGGGTGACAATCTCCAAACTGTCGGACAAAAACAAGGACTTGTCCACCTTATTCGCTTCGATACCGGAAAAAGTGGCGATCCTCACCTTATTGTATTTGGATAAGTCAGGGACAGTATCCAAATAAGTGAAATCAAGATTGAGCAATATAACAGAATCGGGGTCGCTGTTTTCCAGTTTTTGCAGATAGGCCCTTTCTTCCGCACGGGCTTTTTCATACATTTCCTGAAGTTCTTCCTCGGTGTAATAACTCAGATAAGAGGGTTTTGCGATAGGTCGGGTTGAGCAAGAGAAAAAAGCGCAACTTATTGCTAAGCAAATCAATAAATGGATTCTTGATTTCATTGTTGTAGGGTTTAACGTTACAAATATACAGATATTTTTGAATATATAACTAAAATATTAGTTTATATATTGTGTTTTTGAGTAAAAAAGTTTTTTCGTGTTTTTTACCCTAGTTTCAAAATTATTCCTATTTTTGCAGCCGCATTTGAGAAGCCACTTTAGCTCAGTTGGTAGAGCAACGCATTCGTAATGCGTAGGTCGTTGGTTCGAGTCCGACATGTGGCTCAAGGCAAAAGAGTTCCTGTTTTGGGACTCTTTTTTTGTTTATGTCTATTCTGCGATAAGGCAATAAAAAAGCCCGCTGAACTTCAGCAGGCTTGATGAGGTACCTGGCGGACTCGAACCGCCGTCCCCGGTTTTGCAGACCGATCCCTAACCACTCGGGCAAGGTACCCTTTTAACTTCATTCTTACGATTTGCGGCTGCAAAGATACATCTTTTTATTGAAACGCAAGGTTTTTCCTCAAAAAAAATTACACCAAGCCTCTTGCCGACAGTTTAAGCCAATTCCAGACAAATAAGGCAACGTAAAGCAAACCGCAATACACATAGAAGAGTATCAAGTCCTTACGGCGCAAATGTGTCATGGCGTAGGCGGCCATTAATACCAATAAGGGTATGGCTGGTTGATGATACCGTTCCATGTTGGCGGCAAACGAGAGCATGATAATGGCCAAATATGAGAGTTCATACGCACCAATCAGAGAGAAATCGCGCCATTTCTTTTGTCTGAAAGCCACCACAATGGCCAACATGGCAAAGAAAGCGAGGAAATTCTTCACATAGGTGCTGCCGTGAATCATCTTATTGTGTTCTGGCGATTCTTCCACCATAGGCGCCAATGGAAGCACAAAAGCCCCAGGAGCCAAGTATTTGCTATGCGCCAACTCGGCATGTTTGAAACCTAAAGCCTCGTATTTTTCAGTCTTTACATTCAAATCGACGAATCTCAACCTATAAATAATCCTCATCTCATTACCAATCCCTGTCAACAGGAAAACGAAAAACACAAGCACTATCGTTGATACGGAAATGATTTTACCTTTTTTTCCCACCAATTCATTGGGTGACAGCATGATGAAAACCAAAAAAGCAAAAATCAGGCACATGCCAACGATGGTGCGGAAACCGAAGGTCAAGCCTGTCAGCAAGATTGGGAAAGCGATGTTCCAAGCAGTGTATTTCTTGCTGCGAATCAGATAATCCATGCGCTCAAGGGCGAGGAGGGACAGGAAAATCATCTCCATTTCTTTTGTGTGGAGGCCGCAAATCTGAACCAAAATAGGCATGAAGGCACACATCACGGCAGCCAATTTGCCTGTGCGCTCCCCAAAAGTCCGCGTTCCCAATTTGTAAACCACGATACACAGATAGCCACTCATCAAAGCCTTGAAGAGCCTTGGCGTCAACAAATTGGGACCGAAAATCGTATAGATTAATGTCAGCCAAAGCGTATAACCTTGATCGGAAAAGCCCATCGTATAGGCCCGCAAATATTGGAAAACGTAGCGGATGTAGCCCTGCCTGACGGCCCTCGATAAATGCACGCCCGTACGGTGATACCAAATACTATCGGCAACGTTGTATTCAAAGGCCTTACCCGTTTGATAATAATAGTAATAGCAAATCAAGAACGCATATAAGGCACGGATCCCAAAAGCCGTCCAAAACACCTTGCGCCGAAAACGCTTGGGGTCGTCGTTTTTCCAACGAGGATAAAACAGGGTGGTCAACACAAAGAAAAACAGCACCTCGCCCATGCCCCACAGCACCCATTTCAGCTGCAAGGCATAGTCATTGAAAACCAAACTGATGGTGATCAAGGCCAAAAGATAGACCCCAACGCCTATGATAGAAATATGTCGAAGCAGTTTTGTTCCCATAGTTTCCTCCTTTTCAAACCAATCCTCGTGCCGCCAGTTTCAACCAATTCCATGCAAAAGTAGCAACCAATAGCACGACACAATAGGCATAAAAGTATTTCATGTCCCTTCGCCTCAAATGCGTCATAGCATAAGCGGCCATCACCAAAATCAATGGAATGGCGGGTTCATGATAACGTTCGGAGTTGGCCGTGAAGGTCGACATGACGATACCTAAATACGCCAATTCGTAGGCACCAATCAGCGAAAAGTCGCGCCATTTCTTTTGTCGGAAGGCTACCACAATAGACAACATGGCAAAAAAGCCCAGAAAACTCTTGACATAGATGCTTCCGTTCCATCTTTTATTGTGAACAGGCGCTTCTTTTACCATGGGGGGTAAAGGCAAGACAAAAGCTCCCGGAAACAGGTATTTGCTCTGAGCTAACTCGTGGTATTCCATTCCCATCGACCCATACTTCTTGGAAAGATAGTCGGAGCCACTGAAATTCAGCCTGTAATAGATTTCCATCTCGCTTCCAATGGCCGTAAACAAAAACAACAGCAAAATGACTCCAGTAGCTGACAAGGTGACGATTTTACCTCTCTTGTTCACCAATTCCTTGGGCGACAGTATGATAAAGACCAAAAAAGCAAAAATCAAACACATGCCTACGACAGTTCGGAAGCCGAAAGTGAGTCCTGTCAGCAAAATGGGAAACAGAATGTTCCAAACGGTGTATTTCTTACTGCGGATCAGATAATCCATCCGTTCAAGGGCGAGGATGGATAGAAAAATCAACTCCAGTTCCTTGATGTGGGTCCCCGTTAGCTGTATCAGGATGGGCATAAAGACACACATTACAGCAGCCAACCTGCCAGTGCGCTCACCAAAAGTTCTGGAACTCAGCTTGTAAACAACGATACAGAGATATGCACTCATCAAGGCTTTAAGGAATCTGTCTATTAAAAGGTTGGGACCGAAAAGAGTATGGATTAAAGTCAGCCATATCAAGTAACCCCGATCAGAAAAGCCCATCGAATAATGGCTTAGATAGTCAAAGACAAATCTTAGGTTCCCTTCCCGAACAGATTCCGCAAGAAACACACTCCTGTTGTAATAGCCAGCCTCGTCGCCCGGCTTCTCAAAGGGATTTCCTATTTGGAAACAATAATAATAATAGGAAAATATGACATAAGCCACCCTTATTGCAAATGCCACCCAAAACACCTTGCGCCAAAACTGCTTGGGGTCGTCGTTTTTCCATTGGGGATAGAAAACGGAAGTAAGAACAAAGAAAAACAACACCTCACTGATGCCCCAAATCATCCATTTGGTGGACAAGGCATGATCCTTGAAAACCAAACTAATGGTAATGAGAGCAACAAGGTAAACACCTATGCCGAACGCTGAAATATATCTTAGGAGATGCTTCCCCATTCAAGCTGGTAATTTACTCAAAACTGGAACACGCCACCCGTTGGTTTTCTCTTCTTGATGGCTTTTGTTATTCTGGTTTTTTCCTGGGGGAGAATCGTTCCTATCTTCCGCATGTCGGCGAGTTCCCAACGCATAGGCTTGTATTCATGCTGGAAACGGAACAGCTCCTCCGTGGCCACAAGTACGGGAGCATCGTATATCTCAGCCGTATCGCCTTCTACAACAAAATCGAGATGGATGATACGAGCATCGGGGTCATAAAAGTACTTGAACTGATAGTACACCGTGCTGTCATCGTGGTTGTCTTTTTGTATGCCGATGGAATCTTCCAAGAAAAACATTTGATAGCCCACTGACGTGTCGTTCGGATTAAATTCATATCGTTTGTAAGTCTCTTCAATCACTTCACCGAAATAATCGACATTCCAATGCGTGAAAGTGGCCACACCGAAAACCATATTCTCAATGCTTCTCAATTCGACTGAATCATCCGTGTTTTGGGAGACACGCACCTTCAATTGGACATTCCCCTTGTCAGAGGTGATGGTGAACGAGGAAGATCTTTCAAGTTGGTTTTCCAGGGGCTCCACAACAATAGCAAGTGTCATGCTTCCTTGTCCTGAAGATATAGTCTGAACCGTGTTGTAGATAATGAAATATGTCGAACTTCCATATTCCGAATACACGGTCGTATCGATGCTTTTTTTGATGGAGTACCAGTCGGCACCATCGTCGATGCTGATAGTCCAGTCGCAGTTGGCTGTGACCTGAATGTTTTGTACACAGGCTTCACCTGGAAACCAAAACTCATATTCGGAAAGGGTGATTTTCTCCTTCTTGCATCCTACCAAGCTGAGTGCTACAAAGATAAGCAACAAGACCCTCGAAAAACTGACTTCTTTTTTCATATTGGATTTTTTATTAAAGCCACAAAGACCTACCACACCCTCCAACCGTCAATACTGGAACACACCACCTGTTGGTTTTCTCTTCTTGGTGGCTTTTGTTATTCTGGTTTTTTCCTGGGGGAGAATCGTCCCTATCTTCCGCATGTCTGCGAGTTCCCAACGCATAGGCTTGTATTCATGCTGGAAACGGAACAGCTCCTCCGTGGCCACAAGTACGGGAGCGTCGTATATCTCTGTCGTATCGCCTTCTACAACAAAATCGAGATGGATGATACGAGCATCGGGGTCATAAAAATACTTAAACTGATAGAACACCGTGCTGTCAGAGTGGTTGTCTTTTTGTATGCCGATGGAATCTTCCAAGAAAAACATCTGATAGCCCACCGACGTGTCGTTCGGATTGAATTCATATCGTTTGTAAGTCTCTTCTATCACTTCACCGAAATAATCGACATTCCAATGCGTGAAAGTGGCCACACCGAAAACCATATTCTCAATGCTTCTTAATTCGGCCGGCTCATCCGTGTTTTGGGAGACACGCACCTTCAATTGAATATTCCCCTTGTCGGAGGTGATGGTAAAAGAGGAGGTTCTTTGTTCCGCATCGCCTAATGCTTTTACGGTTATGGATAGCACCTTATTGTTTCGGCCCGACATGGGATCTATCGTATACCAATCAGCATCATCGTCAATAGTGATGGACCATTTGCAGTTGGCAGTGATGGCCAGTTCTTGCACACAGGCTTCTTCGGGAAACCAAAGACTATTCACCAAAACAGTCATCTCCTCTTTCTTGTTGCAACTTGAAAGGCTCATTAAAGCAAAAAGGAAAAGTGATACTTTTAATAAATTGATTCTCTTTTTCATAGCGTTTACCTTTGTTTAAGCGTGCAAAAGTACGTATTTTTGTTTAATACAGGCGTTTTTTCTGTTTCGACTTCTTCGATGGGAGCGTGTCGGCCAGCAACTCGAAGTCCATCTTATGCTTGAAGAGGTCAACGGCTTTCACGCGGATGCGCACCTCATCACCAAGTTGGATGACGCGGCCCGTCTCTTGCCCGATGACGCGGAAGTTGTCGTCGTCGAGATAATAGTAGTCGCCAGGAAGGTCTTCGTAGCGCACCAAACCCTCGCATTTGTTGCCTTTCAGCTCAACAAAGAGGCCCCATTTGCTCACGCCTGAGACCAAGCCTTCAAACACCTGTCCGATCTTATCTTGCAGGTATTCAGCTTGCTTGTACTTGATGGACTGGCGTTCCATTTCCTCGGCTTGTTTCTCCATCTCGCTCGAATGCGCACACATGTCCTCATATTCCTTCTTGTTGACCGAGCCTTGTCCTTCTATGAGATACCTTTCAATTAATCGGTGCACCATCAGGTCGGGGTAACGGCGGATGGGCGAAGTGAAATGGGTGTAGTAGTCGAAAGCCAAGCCATAGTGACCAATGTTGTCGGTGCTATAGATGGCCTTGGCCATGGTGCGCAGAGCGACGGTCTGGATGAGGTTTTTCTCGCCCTTGCCTTCCACGTCCTCAAACAGTTTATTATAGGAATTCACCAAGGTTGTGCGGTTGCTGAGGTTCATGGAATAGCCCAAGCGCGAGATAAGCAACATGAATTTGTTGAGTTTCTCGGGGTTAGGCTCGTCGTGGACACGGTAGACAAAAGTGTAATTGCTCCATTTGCTTTCCGGTTTGCCGAAGGTCTCGGCCACAGTACGGTTGGCCAATAACATGAAGTCTTCGATTAATTCATGCGACTCGTTCTGCACACGCACGTAGGTATCGATGGGTTTTTTGTTCTCGTCAAGGATGAACTTCACCTCTTCAGAATGGAAGTTGATGCTGCCTGCTTCCATTCGCTTCTCGCGAAGTTTGGTCGATAAACTGTTGAAAGTCAATATTTCGGCCTTATAGTCACCTTCTCCGCCTTCGATCATGGTCTGTACTTCTTCGTAGGTGTAGCGGCGACACGACTTGATGATGGTCTTGCCAATCCATTTGTCGTAGATGTTGGCCTCATCGTCCATCTCGAAAACGACAGAGAAAGACAGTTTCTCCTCATCGGGGCGGAGTGAGCACACATTGTTGCACAGTTTCTCGGGTAGCATGGGGATAGTGCGGTCGACGAGGTAAACTGAAGTGCCTCTATCCAACGCCTCGCGGTCGATGGCAGAACCTTTCTGCACATAATGCGACACATCGGCGATGTGGACACCCACCTCCCAATGGCCGTTCGCCATTTTCTGCAAGCTGATGGCATCGTCGAAGTCCTTGGCATCGGCAGGGTCGATGGTGATAGTGAACGTTTTGCGGAAATCGCGGCGGCGCTTGATTTCGTCCTTGCTGATGGTGACAGGGATTCTATCCGCTTCTTTTTCAACCTCTTCAGGGAACTCGATTGGATAGTCATGAGCTGCCAGAATGGATTCCATCTCCACATCGTTCTCACCAGGTTTGCCGAGTACGCGCACAATCTCGCCGAAGGGGTTGCCCGAACCATCAGGCCAATCCACCAGATGGACGATCACCTTCATGCCATCTTTGGCACCACGGAGGTCGCCACGCGGGATGAAGATATCGACTGGCATCCAGTCCACATCGGGACGAACGAAGACATAGCCGTGCGAAATGGTGAGGACGCCCACAAACTCGGTATGTTTACGTTCCAGCACCTCCACAATCTCGCCTTCGGGTTTGCTGTTGTTTCGTTTCGGGAACATGGCCACGCGCACGCGGTCGCCATGCAACGCCTTGTAAGTGTCTTGGGCGGCGATGAAGATATCCTCGCCTTCACCGTCGTCGCGCACCACGTAGGCCTTGCCCGTCGATTTCATCTCCACCGTACCTTCCACATACTTTGTCTTAGGCCCGAACTGTGCCATGCCTTCAGGACTCATGACATAACTATAAGGCCGCTCTTCCTTAAGCAACCCTTTATTTTTCAGGTCAATAAGCAAATTATACACTACATCCTTCCCTGCTTGGTCCTTGATGCCCATGATTTTGCAGACTTGCTTGTAGTTCTTCGGGCGGAAGGGTTGGTCGGCGAAAATGCCGAGGATGACACTTGTAAAAGTGCTCAGTTTATTCTCAATTTTTTTCTTTTTTGGCATAACGATTCTGAAATTTTTTGCAAAGATAAATAAATCACCCAATTAGCATGTTGATAATTTTGTTGACAAAAATTTCAAGAATTAATTTGGTCGGTGAAACCAAAATACTATACCTTTGCAAAACAAGGTTCTTGGGAAAAGATGAAAAGGGAACCCCGTGAAAATCAGGGACTATACCCGTAGCTGTGAGCTCTGAAACATGCCGAGCACCCCATGCCACTGTCCGACCATGAGGACGGGAAGGCCGTTCGGAAGGGAGTAAGTCAGAAGACCTGCCTTGGAAATGGAAGCATGCCCTCCCTCGGGATAAGGGAAACGTGCCGAACAATTGAAAACGCAACTATATTAGGCATCAGTATTGATGCAACAAACAGAAAACGAGCACTTATGAGCAACGGAGGATTGTATATCACCAAAAGAGATGGCAAGCTGGAAGCCTTCTCTCTTGAAAAAATCAAAGTCGCCATCAGCAAGGCCTTTCTCGCCTCGGGCTTCTATGCCACCGATGAGGACCTCAACGGCATCTTGAGCCGCGTCCGCGTGACCAACGGCATCACCGTCGAGGAAATCCAGAACCAGGTGGAGACTGCCTTAATGGCGGAGCAGTATTACACTGTGGCCAAAAACTACATCCTGTACCGCCAGAAGCACACTGAAGACCGTGAGATTCGCGAGAAAATCGATTTCCTGAGCAACTACGTCAACGCCTCGAACGCCGCCACTGGCTCGAAGTATGACGCCAACGCCAATGTGGAGAAGAAAAACATCGCCACGCTCATCGGCGAGCTGCCCAAGTCGAGCTTCATCCGCATCAACCGTCGCCTGCTGACCGACCGTATCAAGGAAGTATTTGGCAAGGAACTTGCCGACCGTTATCTCTATTTGCTCAACAACCACTTCATCTACAAGAACGACGAAACCAGTTTGGCCAACTACTGCGCCTCCATCACGATGTATCCCTGGCTCAACGAAGGCACAGCTTCCATTGGCGGCAACTCAACCGCCCCTACCAAGCTCCGTTCCTTTTGCGGCGGCTTTATAAATATGGTGTTCATGGTCTCGTCGCAATTGTCGGGTGCCTGTGCCACGCCTGAGTTCCTAATGTACATGAACTACTTCATCGCCAAGGACTACGGCCCAGACTACTATAAGCGCGCCGACGAGGTGGTCGACTTCTCACTGAAACCCCGCACCATCGACAAAGTCATCACCGACTGCTTCCAGCAAATCGTATATTCCCTGAACCAACCTGCGGGAGCAAGAAACTACCAGTCGGTGTTCTGGAACATTGCCTACTACGACCGTTATTATTTCGAGTCGCTGTTTGGCAATTTCTACTTCCCCGACGGTTCAAAACCCGACTGGGAGTCGCTCAGCTGGCTGCAAAAACGTTTCATGAAATGGTTCAACGCCGAGCGTCTGAGAAGCGTGCTCACCTTCCCTGTGGAAACGATGGCCCTGCTCTCAAAAGACGGTGACGTCATCGACAAGGAATGGGGCGACTTCACCGCCGAGATGTATGCCGAAGGCCACTCGTTCTTCACTTACCTCAGCGACAACGCTGACTCGCTGTCGTCGTGCTGCCGTTTGCGCAACGAAATCCAAGACAACGGCTTCAGCTACACTCTTGGCGCCGGTGGCGTAAGCACGGGCTCGAAGAGCGTATTGACCATCAACCTGAACCGTTGCATCCAATATGCCGCCCGCAACAACATGCATTACCTTACCTTCCTTGAGGAAATCGTCGACCTCTGCCATAAGGTGCAGATTTGCTACAACGAAAACCTGAAGGAGTTGCAGAAGAAAGGCATGCTGCCGCTCTTCGATGCAGGTTACATTAATCTTGGACGTCAATATCTCACCATTGGCGTGAACGGCCTTGTGGAAGCTGCTGAATTCCTGAAAATCAAGATTTCAGACAATCCTGATTACGAGAAGTTTGTGCAGGATGTACTTGGGCTCATCGAGCGTTACAACAAAAAGTACTACTCGAAGAAAGACGGCTTGATGTTCAACTGCGAGATGATTCCTGCCGAGAATGTGGGCGTGAAACACGCCAAGTGGGACAAGGAGGATGGCTACGAGGTGCACCGCGACTGCTACAACAGCTATTTCTACATCGTGGAAGACCCCAACACCAACGTGTTGGACAAGTTCCGTCTCCACGGCGAGAAATACATCAAGCACCTCACCGGTGGTTCGGCCTTGCACTGCAACCTTGAGGAACACCTCACCAAGGATCAGTACCGTCAGTTGCTCCGTGTAGCTGCCCGCGAAGGCTGCAACTATTTCACATTCAATATCCCGAACACAATTTGCAACGACTGCGGCCACATCGACAAGCGCTTCCTGAAGGAATGTCCCGAGTGCCACAGCCACAACATTGACTACCTGACCCGCATCATCGGTTACTTGAAACGCGTCAGCAATTTCAGCGAGCCTCGCCAACAAGAAGCCGCCCGCCGTCACTATGGAAAAATGGAGATGGACAGATGTTAAAGTATGCTAATTTTGATATCGTCTTTCAGGAAGTTCCTGAAGAAGTGACCCTTGCCATTAATATCTCAAACTGTCCCAACCAATGTCCTGGTTGCCACAGCAAGTATTTGTGGGAAAACAAAGGCAACCCATTAGACACCAAAGAATTGTATCGTCTTGTGGAACAATACAAGACAGGCATCACTTGCGTGTGTTTTATGGGTGGCGACAACGAGCCCGAGTCGGTGGCACAGCTAGCCCGCCAAGTGAAAAAAGACTATGGGGTCAAAGTGGCTTGGTATTCTGGCAAGAACGACCTGCCACAAGACGTCTCCACTGACCATTTCGACTACATCAAGTTAGGACGTTACGTGGCTGAATTGGGCGCCTTGGACAGCGCAACCACCAACCAACGCATGATGAAACGCTTGGCCGATGGCCGTGTGAAGGACATCACGGAATGGTTCCGGAAGAACAAGAAAGTCACAGAGGTAGAAAAAAATCCGGCAGAGTAAGGCTGTCGGAGGTTTTTTATGCTCTTTTTTATAGAGATGTATATAGGCATCTCTACAGCAAAAAAACATGAAATGTGTAATTCTGGTGATAATTTTATCCAGAAAATGTGTAATTTTGCCAAAAATTTTGTCCAGAAAATGTGAAAAATTGGTGATAATTTTATCCAGAAAATGTGAAAACAGCCATGATGAAGCGTAAGATAGACCTTTATTTACATTCGTGGAAACGGGATTCCAATCGCAAGCCTTTGATTGTACGAGGCGCCCGTCAGGTAGGGAAAACCTATTCGGTGCGCCAATTTGGGAAAACCTATCAATCGTTTGTCGAAATTAATTTTGTCACACATCCAGAATTCAAGGGCATCTTCGCCCAAGGTTTCTCGGTTGATACAGTGATTCGGCAAATCTCCTTTTTTAACCCTGCATTTCAATTTATTGAAAATGATACACTTATTTTTTTCGATGAAATACAGGAGTTTACAGATTGTGTCACATGCTTGAAATTCTTTTTGGAAGACCATCGTTTTGATGTCATTTGCTCTGGCTCAATGATGGGCTTGAACTACAAGGAAATCACTTCAAACAGCGTGGGCTATAAATCAGACTATACTATGTATTCTCTGGATTTTGAAGAATTTCTTTGGGCAAAAGGCTATAAAAATGAGCAAATTGACGAGTTGTTTCGTCATCTTTCGACCTTGACTCCCTTTTCATCGATTGAAATGAATGCTATGAACGGTCTTTTCCTCGAATATGCCGTAGTGGGAGGGATGCCCGCTATAGTAAGTCACTTCATTGAAACGGGAACCTATGCAGGCATTGTGGAAATGCAGCAACAGCTTCTGTTTGATTATGAGGAAGATATAACTAAGTATGCACAAGGTCTTGACAAGGCGAAAATCAAGAATGTGTATCACCATATTCCGTTCTTCTTGGCCAAGGAAAACAAAAAATTCCAAATTACAAAAGTGGCCGCCCATGCTCGTAGTCGCGAATATGTGGGTTGTGTGGAATGGCTTGCTGACGCGGGCATTGTGAATGTTTGCCATTGTCTGAACTTTCCAGAATTACCACTGAAAGGCAATTACGATGAAACCAAATACAAGATTTACTTCCATGACAATGGTCTGTTGATGGCCAGTCTGGACGAAGAATCAGCCCGAGATCTCAGACAAAACAAGAATCTTGGCGTTTATAAAGGTGCTGTTTATGAAAACATAGTAGCTGAAGCGCTTACGAAATCCGATTATTCCATTTACTATTATAAAAAGGAGAACTCCCAACTTGAGATGGATTTCTTCCTACGCGACACAAACAGCTTAATTCCAGTAGAAGTGAAAGCCAAAGACGGTGCCACCATCTCGCTGAACACACTGATAGACAGCCCCTCCTATCCCGACATAAAATACGGCATCAAACTATGTAACAAGAATATAAGCTTTAATGGAAAGTTTTATACTTTTCCTTATTTTTGTGCTTTTTTGCTGCGACGATGGCTGTATGAAAAGGTATAATCAGTTCACGACAAACAGAAAATCGGCTCAAAACAGTGTGTATTTGAGCCGATTTTTTGTGAATAATGAGCCGATTGTCAATCCTCAGGCGTCAAAGCCGCAATCATTTCAGCAATCTTGGCCTTCACCTCGCCAACCACATTGTCGGGGTTGAGGTCGGCCTTGAAGCTCTTGTCGCGGCTGGCGAACTCGATGGCATTGCGCTCCAGCGTCTTCGGGCTGACCACGATGCGCAGCGGCACGCCGAGCAGGTCAGCATCGGAGAACATCACGCCCGCGCTGATGTTGCGGTCGTCATAAATGACCTCCACACCGGCCTTCTTCAGGTCTTCGTAGAGCTTGTCGGCCACGCGACGCACGTTCTCGTCGGCGATGCGCAGAGCACACACCTGCACCTGCCATGGAGCGATGGTGATGGGCCAAATGGGGCCATAGTCATCATGGCTTACTTCACAGACCGAGGCAATTAAACGACCCACGCCGATGCCGTAGCAGCCCATGATGGGATATTTCAGCGTGTTGTCGCTGTCGAGGTACTGCATGTTCATCGACTCGGTGTACTTGGTGCCGAGTTGGAAGATATTACCCACCTCGATGCCACGGCTGATGGTGATGCTGTGCTTGCCGCACACGGGGCAGATGCCACCGGCGGTGGCCTTGGCCACACTGTCGTACTTCACCTCACCGAGGTCGCGGGCCATGTTCATGCCCTTGTAGTGGTAGTTCTCCTTGTTGGCCCCCGCCACAAAGCTGTTCAAGGTCTTCAGCGACTCGTCATAGACCACGGTGATGCCTTCCGGCAAGCCTTTGGGGCCGATGAAGCCAGGGCAGATACCCATCTCGGGAGTGACGGTGGCGGCATGCACCTCGGCGCAAAGCAGGTTGCGGAGCTTGGTCTCATTCACCTCGAGGTCACCACGCAAGAAGACGATAACCAACGAGTCATCCATGTTACGCTGATACAACACGGCCTTGCACGACTGCAGCGGCGACTTGTGCAGGTAATTGCACACCTCTTCGATGGTTTTCTGGTCGGGGGTGTAAACCTCTTCCAAAGGCTCGATGGGGTATTCCTCGTTATGGACGATGCAGTCAGCCGCTTCGCTGTTGGAGCGGTAACCGCATTCGGGGCAAATCACGATGGTGTCCTCGCCAATGTCGGTGAGCAGCATAAACTCATGTGAGATGCGGCCACCCATCATGCCCGAGTCAGACTTGACGGCCACAACCTGCGGCACGCCAGCACGAGCGAAAATGCGGTCATAGGCATGGTAAGCCTTGGCGTAGTATTGCTCCAAATCCTCTTGTGAGGTGTGGAAGCTATAGGCATCCTTCATCGTGAACTCACGGGTTCGGATGAGGCCACCACGCGAACGGGGCTCATCGCGGAACTTGGTTTGGATCTGGTAGATCATGAAGGGATACTGTGTGTAGCTCTTCGCGGCATCGCGAGCCAACTGAACGGCAGCTTCCTCGTGGGTCATACCCAGCACCATGTCGATGCCGTTGCGGTCCTTGAAGCGGAGCAGCTCCGAGCCGATGCTGTTGTAACGCCCCGACTCCTGCCACAATGAACCTGGCATGACGACGGGAAACATGACTTCCTGTCCGTCGATGCGGTCCATCTCCTCACGGATGATATTCTCGATTTTCTTTGCGATGCGTTTGGCCGGCATGAAGAAGGAAAACAAACCTGTTCCCACCGACTTGATATATCCACCACGCACCATCAGCGCCTGACTGTCGAAAACGCAGTCGGCCGGTGCTTTCTTGAAACGTTCGCCTAATAGTGTTGCAACTTTCATATCTCGATTTCTTTTATATTGCTTGATTATTCGGGCGGCAAAGGTACGGATTTAGTTCTTACTTTTTCTTCGCCACCTTCTTCTTTGGTGCATTTTTAGGGTCTTCCATGATGGCCAGGCAGGCTTCGTAGGTCAAAGAGGAGGGTTCAGTACCTTTCGGAATCTTGTAGTTGTTCTTCTTGTAAGTGATATAAGGTCCGAAGCGGCCGTTCAACACGCGCATGTCGGGGTCTTGGTCGAAGGTGAGGATGATGTTGTTCAAATCCTTCTGACGTTTCTCATTGATGATTTCAACAGCGCGGTCGTATTCCACCAAAGCAGGGTTGTCGGTCTTGGCAAGGCTGTAGAACTTGTTGTCGTGACGAATGTAGGGGCCAAAACGACCCACGGCCACAGTGATTTCCTTGCCTTCAAACTCGCCGAGGATGCGTGGGAAGTCGAAGAGCTTCAACACTTCTTCCAAGGTGACATTCTCGATGCTCATGTCTTTCTTCAAACCTGCAAAACGGGGTTTCTCCTCCGATTCTGTGTCGCCAATCTGTGCCACTGGACCGAAACGTCCGACTTTCACATAGACATTCTTACCCGTAGCGGGGTCAACACCAAGGAGTTTCTCGCCACTGAATTTGCCTGAGTTCTCCGTGGTGGAGACGACTTGTTGATGGAAGTTCTTGTAGAACTCCTTGATCATGGCATTCCATTCGCATTCGCCTTCGGCAATCTTGTCGAATTCCTTCTCCACGTTGGCAGTGAAGTTGTAGTCGATGATGCTCTCAAAATATTGGGTCAAGAACTTGTTCACCAGAATGCCGATGTCGGTGGGCAGCAGTTTGCCTTTTTCGGCACCGTAGTTTTCCTTGCCCATCTTATCCGAAATCTTATTATTTTTCAGCGTGATGATTTGATAATTCTGAGGTTCGCCCTTCACGTCGCCTTTGGTCACATACTCGCGTTTTTGGATGGTGGAGATGGTGGGAGCATAAGTGGAAGGACGTCCAATGCCCAGTTCTTCCATCTTCTTCACGAGGCTGGCCTCGGTGTAGCGCAAGGGGTGACGGGTGTAACGTTGTTGGGCTTCCATCTTCTCCAAATCCAATGAGGTACCGACTTCGATGGGTGGGAGGATGGCGGCGGTGTCTTCTGCACGGTCGTCGTCGAAGCTTTCCATGTAGACCTTCAGGAAACCGTCAAAGAGGATGACTTCGCCGGTGGCAACAAACTGCTTGTCGTTAGTAGAGATGCCAATGTTCACATTGGTGCGTTCCATTTGAGCGTCAGCCATTTGCGAGGCGATGGTGCGTTTCCAGATCAGCTCATAAAGTTTGCGTTCGTCGGCAGTGCCTTTGATGGTATGTTGGTTCAAGTAGGTCGGGCGAATGGCTTCGTGGGCCTCTTGTGCACCTTTGGTCTTGGTGTGGTATTGGCGAGTCTTCACATATTCGGCGCCATAGTTTTCCATGATTTCCTTTTTGGCCATACCCAGGGCGAGGCTACTGAGGTTGACGGAGTCGGTACGCATATAGGTAATCTTACCTGATTCGTAAAGCTGTTGGGCAATACGCATCGTGTTAGCCACCGAGAAGCCAAGTTTTCGAGCCGCCTCTTGTTGCAAGGTGGAGGTGGTGAAAGGTGGTGCGGGATAACGTGTGGCAGGTTTCTTCTCGATGGAATCCACCTTATAGCCTGCGTTGACGCATTGTTCCAAGAAATTACGCGTTTCTTCCTCTGTATCGAAACGATGTGGCAACTCAGCAAAGAGATTGTATTCCTGTCCGTCTTTCTGGAACGTAAACTGGGCCGTGATGCGGTAGGCACTGGTCTGCACGAAGTTCTTGATTTCTTCTTCGCGCTCAACGATGAGGCGCACAGCCACCGACTGCACACGACCGGCTGAGAGGGCCGGCTTCACTTTCTTCCACAGCAAGGGCGACAGCTCATAACCTACAAGACGGTCAAGCACACGACGCGCCTGTTGTGCGGCCACAAGGTCCATGTCGATGTCGCGTGGGTTCTCGATGGCGTTGAGGATGGCGGTCTTGGTGATTTCGTGGAAGACGATACGTTTAGTGTCTTTCTTCTTCAATTCCAAAGCCTCATAGAGATGCCACGAGATGGATTCTCCCTCGCGGTCCTCATCAGATGCAAGCCATACGGTATCAGAGGCTTTCGAAAGTTTTCTCAACTCAGCCACCAAGGCTTTCTTGTCGTCAGAAATCTCGTATTCAGGTTCGAAGTCATGTTCAATATCAACACTCAAAGTATTCTTGTTCAAGTCGCGCACATGTCCGTAACTTGACTTCACCGTATATTCTTTGCCCAAAAAACCTTCGATGGTCTTGGCTTTGGCCGGTGACTCCACAATAACTAAATTCTTTGCCATAGTCTCATTTTTATGCTAAAGGGATGCATCTGTGACCCCTCGTTTTCGCGTGCAAAATTAGTGGAATAAAAGTTGACAAAGCTAATTTTTTTAGAAGTTTTTTCTTATATTCTTGATTTACAATACTATAAAATTGATCATAGCTTATATTAATAGCCAATGGCTCGCTTCACCTAAAATGTGGATTTCGTGACTTTTGCTGAAGCGAACCATGGAATATAAGCTATAGGCCATAGTCGGCCATAGTCAAAAAAACACTATTTTTGCACCATGGAACAACTATTGGAATTAGCCCAACACGCAGCACTTGAAGCCGGGAAGGCCATCATGGAGGTGTATGCACAGCCCTTCGAAGTCTATATCAAGGACGACGACTCGCCTGTAACCCAGGCCGATTTGCGCGCCAGCAATATCATCAAGGAAATGCTGAAACCGACAGGAATACCCTTCGTCAGCGAGGAAGACCTGCCGCCCGACCGCTCACAATTCAAGCGTTATTGGCTCGTCGACCCGTTGGACGGCACGGTCGAGTTTGTGAACCGCAACGGCGAGTTCACGGTGAACATCGCGCTGATTGAAGATAAGCAACCCGTTATGGGCGTTATCTATGCTCCGGTATTGGATAGAATGTGGAATGCAGAATGTGGAATGCAGAATGAATCATTCAGCATTCATAATTCAGCATTCAGCATTCATAAAGAACGTCCTTTCACGGTTTTAGTCAGCCGTTCGCACCGCACGCCCGAGGTGGATGAATATATTAATAAGGTATTGCGTCCCTCCCACCCCGACTTGGTCATTGACTCACAAGGTAGCAGCCTTAAATTCGCCCGTTTGGCCGAAGGCTCAGCCGATGTCTACGTCTGTTACAGCAAGACCAAGGAATGGGACACCGCCGCCGCTGACGCCATCCTTCGCGCCGCAGGTGGCAAGGTGCTCCGCATCAGTGATGGACAACCCTTGGAATACAGCAAGACCGATTATCCCAATCCTCCGTTTGTGGCCTGGGCAAAAACGGCCCAATAATTCATTCCTTCAGAATCATTTTCTCTAGCCGCATATACCAATCCTCCCCAAACTTCCGAATCATCGGGGCTTTGAGAAACTTCCACAACGGGATGCCCTCGCGTTCGCCTTTGCGCTTGGCGGGTACGCACACGCTCCATTCGTGGTAAAGGATATGGGTGAAACCGTCCTTCTCGACCAAGCGAATGGGATAGAGATGGCACGAAATGGGTTTCCAGAAGTCGCATTTGCCTTCCAAATAGGCTTTTTCGATGGCGCAGAGGGCCGTGCCGTTCTCGTGGAAATAGACGAACGCACATTCTTCGCCATTCACCAAAGGCGTGACGAGCTCGCCAGTCTCGTCGTAATCGTAAACGTCATTGTCTTCTACGACCTTGATGCCTTCGGGGCGCATATACGGTTTGATGGCTTCGAGGTTGTCTTCAATCTGCTCTATTTCAGAGGCTTCGAGCGGTGCGCCGGCATCGCCAGCCACACAGCACCAGCCCTTGCAACGCGGGAGGCAGCAACAAAACTGGGCATTCAGGAATTCGTCAGTGACGACTACATTGTCGAGGATAATCATGGCGCAAAGATAGTTGTTTAATTAATTGAAAGGTAAAGGAAAAAAGACTAATTTTGCAGCGATTTTGTGACTATGGCCTATAGCCAATGGCTTATGGCTCGCTTCACACAAAGAGTCAAAGTCTACGCCTTTTGCTAAAGCGGGTCATTGACCATCAGTCATAGATAAACAAATTTTGAATCTTTGAATCTTTAAATATTAAATTTTAAATCCAAGAAAAATGGCTTTTAACCTCAGAAACAGAAACTTCCTGAAGTTGTTGGACTTCACTCCGGAAGAGATTAAGTTCTTACTGAAACTTGCTGCCGACCTCAAGGCCGCCAAGTATGCAGGCACCGAACAACCCAAACTGACGGGCAAGAACATTGCCCTCATCTTCGAAAAGACCTCGACCCGCACCCGCTGCGCCTTCGAGGTTGGCGCCAAGGACCAAGGTGCCCACGTCACCTATCTCGGCCCTACTGGCTCACAGATCGGTATCAAGGAATCGATGGCTGACACCGCCCGCGTGCTGGGTCGTATGTTCGACGGCATCGAGTACCGTGGCTTCGACCA
>JAFWRA010000221.1 GCA_017508895.1 Bacteroidales bacterium
CCTAAACTCTTTGCCTTCAAGATAAATCCTGTTTTTCTTTCCTTCAGTGTTAAGCTTGCCGAAATTCATAATCATCAGGATGAAATCGATTGGGTCGATATTGAAATCCTTGATTTCGTCGCCGTGGTCTGTAAGAATGTGCGATAGCCCGAAGCCACCCTTACCTGTGGTTTTGTCGTTGGGCTTTCCCCAAACGAAATCAACAAATCCGACATCTTCACGATAGAAGGCTTTTGGACATTCTCCGTCTTTTACATTGCATAGGTGGGTCATGGCTTCTTTCGGTTTGCTCTCGAATTGGGTGTAGATGGGCCCAAAGGCTCCTTGTTGTAACTCTTCCATTTTCAATGTTTTTGTAATTGTTTCGCAAAGATGCAAACCTTGTCAAGACCTACCCGTTGATTAAACGTTTGTAGTCGACAGTAGTCGTTTGCTGTCGGATAAGTGATAGGAAATGAAATGGATGTTATTTTGGAAATAAATCTTACATAAATCTGTCATAAATGGATTGTTTCGTGCCTCGCCATGACGCGAAGCGGCAGTGGGGCCAAAGTCCTGAAATCGAAGATTAGCTACGCTGAATCAGAGATTTCGACGTAGTCAAAGGACGACCCTACCTCACCCCGATATGTAATGTCGGGTTTTTATATAACGATGAAGACGGCTACTGGAAGGCCGCAGCCATAGATGCCCGCCAGCGCACAAGCCAGCGCAGGCATGACACGGCTGCTTGTCTCCGCCATAGGTGTGACACGGTCATTAGAATAATTCGTAGCAAACGTGTCATATTCACTCATAAATGTATATATTTGCAACACGAATATGGATAGACGAGAATTTATCAAAGTTGCTTCAGTAGGGGCCTGCGCTGCAGCCTTGCTTCCCTCGGTCGGTGGTTTGTTGACGGGTTGTACTACTGTCATCAGTGACGGTGATAGTGGCGTTGACATTGACAGTGGAAAATGGGATTTCGACGAAGTGGTTGACCGTTCAGGGACGTGGAGCATCAAGTACGGACGGGCTTCCGAGAATCAGATTCCCATGTGGATTGCCGACATGGACTTCCGGACGGCGCCAGCTGTGTCGTCGGCCATGAAAGAGCGGCTGAACCGTGACGTGCTGGGCTATACTTTTACACCGGATGAGTTCTACCAAAGCATCATCGATTGGGAGAAAGAAATGCATGACTGGCGTGTGGATAAGGAGTGGGTCTCTTACTGCCCCGGTGTCATCACCTCCATCAACCAGGCTTACCTCACCTTTACTCATCCTGGAGACGGCATTGTCGTTATGCCTCCTGTTTACAACCTCTTCCGGATGTACGCTGAAAGGCTGGACCGTCAGGTCATCGACAATCCCTTGCTCTTCGACGGCAAGCATTATCAGGTAGATTTTGACGGACTGGAAAAGACGCTCTCCCGCAAGGATGCCAAGATTCTTGTCCTTTGCAATCCCCACAATCCGGCAGGTCTTGTCTGGGATCGTGATGTGCTCAGACGGATTGCCACCCTATGTCGCCAGAATGGGGTGCTGGTCATCTCGGATGAGATTCATGCAGACCTTACCCTCTATGGTCGCCGACACACCCCGTTTTGTAGTGTCAGCGAGGATGCGGCAGCCATAGGCCTCGTTTTTGCTGGTCCCACCAAGTCCTTCAATTTGGCAGGAGTGTCGATGACTGCCTACTGTGTCATACCCAATGAGGAACTGAGGCAACCTTTTCAGAAGCAGCTGAGGGATGCTAAACTTGACGAAGCTCCCATTGCCAGCCTTGTCTCCACTATCGCTGCCTACACGGAAGGGACCCCATGGCTGCAATCGCTCAAGGAGTACCTACAAGGTAATATTCGGGAAGTCATCGATTTCTTCTCCACAAACGATTTGGGCATCAAGGCCATTCCGCCTCAGGCTTCTTTCCTTGTTTGGCTGGACTGTCGGGCGATGGGGCTTGGGCAGGATGAACTGATGCGATTCTTTTCGGACAAAGGCCTCTTGTTGAGCAACGGGGCTGCTTACGGTCAAGGCGGAGAAGGATTCGTCCGCATGAACATAGGCTGTCCCCGAAAAATCGTGAAGGAAGCGTTGGGAAGAATCCTATGAGATAGCAGCAGTCCCCGTTCTCCCGAATTTGCAATTCTAGAGGCGAGAATGTCAGCATTTGCAATGCGGAAAAACACCGCCATTCGACTTATTCCAACTTCCCTGAGCGTTTGAGGCGAGACTCAAGCGGAGTCTTTGTCGCAGAAAGGTCATAGGTGTTGACCTCGGTTTGTTGACCTTCGATGTAGAACTGGAGCGTGGCACCGTCGGCGCGAACGTCCATGGTAACCGGAGCACCCATCACAAGAGGCAGGTTGATGTCGTCATGACCCGCAGGAAAGCCACACATGACGGGAATGTTGTAAGCCGTAAGATAGGAGTGGAGCATCGCTTCCACACTCTCGTAGTCGAACTCGCTGCCACAGCTGACAAACGACCCAAGGATGACCCCCTTGCAACGTTCAAGAACACCGTTCATGGCAAGGATGTTGAACTGACGGTCGATGTTGTGCATCGATTCCCCCACCTCCTCAATGAACAGAATGATGTCATCAGCTTGGGTGGCGTCGGCTTGAGTGCCAAGGTTGGGAGCGAAGGTGCAGAGATTGCCGCCTACGAGCACGCCTTGGGCATGTCCGGTGATGTTTTGTGGATGTATTGGGAGTTCATAACGTGGCACCTGACCCATCAGCAAGTCGCGCATCAGGGTGCTGGTAGCATCCGTGCCACCGGCAGCAAGGAACGAACTCATTGTTCCGTGTAGGCTCATCACACCAGCTCGGCTTTCTAGGCCGTGCAACGTGGTGATGTCGCTGAAGCCCACAAGCCATTTTGGATTTGCCTTGAAGTCGTTGTAGGACAAATGGTTGATGAGTTGAATAGTGCCATATCCGCCACGGTTGCAGATGATAGCTTTAATTCCTTTTCGATTAAGAGCCCAACGCAGGTCGCTGACGCGCTCCTCGACGGTGCCAGCATACTTGTCTTGGTATATCTTGCCCACATTGGGACCAATGATAGGTGTCAGTCCCCAACCACGTAACACTTCGGCGGTGCGTTCCACGTTCTCCATCGGCGTATAGTAGGATGGAGAGATGAGTGCCACCGTGTCGCCCTCCACTAAGTAGTTGGGCTTCTCACATTGTAGCTTCACTATCCCATTCTCAGGGTCGGTCGTTTCTTTTTTGCATGCGATCATAACACCGCAGAGGATAAAGATGGCGGTGAGCATCCAGCGTGTTGTCTGTTTCTTCATATTCTTATAAGCTAAATTGACAATAAAAGGAGTTGCGAACCATCGTAACTCCTTTGCTCATTTTTGTCTTGAATATTTTCGGATCTTATTTCTATCGTCAAATACTGTATTATTACCATTCCACCGCCATGCGTTGCACCGGCATCGTCATGCATCGGGCGCCGCCGCCACCGCGCGAGAGCTCGTTGCCCTCGAAGGCGACGATGCACTTCCTCACGTTGTTCAGGTTGACCTTGTTGTTGGCCACATCGGCAGCTGTGATGATGTTGAAGCCGGCCTTGTTCAGTGCTTCCAAGGTGTGCTGGTTACGGCCGTAGCCGATGAACTTGCCAGGCTCGAAGCAGAAGAAGTTGCAGCCACTGTGCCATTGCTCGCGGGCAGCGAAGTCGAGGTTGCGGTTGCCGCAGTAGACGGGCTCCAAGTCGATGCCGAGACCCTTCAGTCCGGCAAGCAGGTTGGGCACTTCCTGACCGACAGCTTTCTGGCCATCGATGGTGATATGGAAGGTCTTGAAGGAATTACTCATGATGACGGGCTCATAAATCATGCATCGGTCGACATCCAGCATGGTGAACACCATGTCGAGATGGATGAATGACTCAGGCGTTAGCGGAAGCTCTTGGAAAATCAGATGCTTTACACCGGGCTTGGTCTTCAGGTGTTCCACCAACGACTCAACGCCGTGCATGTTGGTGCGTGAGCCCAGGCCGCAGATGATCACGTCGTCACGTATGATCTGAACATCGCCGCCTTCCACCGTGCCTTCACCATGGATGTCGTAGGTCAACACAGGGTTGATGACTTTGGTCTCAAACAGGGGATGGAGGTTGTAGATGCTGTTCAGAATCAGGCACTCGCGGGAGCGTACCGTCGTAGCCATGTTGCTGATCATGATGTTGTCGAACATGGTGAACGAGGCGTCACGCATGAAGAACAGATTGGGTATCGGCAGCAGGGCGTATGGGTCTTTGTTGATGAAGGTGACGTCCTCCAAACGGACGCCTTCGATGAGTTGACGGGAAAGGTCCTCGGCCGACAACGAATTCAGGTAGGGGGCAAGAAATGCCTTGTCCTCGACCTTGCAGATCCGGTTGACCATGCTTGTCTTGACATTTTCCATCTTTAAGATGTCGGTCAACAGGTCGCGGATTTCGTGGACCTCAGCCACCTTTTGCAGCACTTTCTTGAAATAACCGTATTCTTTTTGAGCGACTTGCATGTTCAAGATGTCGCTGAAGAGGAAAGTATGTGCGTTTTCTGGGGTAACTTTCTCGAGTTCTGGGCCAGGGGTGTGCACCAAAACGTGTTGGAGTTTTCCTATTTCCGAGTTTACACTGACGTTGATTCCTTGTGAATCCATAAAAAGCTATTTAGTGAAACAATGAGAGCCTTGCTTGTTGGCAGGACTCCAAATATGGGTGCAAAATTACGTTTTTTTTCGAAGATTCCAATGAAAAAAAGTGAAAATCCTTTCTTTGATAGGGACATTTGAAGCATAATATGCTGTCAATCACCATGAAAATCTATGTCTTCATCCATGTTGTAGGCCCTAAATCTAAGTTTCTCCGGCTGCTGTATGTTGAGGAACAAAGGTTCGTACTGGCCAGTGCCCCAATTGCCCACCAGGGTGGCCTCAATTGTTAATTTTTTCAGTTCATCGATAAACTGGTCGCGTGGAACAGGGTAGGCGCCAAGACTCATCAGATGGTTGGTCTCCTGCTGGCAGTCAATGAGTTTGAAATCGTGGCTTTGCAAGAACTGGTGCAAGGCATAGAAGGCAACCTTGGAAGCGTCTGTCTCAAGGTGGAACATCGACTCTCCGAAAAACACCTGACCGATGGAAACGCCGTAAAGCCCTCCCACGAGCTCGTCGTCGTGATAGGTCTCAAAGGAATGGGCGATGCCCAACTCATGGAGATGACAATACGCTTCGATCATTTCATCCATAATCCAGGTCCCGTCTTGGTCTTTGCGGGGCGTCTCGGCACAATGCAACATCACCTCTTGGAATTGGGTGTCGATTCGGGTCTCAAATTTTCCCGACCTCAGTGTGCGTCTCAGCGACTTGCTGACCTTCATCTCACCAGGACGGATGATCAGCCTCGGGTCGAGCGACCACCACAACAACGGCTCGTTTTCGCTGTACCAAGGGAAGATACCGTTGGCGTAGGCCACTATCAGACGCTGGGGAGAGAGGTCACCGCCAAAGGCAAGCAGCCCTTCGTCGTTGGCACGATTGGCAGGCGGAAAGAAACAGTCGTCGTCGTTGAGTTGGTACAAGATGTTCATGACCTTACAAATGGAGCGCAAAGATAGGGATTTTTTGAATGTAGAATGTAGAATGCAGAATGTGGAATGCAGAATGTGGAATGTAGAATGTGGAATGTAGAATGCAGAATGTAGAATGCAGAATGTAGAATGTAGAATGCAGAATGTGGAATGTAGAATGCAGAATGTAGAATGATATCTAATTCAGCATTCTTAATTCTTAATTCTTAAATCTGCATTTAGTTTTTCTCTATTTTTGTGCCTTAAAACAAAACCAATGCCGCGTTATTTCATTCACATGGCTTACAACGGCAGCCGCTACCATGGCTATCAGATTCAGCCGCACTCCGACAGTGTGCAGGCCACGGTGGAGCAATGCCTGAGCCTCAAGTTGGGGCAACAGGTCTCCATCACGGGCTGCGGGCGCACCGACACAGGTGTCCATGCGCGGAATTATTATGCCCATTTCGACATGGAGCAAGAGCTGAATGACACGGAAACGCTTGCCCATCAGATGAATGCCTTCCTTCCCGAGGACATCGTGATTTACCGGATTTGGCAGGTCGCGCCCGACATGCATGCCCGCTTCGATGCCGTGTCGCGTACGTATCATTATTACATCACGCGCACGAAGAATCCCTTCCATACCAACGATGCCTATTTCCTTTATGGCGATTTGGATGTGGCCAAGATGCAGGAAGCCGCCGATATGCTCTTTGAGTATGAGGACTTCACGAGCTTCTCGAAAGTGCATACCCAAGTGAAGACCAACAACTGCAAGATCATGGAAGCGCGTTGGTTTGAGCAGGACGGCTTGTTGGTGTTCCGCATCAAGGCCGACCGTTTCTTGCGCAATATGGTGCGGGCCATCGTCGGCACCTTGTTGGAGATAGGGAAGGGGCGCATGAGCTTGGAGGAGTTCCGTGCCGTCATCGAACGCAAGGACCGCTGCGAGGCAGGGACTTCAGTGCCAGCCCATGCGCTATTTTTAGAAGAAGTGGAGTATGAAGCACAATCTTTGAATCTTGAATCTTAAATTTTAAATCTTTGAATTTTAATCTTTGAATTTTGAATCTTTAAAGCTCATTCCCCATGTTCCAGAAGCTCATCCGTTTTTGTGTAAAGCTGGTTCAGAAATACTTGCCTGAGCCCTTCATTTTTGCCGTCGTTCTGACTTTGTTGGCCTTCATCATCGCCATGCCCGTATGTAAGCAAACGCCTCTCGAGGTGGTCGAGCATTGGGGCAATGGCGTGTGGTCATTGTTGGCTTTCGCTATGCAGATGGCCTTGGTCTTGGTGACAGGTTCGGCCTTGGCGGCGGCGCCTTCCATCAAGAGGGGCATCAGTGCCATGGCGGCTTTGCCTAAGACACCTGCTGGTGCCATCGCCTTGGTGACGGGCATCTCAGCCATCGCCTGCTGGCTCAACTGGGGCTTCGGCCTCATCGTGGGCGTCATCTTCGCCAAGGAAATCGCCAAAAAACTCCGCGGTGTCGACTATCGCCTGCTTATCGCATCGGCCTATAGCGGTTTCGTGGTGTGGCATGCCGGCCTCTCGGGTTCCATCCCGCTGACGATGGCCACAGAAGGCTCCAATCTTGAGGTGGTCACCAAAGGCGCGTTGACGCATCCCATCCCGATAGGCCAAACCATCCTTGCGCCACAGAACCTCATCATGGTGGCGGTGGTCATAGTGGCCATCGTGCTCGTCAATGCCTTGATGCATCCCAAAGGGGATCAAGTGGTTACCATCGAGCCTGCTTTGCTATTTGAGGAAGAGCCTAAGCCTCAACCGAAAGCGACCACACCTGCCGAAAAGTTGGAGAATAGCCGTGTGCTTTCGTTGATTATCTCTTTGTTGGGCTTGTCCTATTTGGTCATTAAACTGTTCTTCAAAGGCGGCAGCTTCGACCTTGGTGCGGTCATCATGCTGTTCCTGTTTTTGGGTGTCATCCTGCATGGCACGCCTTTGGCCTATGTCAGAGCTTTTGGCAAGTCGGTGGGAGGCGCTGCAGGCATCTTGTTGCAGTTCCCCTTCTATGCGGGCATCATGGGCATCATCACAGGAGTGGGTGCTTCGGGAATATGTTTGGGCGAAGTGATCAGCAATGCCTGCGTGTCCATCTCCACGCCAAAAACCTATCCTTTGTTTACCTTCTTCTGTGCGGCCATCCTAAATATGTTCGTGCCTTCGGGTGGCGGACACTGGGCCATTCAGGCTCCGATTATGTTCACGGCAGGCGCGACATTGGGTGTGGCTCCCGGTCTGACGGGCATGGCCATCTCGTGGGGCGATGCCTGGACCAACCTGATTCAGCCTTTCTGGGCCTTGCCAGCCTTGGCCATTGCCAAGCTGAATGCTAAAGACATCATGGGCTTCTGCATCATCGACCTGTTTGTCACGGGGTTGATTATCTGTGGAGGCTTGTTGCTGTGGGCGTGATTCCGTCAGAACGAATCCATGCCGTCCCACTCGACCAAGTCGTGGCGGACGTATCCCACCTTGTCTTTTACGCGGATCTTGTACCATTCATCAGTCTTGCCGAGACATGGATAAGTCTCAGGGACATTGCCTTTCTCGTAGGAGATCTGTGTCACGATAGGGGCAGTGAGCGAAGGCGATTTCCTTATGTTGACATGGGTGCGTCGTGTATAAAGAACCCCTTGTTTGTTGGCCGCACTGAATTCCACTATCCGATGACCTTCCTTTGGAACTTCAAAATTGTCCTGAACGGAAACCGTATATGTGTTCTCGTTAGTGCTCACATAACGTCCCACCAGATTGCCTTGGTTGTCTAACACCATTTTCATGTTGTCGACAGAGGCTGCTTCTACAGTGGGGATGTCTGTGTTATTCGGCAAAGTGTTCGTGATGGTGGTCTCGATGGTATCGGTATCGGTAGTATCAACAGGGGTGGTGGAGTCATCGGAGGTATTGCCTCTGCCGCCACAAGAGAAAGTCGTTATGCTCAGACCCAGCAGGAGCATTACTGCATACAAAGGCCTTTTCATGGTAAGTCGTTTTTATGGTCAAGTCCGACAAAAGTACGAAAAAAACCATTATGGAGAACAAAAAGAAAAGAGTAAGGTCGATTTTCAACCTTACTCTCATTTAGTAGCGGGATCGAGAATTGAACTCGAGACCTCCGGGTTATGAATCCGACGCTCTAACCTGCTGAGCTATCCCGCCTCGTTTCGGGGTGCAAAAATAGATATTATTTCAATACGAACAAGGAAAAAGCGGAAAATATTTTCCGCTTTTTCCAACAATAGTTCTTATCTATCACTCAGTCAGCTCTTTGGCTGCTTGCTCGAGCTTGGCGTCAAGGACCTTAATGGCCGGTTCAAGACCGTTCGATGTATCGCCTTTCATGCTGAAGTAGAACTTGATCTTCGGCTCAGTGCCCGAAGGACGAATGGTGATCTTCGATCCGCTCTCGGTGAAGAACTGCAATACGTCGCTCTTCGGCAAGGTGATGGGCGTGACCTTTCCTGTAGTCAAATCCTTGGCTTCTTGAAGCTTGTAGTCGCGGATCTCAATGACTTTCTCGCCAGCGATGACGGTGGGCGGGGTAGTGCGGAACTTGGCCATCAAAGCCTTGATTTCCTCGGTGCCACTGATGCCTTTCTTGGTCAGGGAGACGAGTTTCTCCTTGTATAGACCGAACTCCTTGTAGATGTCCATGAGCAGCTGATAGAGCGTCTTGCCTTGCTCAGCAGCCCAGGCAGCGGCCTCGGCAATCATGCTGGTGGCGATGACGGCGTCCTTGTCGCGGACGAAGTCGCCAGCCAAGTAGCCGTAGCTCTCTTCGCCGCCACCTATGAACTGCTTCTTGCCTTCGAGTTCGAGGATCTTGTCGGCGATATACTTGAAGCCAGTCAGCACATCGTAACGGTCCACATTGTATTTCTTTGCTATCTCGAAGATCAGCTCGGTGGTGACGATGGTCTTTACGATGAACTCTTTTCCAGTGAGTTTGCCTAACTCGTTCCAGCGGGTCAGTAGGTAGTAGACGAAGAGGCTACCAGTTTGGTTGCCGTTGAGCAGGATGAACTCGCCCTTGTCGTCCTTTATGGCGATGCCCACGCGGTCGGCGTC
>JAFWRA010000222.1 GCA_017508895.1 Bacteroidales bacterium
AGACGCGATTAATCGCGTCTCTACCAGCGAAAACCGAATACATCATCACCAACGTGACAGGCCAAACGCTGCTTTCAGGCCACATCACCAATGAAATCCAACAAATTGATGTGACGGGTTTGGCTGAAGGAATGTATTTCGTTAGGATTCAGAACGATGAAGGTTGTTTCATAAAGAAATTCTGTATTGTTAGATAAATTCCGCACGCAGAAATCGCAGAACTATAGGAATCGCTATGCGACGCAAAGTAATCGTCCGGCAGGCTTCACATAGTTCTGCGTATTCTGCGTGAGAAAAAAATCAATCCTCCTCTTCGAGGAAGAAAATCTCCTCCACCGGTTTCCCGAACACCTGCGCCATCTTCAGAGCCAAGACGGTGGAGGGCACATACCGCCCTGATTCTATGGCGTTTATTGATTGTCGGCTGACACCAATTAGTTTGGCCAAATCCTCTTGCGTGAGGTCCTTTTCGGCTCGCGCCACTTTCAAGCGGTTTTTCATTGCGCGCCTCCTTTGTTGAAGCGGTGCAGCTCGAATTTGAACTTGACGATGAACAGGATAAGAAACACGAAGAACACCAAGTAAGGTACAATCATAAATGGCATTCCATAGATCAGGAGCGTCGCAAGGATAAACAATGCAGCTGTGACGTAGGTTGACCAAACCAGACTCTGCTCACGAACCTTTGTAACAAACTCGTCTTCAATCTTTTCTTTAGAAAATCCAATCAGCACAAGTCCGATGGTCAAAAGGGGAAACACTAGCGACAAGATGGTGGTTGTCGCCATCACGAAGAAGCCATGCGGAGCAGGATCGTCGTCCATGAATTCGTAAGCGCCGTCATAATACAAGGCGGGCATCTTGAATTGGAAATTCGGGAACCAAAGATGTTCCGCCACAATTGTTGCCACCGCTGCGATGACCAGCACCCATCCGATTACTCTGAACCGATGGGGAAAGAGATAGTTTTTGTTCATAAGGCATTAAATTTAAAAGTTTGACGCTGCAAAAGTAAAGTAAACTTTCCAATTAGACAAATTAATTTGTCATTATTTTTCAATTTTTCTTTTTTGGCAGGGACTTACGTCGCCTGCCGAGTGGTCTGTCGTCCCTACGGGACTGTGCGAAACATGGGAACCCCGTAGGGGTGACAGCACACTTAGGCAGGCGGTGTCAACCCCTGCCGACAAACGAAAAAGTCCAGATTCCGATGAGCCCCGAAGGAGCGACAGAAAACAAGAATCCTACAATTCCAGGAATTTCCTAGGATGATATGCGAATATCCAAGGGCGGTTGCTGAGAAAACCGTTGTAAACCACATTCCCTTCCTTATTGATATAGGTCACATGCGGGAAGGCATTGAAGCTCAAATCCTGCATCACTTGCTTGCTATCCAAGGCTTTGGCCCAAGTAAAAGCTGATTCCATACTGGTCTCGCTTGCATAAAAGGCTGAATCACTTGCTTCATCGAAAGAGATGAAAGCCGCGATGAACACCTTGGTCGTATCGCCTTCGTATTGGGCAGCCAACTCGGAAAAACGCGGCAATTCTTTGTGACAGCTTCCGCAATGCGACGACCAGAAAAACACAGCCACATTCTTGCCTTTCAGGTTTGATTCGGTAAGCGTGTCACCTTCTTTGCTGATGAAAGTGAATGAAAACGGGAAAGGCTCTTTCACCTTGCTATGGTTTTCATTGGCAACAAGATAAGTAAACAAATTAGCGCTCATCAAAAACGACAACGGCAAAGAGAAGATCATCAGCAAAACCAATGTCACTGCCTTGGCTTTTCGCGAAACATGCAGAGCCCGTATCAGCATGACCGCCAATAGCGATAACACCAATGCAAGCAAGCGTGGCGCGACGAATGGGAAATAGCCGAAAACATGAGTGAACAGCGTTGGCAAAAGGAATATGACCAACTGAATCCACCTTTCCTTGACATTGGAATTCCTGGTGACATAATAAAAAGCTGACAATGTGACAAATGCAATAGCCATTACAATTGTATTATTGCCCCATTGACCAACCAATATGAAAGCCAAAAAGGGCAAAAAGCCCAGATAAAGCGTTTCCTTATAGATTTCTTTGATTGGCAAATGCCGAATGATCAGTACCAAAACATAAGGCACGAACAGGTTAGCGGTCAAAATACCCGCAACAGCCATTCTTAATTTCAAAAACAATGATACAGTGACCAAGACCACCCACAAAATCAGCGGATAAAGCCAGGTGTACTTCTGCCGTTTGAGAGCAAAGCCCTCCGACAAAGCAAAGCATATTCCTGCACCCAAGCTGTAATTCATCAAGCCACTTATTCCTTCCTCTATGAATGCGGACAAAATTGAGGCTAGCCCCAACAAGACCCCGACTACCATTAAACCAATTCGAAAAGCTTTGTTTTTGTCTTCCATACACATAGTTTTTAAGATAACAGACTCAATTACACGATTATTATTCACTACATCGTTTTTTTCCTTATTATTGCAGATTATTTCGGAAAACAAAACCATCAAAATATGGAAAACGACCAATTCAAACTGCCCGAGAACGCGCAACGCGAACTGAAACCGGGCGAAGAGTATGAGCCGATACTCTCGAAAAACAAAAAGTATCAAGAAGTTACGGTATGGTCGGTATGCATCGGCCTGCTGATGACCATCCTGTTTTCGGCTGCCGCCGCCTACCTCGGCCTGAAGGTCGGACAGGTGTTTGAGGCCGCCATCCCCATCGCCATCATCGCCATCGGCCTTACGGGGCTGGCCCGCAAGAACGACGCACTGTCGCAAAACGTCATCATCCAAAGCATCGGTGGATGCTCGGGAGGCGTGGTGGCAGGTGCCATCTTCACCTTGCCCGCTCTCTACATCCTGCAAGGCAAAGGCTACCACATCGAAATCAACTTCTGGCAAGTGTTCATAGCCTCCTTGCTGGGTGGCATCTTGGGCATCCTGTTCCTCATCCCCTTCCGCAAATACTTCGTCAAGGAGCAACATGGCAAATTCCCCTTCCCAGAAGCCACGGCTACCACACAGGTGTTGGTCAGCGGACAGAAGAAGGGTAAGGACTCCTTATTGTTGGTTATCAGCGGATTGATTGGCGGTTTGTA
>JAFWRA010000023.1 GCA_017508895.1 Bacteroidales bacterium
CAGGCCTTGTTTTGTAAGTTTGTCTTCCATCAGTTGTCGTTTTTCTTCGGACTCGAAGTAACGGCGGGCTCCAGCCGAGAAGATGGCATCGTCTTCGGGTGTGTCGGGTGATATTGTCTCATCTGGGGTTGGATAGGGCTTCGGTTCTGGCATTTCATCGTCCGTGTTGATGATGACACCAGAATCGATGGAAGGGGTTGCGTTAGTGGTTACTTTGGTTTTGAAGTGGTCGATCAGCGTGATGACCTCTTCGGCAGTGATGTCTATTTGGCATTCGGGATAGGTGATTTTCATTTCAGTTTTGAGTTTTGAGTTGTTCTGTTGTTCGGTTGTGAGTTATGAGGTTGGAGGTAGTAGGTACGATGTATGAATGAGGACCTCGTTGTTTGTAGTTCTCCGCTGAGAACTGTCTTTCTATGATGTAGATGGCGTTGGCTTTGAGTTTCAGGCAGGCGCGGTTCACCCATTTGGTGCAGGGGTAGCCGTCCTTGGGGCCAAATCCGAAAGTCTGTTTGAATGCAACGCCGTTTTCTGTTTCGACGCGTTCCATTGGGAGCCTGAAGAAGCACACATGTTTGAGGGCTTTCTTCAGCTTGCGTGGCAATTTGCTGGATCGCTTCATAAAGCGCTTGAATTCTCGATTGGCTTTCTCCGACATCTTGAACGTGAAGGATTTGGTGAAAACCTTCGGCTCTTCCGACTCGTTTGCGAATGCTTCACCGCCTTCGATGTCATCAGTTGGCCATGGTTTTGGGTCGATTATTTGGTCTTTTGGAATCAGAAAGCCTTGGACTTTGCCAGGCTCGTAGTCGATTGTGATTTTTGTGGGCATGGTTTATTCTCCTTATCTCATCATTAGCAATAATTGGCCAAGTGGGCCAAGTTGTTCTACTATTTTCTTCTCCATGTTCTCGACGTACTTTGCCCATTGGTCGTCGGTCTTGACGATGCGGACGGTGTGGATGGAGTATTCCTGCAGGCACCATCCCGTGCGCCATATTGTGGCGGGCTCGTCCAATAGCCAGTTGTCGCGCTCGGGATCGCGGTAGCGTGCCCTTGACTTGGTGAGCAGCTGGTCGGGAATGTCGAAGGTGACGCACCAGTCGGTGCAGACGATCGTCGACAGCCAATGGATAGCCTTGTCGGGCTCTTCGGTGAAGAAGCAGAAACCAACCGATGTCGACCTTTGGCCTTTGGCGGCGTGATTCGTCGTGTTGGTCAGTGTCTCGCCTGCCATCAGGCTTTTGTATTTCTTGTCGGACATAAAGCGGTGTACTATCATTTCTTTGTCAGGTTGAAGGTTACGGTGATTGCTTTGGGTTGTCCATACATGCAGTTCTCTGGCCAGCAGTGAGCCGTCACGTGTGCGTATTGGTTTGGGTCGTCATCCTCGCCGTGTGCAGGCTCGATGATCAGCTGTTGGATGTCTCTCTCCGGATCGAAGCCATATTGCCATGGCCATTCATCGAAGAGCCTGTCGATGGCTTTCTTGTAGTGGGTCTTTTTCATGGCTTCAGCTGTTGTATTTGTCGATGAGGTAACGGACAATGCCGTCGATGGTTAACTTATAGCTTGTCAAGCCAACGAAGAATCGGCCTGACATATCGAAGCAACTACGCTTTGGTCTCAGTCCGCAGGATTGGTAGAAGTTCAGCAGCTCTCCGTTTTTGGCAATGAAGGCTTTGCCGCTCTTGTACCAGCCGTATTTATAGGTGTCACCATCTATAAAGGCGCTATACATTGTACCGACTTTATCAAGGTTGAGTTTCATTGTTTTTCTCTTTTGAAGTGTTCGATTACTTTTTCTTGGAAGTCGTCATCGTTGGGGCAGGCTCCGTATTGTTCGCAGGGGTAGTCGTCGAGGACTTCACATTCGATGCAGTGGATCATTGGTCTGCTCCTTTCACAAGTTCAAAGGAGTAGGCAATCACCCAAGGATTGGCCGAGTTATCGTGTACTATCCTCAATTTCTTGCATAGGGTATAATATGCTGCCTCGGGGTACTCGAATAATTCAGGCCCAGCCGTGTTTTTCTTTTTGCGATGGAGATGGAGGTTTGGAAAATAATACCAGCCTAAGACGGGGTCCATCATTACGCCTTCCTTCAAGCAATCTTCGCCGGAAATGCTGCGAAGCCGTTCAATCTTGCGGTCGGTGAAGAGGATTCGAGTGGGCATCAAGTCTGCGCGGACAAACATTTTGTTATTCCATCCTTCCGATTCGGTCATAAAACCATCTCCAACCATTTCAAAATCGGCATTTGGGAATATCTCCTTGTATGCTTCTGCTACGGCCACAATCTCTCCGACCTCATATTGAGCGTATCTGTCGAGGATGACATGTTCGCGCAAATCCCAATCGAAAGCCTGGTCAAGATATTCTTCGTCGGCTTCGCTCAATGGCAAAACACGGCGCGTCATGGTCTTGTAGCCTTGCTTGACGGCTTGGGTGAGGCCATAGCGGTTGTTGAACATGATCTTTTTCATTGGTTGCCTCCTTCCTCTTCTATTGCTTTCTCGATCACTTCTCCTATGGCCACGACTTTTTGCTTATGCCGGGCAAATTCTTCCTTGTCTTTTTTTTCAAATGCCTGGTCTATTTTCTTAATTCTGACCATCATC
>JAFWRA010000223.1 GCA_017508895.1 Bacteroidales bacterium
GAGGGACATGGTCTCACTCAAGGCACCGCCAAACACGGTGAAGTCTTGAGCGTAGACGTAGACGACGCGGCCGTCGATGGTGCCGTGACCGGTGACGACGCCGTCGCCGAGGTACTGTTGCTTGTCGAGACCGAAATCGACGGTGCGATGGGTCACGAACATGTCAGTCTCTTCGAAGCTGCCTTCGTCCAAGAGGAGAGCAATGCGTTCGCGAGCCGTCATCTTGCCTTTGGCATGCTGGGAATCGATGCGCTTTTGGCCGCCACCAAGACGTGCCTCACCACGCTTCTCCAGCAATTCCTGGATTTTCTGTTCAATTAACATGGTTATATGTGTTTTTATTTGTTCTTGTTTTCACACAGTTCGGTCAACACGCCGAAGGTTGATTTCGGATGCAGGAAAGCGATGCTCAGGCCTTCGGCACCGCCACGCGGGGTCTGATCGATGAGGCGGATGCCCAGTTCCTTGGCCTCTTCGAGGTGGCCTTCGATGTTCTCCACGGCAAAAGCGATATGGTGCATGCCACCGCGACCGTTGTTGTTCTCGATGAATTTGGCGATGGTGCTTTCGGGGCTAGTGGGCTCCAAAAGCTCAATTTTGGTCTGTCCGCAGCGCAAGAAAGCGGTTTTCACTTTCTGGTCGGCGACTTCTTCGATGGCGTAGCACTTAGTGCCAAGCAATTTTTCAAAGAAAGGAATGGACTCGTCCAAGCTTGTGACGGCGATTCCAATGTGTTCAATGTGAGAGGGTTGCATAATTTATTCGAATAATTTTATTATAAAAAATACGTATTTATTAAATCGGTGCAAAGGTATGACAATTAATTGAGGTTTGCAAAGGAAAAGTTGATGGAATTGGAATCTGAAGAAATTTGCTTAAAAAGGGAATTCCCTCAGTCTTGAAAAACACCAAGTGAATCCAAATCGTGGCACAATTGGGTGGTAAACAATTCCGCCCCAGTTTTGTTCAAATGTGTCGCATTATAAAAATATGCTGTATCGTATGATATGGAATCGTAAATATAATCTAATACGGGAATGTCATATTTTTCGGAAAATCTTTTTCTAAAATCATAAAAGTCTGAAAGGTTTTCAACCTTTTCAGTAGCCCCAACATATATTGGTGAACTAACGAATACAATATCTATATCATCCCTTTGTAATTCAGCCAAAAATGAATCAAACTTTTCCACAATACTGTTTTGGGGATTGAATTTGATTTTTTCTATTTCCATCATTTTTTTCCCATCCCATTTTGAGGGATTTCCCCAATACCCTTTATACCAATTCTTTTGATTCCACCAAACACTATCATCACTCATCAATGATAATAAACCCTGATAATAATATCTATACATAGGGACATTCAATTCCATCACATCGAATTGTTCCTGATTCTTTATCAACCTGCGCATAAAGGGATTCACAAAATAAGGATAATACTGTTCCCTATCGGCTCTTGAACCCTCCCAATTACCATAATAATCAAAATTAATTATTAAGTATGAAGGTTTCTTCTTTTGATAATGACGATATACATCATAGAATACAATTTGCCGATTAATATGAAAAGCATTCTGCCCAAGTACATATGTATTAGTGCACAACATTGAATCCATTATGTATGGGTCATATTGTCTTAACGCACGAGAAGATCCCAAAACAAGCAAATCCGCTTCTATTGTATCGTGAATAATGCAATTCCATGGCTTGTAATAGTGATATTGTGAATGACAAAGCCTTCTTGTAAAAGCATAATCCAGAACAATATTAATAACCAACAAGACACAAATCACCAACATTGTTGTTTTAAAAAACTTTTTCATCAGAATTGAAAGTATATAAATTGTGAAGGCGTTGTCGCCATAAAAAACAAAACAAACTCTATCAACAAAACCACAAGAGCGTATCTTGTCAAAGGTTTTAGGTTTGCAATATCAAACCCATGTTCCTTCTCCCGTTGCAGCCACTCCACTACCAACATAATGGTAATAAAAATGACATTGCTTAATGCAATTTTCTTCTTGATGAAAACCATAAATAAACTCACATCGAACATTCCACAAACATACTCCCAAGCCATCCCAATACTCTCTGCCCTAAAGATTATCCATCCAAATACCGCCAAAAAGAAAGTAAAAAGCATCTGGCCTAATTCCTTAATAGTCGGCAAAATGTGACCTTCAGCTACCTGATTCGTGTATTTCCTATTCTTGCCCGTAAGGATCAAAGGTAGAAAAAGCAAAGCATGATATGCACCCCAAACGATGAAGGTCCAATTGGCACCATGCCATAAACCACTTACGAGAAAAATGATGAAAGTATTCCTAATTACCTTTGCTTTACTTACTCGGCTACCACCCAACGGAATATAGACGTAATCCCTAAACCATGTCGTCAGACTGATGTGCCACCTGCGCCAAAACTCCGCAATGTCACGACTAAAATACGGCACGTTGAAGTTGCGCATCAGCTTGATGCCAAACAGCTTGGCCGTTCCTATCGCAATGTCACTGTAGCCAGAGAAGTCGCCATAGATTTGGAAAGTGAAGAAGATGGCAGCAAGAAGCAAGGTGCTTCCGCTTTCGTTCGTGTAATTCGAGAAAACTTGGTCCACATACACCGCGCAATTGTCGGCCACCACTATCTTTTTAAATAAGCCCCATAGGATTTGACGCATTCCGTCAACGGCGGTGTCGTAATCGAACTCCCTTTTCTTTAGGAACTGAGGCAAGAGGTTGGTTGCCCGCTCGATAGGGCCTGCCACCAGTTGCGGGAAGAACGAAATAAAAGCAAAAAAAGCAATAATGTCAGTCGTAGGCTCTATCTTGCCACGATAGACATCGATGGAATAACTTAGGGCTTGGAAGGTGTAGAACGAGATGCCTACGGGAAGTATCACCTTCAACAACAAACCATCAGTGGAAATATGGAATAATTGCCCAAACTCGGTGACGAAAAAGTCGTAATACTTAAATGTAGCCAAAATGCCCAAATTTAGGATGATGTTGAGCCACATCCAAGTCTTGGCTTTTTTATTCGATTCAGCTTTCCCAATAAGCAATCCGCTACCCCATGAGCAGAACGAAGTAAAGGCTATGAGCAACAAAAAACGCCAGTCCCACCAACCGTAGAACACATAACTCGCCACCACCACGAAAGCATTCTGCAACCTCAACTGGTGCTCCGACTTGCTGATGAAGCGATCGAAAACAAACCAATAGAGAAGAAATACTATCGGAAGGAATATCGCGAATTGTATGGAATTGAATAACATAACTTCATGTTTTATAGACACAAAGGTAGAAAAACAACCAAGACAAAAGCAATAATGCTAAGAAGCGAAGCAACAGTACTAAAAAATGGGAAAGCCTGATTGATCAGGCTTTCCCGAAAGTGTATTGAATCAGCAATCAACCCAATCTCTTGAACTGGCAGGTAAAGTGACGCATCAGCTCGGCTTCCCAAGTGATTTCAAGACCGCGCTTGATGCTGTCGCGACGGTCGTACACATTTTTCAAGGCTGCAGCAATCACGTCCATGTGGTTGTTGGTGTAAACACGGCGCGGGATGCAGAGACGCACGAAGTCGTTGCCACCGAAACGGTTCTGGCGCGTGACAGGGTCACGGTCGGCCAAAACATAACCAATTTCACAAGCACGGATGCCAGCTTCAAGGTAAAGCTCGCAGGTCAACGTCTGGGCGGGGAACTCTTCCTTCGGAATCTGGGTCAACACTTTGTCGGCATCAACAAAGATGGCGTGACCACCAGCAGGACGCTGGTAAGGAATGCCGTACTCATCAAGTTTAGCAGCGAGGTAGTGCACTTGCTTGATGCGGGTCTCAACCATGTCGAATTCGATGTTTTCTTTCAAACCGACGGCCAGGGCGTCCATGTCGCGGCCGTTCATACCGCCATAGGTCAAGAAGCCCTCGAAGGGGATGCAGAACAACTTGGCACCTTCGTACCAATCCTTCTTGTTAGTAGCAATGAAGCCACCCATGTTGACAAGGCCGTCCTTCTTGGCAGACATTGTCATTGAGTCAGCATAGCTGAACATCTCAAGGGCGATCTCGCGGAGGGTCTTGTTCTCATAACCCTTTTCGCGCGTCTTGATGAAATAAGCATTCTCAATGAAACGAGCGCTGTCGATGTTGACCGGCACGCCGTATTTGTGGCAGAGCTCGCAGGTCTCGCGGATGTTCTGCATGCTGACAGGCTGACCGCCAACGGTGTTGTTCGTCACGGTAAGGACCATGAAAGGCACATTACCTTTGTTCTCTTTCAGCACCTTTTCAAGCTTTTCGAGGCTGACGTTGCCCTTGAAGGGAACTTCAAGCTGGGTATCGTAAGCCTCAGGTACGGTAACGTCAATGGCAAAGGCCTTACGGCTCTCGATGTGGCCCTTGGTAGTGTCGAAGTGGGCGTTGCCAGGAACGACCATACCAGGTTTCACGAGGTAAGAGAACAGCACGTTCTCAGCAGCACGGCCTTGGTGGGTAGGGATGACGTACTCAAAGCCAGTGAGTTCTGTAATGGTGTCCTTCATGTGATAGAACGAACGGGCACCGCCGTAGCTCTCGTCGCCTTGCATCATAGCGGCCCACTGACGGTCGCTCATGGCGCCGGTGCCGCTGTCGGTCAGCAAGTCGATGTAGACATAGTCGCTCTTCAGCATAAAGACATTCTGGTGGGCTTCGTTGAGCCACTTCTCGCGTTGTTCGCGGGTGGATTTCTTAATGGGTTCAACCATCTTGATTTTCCAAGCTTCTGCAAATGGTAATTCCATAATTCAATTGATTTAAAGATTTAATATTTAATGATTTAAAATTATTAGATTTGTGTTGAAAGCTCCCCTGTGGAGAATGAATAAAGTGGTTGTGTTTGAAAGCGACGGCAGGAAGAAATTAGGAGGTTAGAAGATGCCATAAGCATAGCCTATGACACAATGGCAAACCGCCATTCCTCGTCTGAGAATCTCTCAGAAACGATCACGTTCCTTGATGTTCAAGTAAACCATATTACCAAAAATGTGAGGCATTAATATAATAATAAGGTGCTTTCAAAAAACGCTTCAAAATTACGGTTTTTTTGGGAAACACAAGACAGATAGTAGAGTTTTTTCTATCTTACCTAACAATTAATGATCAATAGTCCGTTAAATTTTGACTAGCTACGCCGCGTTAGCGACACCATAATACAAGAGTTCTTTGAAATCGTTGGTATTTAATAGTCTGTTCGGCATCTTTCCAGACAGCACGGAAAATCTGTGGAGCATCATTGCGTTGTGGACCAGCGTCTTGACATTTGCCACCGAGAGTTCCTTTTTGTCCTGACGGGCGAAAGCCCTTGCCACGTTGATGGCGGTCAGGGACATGTTGAAGTGGAAGGCGAGTGCCTCTTTCTGTCTGGACTGGCAGTGGGTGAGCCCTGTAAACTGCTTGCCGTCC
>JAFWRA010000224.1 GCA_017508895.1 Bacteroidales bacterium
CAAAACTTTCAAAACCTGCTTTTGTGATTGGACAATGCAACGGCTTACAACCGCTCGCCGTTGCTTCTCCGCCTATGGCGGCTGAAAACTTCATCATTGACCCTTGGCATCCTTTAGGATGCGCTGGAAAGGAGCCGGTTGGCGACTTTGTCACAATTGCTTTGTCAGTTTTGAATGTTTTGTTCCAACATTACTAAATCTTCGAATAATCCAGGTCAAAGTTATACTCCTTCGGGTGGCTGCAGCGCAGGACGCAGTTTTCGCAGCTCGACAACTCACCGCGCAGGCGGCGCTTGATCATGTCGTCGATGTGCTCGTGAAGCATTTCGTTCCCGATGTGGTTGCTGACTTCGGCGGCGAAGGCGTACATCAACAGAATCCGTGCGTTGGCCTTGCTGATACCGCGCTGGCGCATGTAGAACATGGCCTCTTGGTCAAGTTGACCCGTGGAGGTGCCGTGCGAACATTTCACATCGTCGGCGTAAATCTCCAAAAACGGCTGGCTGTTGATTTTGGCCTTCGAGGTCAGCAAGATATTGCTGTTATTCTGTTGTGCGTCAGTTTTTTGCGCGTCTTTCGCTACATACACATGGCCGTTGAAGATGGCCGTGGCCTCGTCGTCCAAGATGCCCTTGAACTTCTCGCTGCTCATGCAATGCGGCACGTTGTGGTTCACCTTCAAGCGGTTTTCCACATGCTGGGTCTTGTCAATGAGATAAAGTCCATGCACTTGGGTTTCAGCGCCTTCGCCATCTAAATCCACATGATAGGTGTTGCGGATGTCGCCTCCGTTGAAAGTAATGACCACGATTTTCAGGCGACTGTCGGCCATCTGCCTCACCTTGAACTCGCGCTGGATGGAGGCCTCGTTGCTCACGTTTTGCAGCACATACAACTCAAGGCTGGCATTCTCGTTGAGGACGATTTCGGAAACTTTCGGCTCGGCAGAAAGATGCGCATCATCGTCATACTCAATGAGTTCGCGGCTTTGGTTGGCGGCTATGATAAGTTGGTTGTCCATGGTCAAAGTTCCTTAATCCATTCGTAGCCTTTTTCTTCGAGTTCGAGGGCGAGGTTTTTGCCGCCCGTCTTGACGATGCGTCCGTCGTACATCACATGGACGAAGTCGGGAACGATATAGTCGAGCAGACGCTGATAGTGGGTGATGACCACAAAGGCGTTCTCATTATTATGCAGTTGGTTGACGCCATGGGCCACGATGCGCAACGCGTCGATGTCGAGACCTGAGTCCGTCTCGTCGAGGATGGCAAGGCTCGGTTCCAACATGGCCATCTGGAAAATCTCATTCTTCTTCTTCTCGCCACCGCTGTAGCCCACATTAACGAAACGATTTTGCAGCTTCTCGGTGATTTCAACCATGGCCTGCTTCTCCTTCATCATCTTCATGAAGTCGACAGTGCTCATTGGGGGAAGTCCTTGATACTCACGCTTCGAATTGACAGCAGTACGCATGAAGTTCTGTATGCTCACGCCCGGAATCTCAACGGGGTATTGAAAGCTTAGGAAGATGCCTTCGTTGGCGCGGTCCTCGGGCGACATCCCAACGATGTTCTTGCCCTTGTACCAGATCTCCCCTTCCGTGATCTCATAGCCATCGCGGCCTGTGATGGCAGCAGCGAGCGTACTCTTTCCTGTTCCGTTGGGGCCCATGATAGCGTGGATTTCGCCTTCGTTGACGCCCAGATTCAATCCTTTCAGGATTTCCTTGCCTCCGATGGAGACGTGTAGGTTTTTGATGTTCAGTAACATGATATATAGTTGTTCAGTTGTTCAATTATTCAGTTGTTCCGTATTCAGTTGGATTCGCCCATGTCATTCCAACGCGGGCTGGTGGGCTGGCGGGAATCTATGGGCGAATTTTGATGAGTTGGGCTTAGGCTGATTTTGCCGTAACGCATATAATAGGCATGCTTGGCCCACTGTGTATATTCTTCTGGTGATATTTCAATAATATTAGTTTCTCCTACTTCCGCAATCTTTTGCTTCACTTCTTCAATCAATGCGTCATCGCGACCGTATTTCCCGACATGGACAATGTTCAGAACCAACCCCAGCAACACGATGCAACTTGCTCCAAGAGTCATCCATCTGTGGACTTGTGGCGTGATTTTGGGCAACCATAAGGTCAGCATCGAGAGGGTGATATGTCCGCATGCCAAGGCAAAGAAAGGCAACGCAGCAAGCATATAGAAGTCGCGTTGCTTCACACTTACCATGATAGGTAAAACACCCAATAGACCCAAAATCAGGAAACTATAGAACCAAGCCTTGTCGGGTGGGAATTCAAAGACCTTTTTGTTGAACTTGTTTTTCTTCTTGAGAATCACCAATACCACGACCAAAACAAGCGGAATCATCAGTTGCTGCAACAAGGCGAAAACAATGTAAAACCTGGATGAGACAGTAGTTTCATGAAGTCCACCACCTAAGACTTGAAGCCGGATGTAGTCCTTAAGATAGGCAAACAAGCCAGGAAAAATCAAAAACAACACCCCGACAAAAAACGCCACAGAAACCAGCAAAATCAAACTATCAATAGGGCCTTGGATCCATCTGCGTTTTTGGTCGAAAGCACAATACAAAACAGGGAACACCAAGGGGAACAATCCCGTAAACCCTTTAGACAGGAAAGCCAAAAATAAAGCCATTGCCGACAGAACCAACCAAATTTTGTTGTTCCTTTGATAGCTAACAATCATTAGATAGACCGATAGCAGCACAAATACCGACATGGTATTTTCAAGCATATTGTTGGTGGCGCACCAAGTGACCAAAGGCATGGCAATCCAAAACAGCAGAGGCAGCCAAGCCCAACGGATGTTGTTAGTACTCCGTTTCCAAATCAATGCAATCAATAGTCCGCTGAACAGGAAGGTCAAAACAGAATAAGCTTTTTCAATCCACCAATGGTCACCCAAAACCTTGAAAAACAATGCTTCTAGTCCAAAAGCCAAAGGCGGATGGGAATGGAATACAGGACCTATCGTTTGAGTATAGCACGGGTTACAAAACGAGCCAAGACCGCAAGCCATATTGCGGGAAATGCAGGCGTATGTCACACCGTCAAGAAACATGCCCTCAGTCAATAGGCTCTTGCTCACCAGAATGAGGAACAATCCGATGAGAAGCAACCAAAAAGGCGTGTTATTTGAACAGGTTCCTGTCATTTGTTGATTGTTGGTCGTTTAATTAACTACGTTGAATCTTCGATTTGTTTAATTGTTTTATCCTACGCTGCCTTCCAAGGTGATCGACAATAATTTCTGTGCCTCAACGGCGAATTCCATAGGTAACTTGTTCAATACATCTTTGGCATAGCCATTGACGATGAGGCCAATGGCCTTCTCCGTCGGGATGCCACGTTGTTGACAATAAAACAGCTGGTCTTCAGATATCTTCGAGGTCGTTGCCTCGTGTTCGAGGATACTCGATTCGTTGCCGCATTCTACGTATGGCCAAGTGTGGGCACCGCATTTGTCGCCCAATAGGAGTGAGTCGCATTGCGAGTAATTACGGGAATTCTCGGCTTTGGCAGCCACTCTCACCAAGCCTCGATAGCCATTCTGGCTGTGACCTGCGGAGATACCTTTAGATATGATCGTACTGCGGGTGTTCTTGCCCAAGTGGATCATCTTGGTGCCCGTGTCAGCTTGTTGGTAGTTGTTGGTCACAGCAACGGAATAGAACTCACCCACCGAGTTGTCGCCCAACAACACGCAGCCCGGGTATTTCCAGGTGATGGCAGAGCCCGTCTCGACCTGCGTCCAAGAGATCTTGGAGCGGTCGCCGCGACAAAGGCCGCGTTTGGTGACGAGGTTATACACACCACCCTTGCCGTCCTTATCGCCAGGATACCAGTTCTGCACTGTGGAATACTTCACTTCTGCATCCGTCTCGGCGATTATTTCCACAATGGCTGCATGGAGCTGGTTCTCATCGCGTTGCGGAGCCGTGCAACCTTCCATGTAACTCACATACGCGCCTTCATCGGCCACGATGAGCGTACGCTCAAACTGGCCTGTGTTGGCCGCATTGATGCGGAAATAGGTGGAAAGCTCCAAGGGGCAACGAACACCTTTCGGGATGTAGCAGAACGAGCCATCGCTGAAGACTGCAGAGTTGAGTGCCGCAAAGAAGTTGTCGGTATAAGGCACTACCTTGCCGAGGTATTTCTTTACCAAGTCGGGATGTTGCTTCACAGCCTCGCTGAATGACATGAAGATGACGCCATGTTTTGAGAGCGTCTCTTGGAACGTCGTCTTCACCGAAGTGGAGTCCATTACCGCATCGACAGCCACGCCAGAGAGTTTCTTCTGCTCATCAAGTGAGATGCCGAGTTTGTCGAAGGTGGCCAACAATTCGGGGTCCACTTCATCGAGGCTTTGCTTTTGTTGACGCTTGCGCGGTGCAGCATAATAGATGATGTCCTGATAGTTGATTTCGGGGATATCGAGATGCGCCCAGTTGGGCTGTTTCAGCGTCTGCCAATGTCGGAAGGCCTTCAGACGAAACTCCAACAGCCATTCGGGTTCCTCTTTCTTCTTGGAGATGAGGCGGATGATGTCCTCGTTCAAGCCCTTTGGCACAAAATCGGTTTCAATGTCGGTCACAAAGCCGTATTCATACTCTTTGTTCGTGACTTCACTGATGATATTTTCGTTCGGATTCTGATCCATGATTCTGCTTTTTTGACTTCGGGACTTCTGGACTTCTGGACTTCGGGGTCTTCAATTAGCCCCAAAAAATCTCGCAGTTCCGTAGTCTCGCAGTCACTATTAAGAATGATTTCAAATTAGGCCGCAAAGATACAATTTTATTATGGTTCAAGAAGCTTCTTTTTTATAATTTTGCGCCAAATTTCAACAGAAATGGATTTAAACATCGGTCTTTTCAATGAATCGTTCCCTCCCGTGATGGACGGCGTTGCCATTTGCGTACAGAACTATGCCTATTGGATGCAAAAAAAAGTGGGAGGTGTTTCAGTCATCACACCTAATGTGCCCGGAGCCGACTACAGCCAATACGACTATGAGGTGCTCGATTATTTCTCGGTGCCCGTTCCGCTCCGCCAACCCTATGTCACTGGCATTGCAGAAGTTGATCCGACTTTTCTTGCGAAAATCGTCAGGCGTCGGTTCAAGATAGTACATGCCCATTCACCGTTCGCTGCAGGCATGGCGGCGACTAAAGTGGCCAAAAGGCTCAATATCCCAATGGTGGCCACATTCCATTCCAAATACCGCGACGACTTCAGCCAAACCATTCCCTCCAAAGCAGTTGTGGAGCAAATCATCAAGCGCATCGTTAGTTTTTATGAGCGTGCCGATGAAGTTTGGGTGCCGCAAGCCTCTGTAAAAGATGTGATTAAAGACTACGGTTTCAAAGGCAATGTGGAAGTGGTACCTAATGGTAGCGACCTTGTGGCTGATTATCCTGATGCCTATTTTGCTGATGCAAGGAAACAGTTAGGCATTGCACCTAATGACTTTGTTTGCCTCTTCGTCGGACAGCATATTTGGCAGAAAAACGTGCGCCTCACCATCGAGGCTCTTGAAAAAGTGAAAGATACGTCTTTCAAGATGTTTTTTGTCGGCAACGGTTATGCAGCTGAGGAAATGAAAAAGATGGTAACCGAAAAAGGTCTTGACAGCCAAGTCACCTTTGTGGGCACCGTCACTGAGCGCGAAGTTATCAAGCAGTATTATGCAGCGGCTGACCTGTTCCTATTCCCATCGCTTTACGACACTGACGGTTTGGTCGTTAAAGAGGCTGCAGCACTGCAAACACCCTCTGTCATGGTGGAAACTGCCACGGCGGCCTCCATCATCACTGATAACGAGAATGGTTTTCTGATTCCTAACGACGTGAATGCCTTTGCCAACCGACTTCGCGAATTAATTCACAATCCGGAACTTGTGCATCGTGTGGGTATTCAGGCCTCGCACTCCATCGTACGCTCGTGGGAAGATGTGGTCGGTGAGGTACTAGAACGCTATAATCGTTTGATTGCCAAAAAGAAATTGATTGTCATACCCTAAACCTCAGGATTTTTCCTTAGTTTTGCACCCAAAAAGCAAAAAATGAGCAAGGGGAAACAAAAACACGGTTTCTGGTTATACGTTGGACGCGTCTTCAGCGGTCTAGGCATCGTCTTGCTCCTACTGGTGTTGTACGTCTACCTCTCCGTGCCCACCTACAGTTTCAAGGAGCCGAAGCCTTTCAGTGGCGAATACCTTTACAACCCCTATCAGGACATGAATCCCGACCAATGGAAGAAATATCACTTTCATTGCCACTCACGCAGGTATTTTGGGCTGACCAATGGGCGCAAGAGCAAGGAAGCCAGCATTGACAGTGTGTACCAAACCTTGGGCTACGACCATTACGGCATCTCCGACTACATGGGCATCAACATGCATGGTTCAGAAAGAGAAGACTATATCCCCGCCTACGAACATGGCTATGGCCTCATACGCAAAACCCACCAAATATGCATCGGCGCCGAAAGCGTGTATTGGCCTGACTTCCCCTTCATGCAGAACCTCAACATGAAGCAGCACATGCTCAACAAGTTGGGCGAACGCTGTCGTTTCGTCATGCCTGCCCATGCTTCGTTCACAAAAGGCTACAAAGTCAGCGACATGATATTGTTGAGCAACTACAGATTGATTGAGGTCGTCAACCCTTACGGTAATGCCTTCGAGCATTGGGACAAGGCTCTTTCCAATGGTCACCGCGTGTATGCCCTCGGCGACGACGACACACATAACATCACTAATGTGCATGAGGTGTGCCGAAACCTAACCATGGTCAACACGCCCGACCTTGACCCGGAACATGTCTATGAAGCCCTGGACAAAGGCCTTTGTTATGCCGTAGAGTTCGACAATTGGTACTATCATCCTCTTTCCCTTGAGCAAAAGGCAAACGATGCCCGTTCATTGGATTACTTGACCCAAGCCCAATTGATCGGTGACACCTTATTTATTAGCACCTCTGCTGAAACCATGCGCGAAGTGAAGTTCATAGGACAGGACGGCAAAGTGTTGAAAACCGAGGAAAACGTTGCAACTTCATACTATGTCATCCGAACTGAAGACACATATGTACGAACCCGTATCGACTTGAATGGCAGGCATTTCCTATATTTGAATCCCGTCACAAGACATCCATCCGCCGACCTTTACGACCGCCGATTAGACAGCATCAACTATGCCCAAACCGGATTGTATTGGTTCGTTTATGCCGTGGCTTTGTTAGCCATGATCTGGTATCTGATAAAAAAAGCTAAGGAGAAGAGTGCATGATTCAAATCAAAGACAACGATAAAAAAATTCATCAGATACTCTTCTGGATTTTGGCTGTCAGTGCCGTCATTCGATGCATTGCGGCAGCTTCGATTGAGTTTGGCAACGATGAAGTCTATTATTGGACCTACGCCCTCTATCCCGACTGGAGCCATTTCGACCATCCGCCTATGGTAGGTTGGGTAATACAATTGTTTAGCCTTAACTTGCTGTTCGACAGTGAGTTTTTCATCCGGTTGGCATCGATAGTCTTTATGACTGCCAATACTTATATTCTATTTCGCATCGGGAAAGAACTCAAAAACGCGCAAACGGGATTATACGCTGCATTGCTTTACACAGCCTCCATCTATGCCTTCGTCATCACAGGCATTTTCATTCTGCCTGACACACCACTCATGCTGTTTTGGCTTCTTGCCTTCTGGATGGCAGTGTTGTATTTCAAACGACTACACACCCAACAGCACTCCGACAGCTACATTGTTTTATTTGGCGCGTTTGCAGGTTTGGCTATGCTTTCAAAATATTCCGGTGTATTCCTTTGGGTAGGAATGATGCTATACATACTCTTTTTTGACAGAAAACCGCTGAAAACCTGGGCATTTTATTGTTCCCTGCTTATTTCCCTCACTTTGGTCTTACCTATCTTGAAATGGAACATTGATAACGGTTTCATCAGTTTCAACTTCCATGGCGACCGCATTAGCCTGTTTGGTAAACCCAACTTGGGCTATTTCGGCACCGAAGTGGCTGGAGAACTGCTATACAACAATCCCGTGAACTTCGTTTTGGCCATCATAGCGGTTGTCGCAGCTTTCAAAGGAAAAATCGAATTGGAAAAGCCCATGCTGCGACTGGTGCTTTGCACAGCCTTGCCGCTGGTTTTGACCTTTCTGTTTTTTTCATTGACCAGACAGACTTTACCTCATTGGAACGCCCCTGCATATTGCCTAATCATATTATTGAGTTCTTGTTGGTTATGTAATAAAAATCCGAAACAAGACGGGCGTTTCCTTCTTCCAAAAAGCATCATAGCTGCACTTTGTGTACTGCTGCTTACCGTATGTTTCGGCATCGCGGAAATCAACACGGGCTTCATACCGCTGGACCGACATACTGAACCAGAAATGCTTGGACGCAACGACTTCACGCTGGACATGTATGGATGGCGACAGCTGGAAACGAAATTCGCCACTTTGCGCGAACAAAAAATTGCTGAAGGCGTAATGAAAAAAGAAGACGGCATCGTGGCTGATGAATGGTTTCCCTTGGCCAACTTGGACTATTATGTAGCTCGACCTTTAGGCATGAAAGTGATGGGCATCGGCTACATAGAGAAATTACATAAATATTTATGGATCAACGACAAGCGAGGTGGATTCCGAAAAGGAGAGGATTTCTGGTTCCTGACTGACAGCCGCTATCTCAAAAACCCAAACGGGCTTTATCCTGATGGATTCGAATCCATTGAATTCATTGATACCATCACCATCGAACGAGGAGGCAAACCTGCCAAGAACTTCTTCGTATATGCTTGCAAAGGCTTGATTTACATACAGCCTACTGTCTCAGAAACAATAGAAAAATCCAAAACGTCATGAAACCTTTGCAAGCGCCAGCCCAACGTAAAAGCATTATCGAATGCCTGATTTTAATTGTAATAGCGGCCGTGCTCCGCATTTGGTTTTTGGGCAAAACCGACCTTGGTGGAGACGAAAGTTTCACTCTTTATATGGCTTTACAAAGTCCCTCCGACATCGTGCGAATGCTTTGCAAAGGCGACAACCCGCCACTTTGGGAATTGCTTCTACATTTCTGGGTTAAAGTATTTGGCATCTCCGAGGTTGCCATTCGTTCTTTATCGTTTATTTTCAATGTTTTAACCATCGTTCCGATTTATTTACTCGGCGAGAAGTTCATCCATAGGTATGTAGGCATCGCTGCCTCTCTATTCTATTGTTTCTCAACGTTTTCAATCTATTTGGCACATGAGTGTCGCGTTTACAGTCTCATCGGGTTTGCCACAGCAAGCTCTGTTTTCTTGTTCATCAGCTGTATCCATCGGCCCAAGACCTTCAAATTCATCCTGTTGACCATCGCCAACCTGATGCTGATGTACGGCCATTACCTTTCCGTTTGGGTTATTGTGATGGAATTTTTTATTACTTTGGCAATCAAGCCCATAAGAAAGAAAATCTGGAAACCTTATCTGATTCACGCAGCATCACTCATCCTGCTCTTCGCACCGATGTTTCCCGTATTGTTCACCCGCTTTTTCGACTCAGGGATAAACGGCACTTGGATTGCCAAAACCACCAGCCCCGAGGTGCTTTATGATTTCCTATGGCGAATGTGCAACGTCCCCGTCACTACAGTTTTGGTCATCGGAATCTTGTTTTCTTCATTTATCATTTTGATTATCAACATTGTAAAGAAAACATTTGCTTTTGGGAACACGGGTATCCTCACTTTGCTTTGGACCGTACCGTTGCTTACCTCGTTTGTGCTTTCCTATTTCACAGGCTTTTTCCTCGACCGCTATTTTTACTTCCTTTTCCCGATTTTCTACCTTTCCGTTTCGGCTTACTGCTTGTATCTGTTCCCAAAACGCAAGCCATTGGGCATTAGTCTGATGGCACTGCTAGTCATGACTATGGTCATTTCCTGCTCGCCTGACAGTTCCACCAAACGTTTCAGCGGCTGGCATTCCAACATAAAACCGATTGTAAACCAATTGGTTGAAGCAAAAGAAAACGAAAAAACTCTCGTCATATTACCCGAATATTTCGACAAGCAGTTCACGTATTATTTGGATGAAAACCATGAGGCATTCCGCACACAAAGCCAACCCTCAAATTATTATGTATTTCAAGATTATCTGCTGAAACAGGGCTATTATTATGACATCAACTACCAAAATGCAGATTTCAGTGCCTACGACAAGGTGGTATTTCCATATCACAAAGACATGCCTATCAATGGATTAAGAGAATACTTGGAAAACCAAGGTTTTCGATTGGAAAGGGAACAAGACGAACATCCATATACTGTCAGCTACTTCTCAAAGTGATTTTCATTGCAACTTCCGACGAAACAGATGCAACCGCCCATCGGAAGCGATGGTCTCATACTCTGATCGGTTGGTAAACAGCACCTGACCTTTTCGCTTATAGTTGACATAATGTTCTGTAATCAACACATAATCAGCATCGATTTTGGTTGCGTACGCAAAGTTTTGGATGTTTTCACGCAAGGCCAGATGAGGCACAAAATAAGTAGCAGCACTCACGGAAGCATCATCAGGTATCATCTTTATCAACTCACGAGCATAGTGGACATCAAACTCCTCTTGCTCGTAATGACGACCTTGATACACACATAACTGGTCAACCAAGATGTCTGACTTAGGCACGCCTATGGTATAAAAGGTAGTCAGCACTGTTGAGAGCAATAAAGCAAAGCACAAAGCCAGTCTCCACTTAACGTTTCTCAACTTGACAAGCACCAAGAACGACGAGACCACCAATACCGGAACAAATTCAACCGAATACTGGAAGGAAACACCCCAGAAGTTGATTTCAGCAGCCAACATTTTCTGCGCCAATAGGGGAATAAGCATTAGCAAATAGTTAGGTTTCAATAAAGTAAGCAACATTCCTGAAGCTAATGCGCACATATAAAACTCTTCCTTTATCCCATCGTATTCGGATATGCCATTGGTATTGGTGAAAAACATCTGCAAGGTCTCCCAAGGATGCATGACCAATCTTTGGGCAATGTCAAAATAATTGTCACCCAAATGTGCATAACGGGCAAAACCACCACCAGACCCGCCCAATTTCGGCATTACTATCATATTGATAATAAAGAAGTAAGCCAAAGAAAAAACAGCATAGGCAACCAAATGCCAAATCGCTTGCTTGTCTTTTCTATAATCCCACATCAAACCGATGACTATGAAAAACAACCACAGCGACATGTTCTCCTTCCCGATGACAAAAAGCACGACAAATAGCGTCGACAGGCCAAACTTTCGCCTTTTGAAAAAGTAAAGCAGCCAAGGCAACATCATGGCTGTCAATACGTTGGAATGGTAGTCGAAAGCCAAGGCTTGGATGATTCCAAAGGACACGAAAAACGTGGTAGATGCCACAATTGGCATCCGGTTATCATCAGTATAGAGACCTATTAACTTGTAAATACCCCAACCACCCAGCAGGACAGCCACAATCTGAACAAGAAGTAACGTATAACTACCAAAAATATAAACCAATGGTGACAAAATGGCCAAATACAAATCGAAATGGTCGCTGAGAATGCTTTGCGGAACGGCCTTAAACATGCTGCAATCATCAATGCGAAAATGCGCATAGTCATACATCGCATGGGTGTAAAGCCCCAAGTCGAGTGCATATGTCTTGAAAAGATAATGGTTGACCAATGAGATAAGACAATACAACACGCCGGCAAAGGTGAAAACCGATGCCAGCGTGATGTTTTTCAGTCGATTGCTCAAGGTCATGGCCTTCATGCAGACCAAGTTATTATTCCGCTTGGAACAAGGTGATAATGTTCAGAATCACCTCAGAGGCTTTCATCATGCTTTCAAGTGGTACATACTCCAGCTTGCCGTGGAAGTTGTGCCCACCAGCGAAGATGTTAGGGCAAGGCAAACCCATGAATGAGAGGTTGGCGCCATCGGTGCCGCCACGGATGGGCTGAACTTTTGGCTTGATGTTGGCCATCTCCATGGCCTTAATGGCTCTTTCTACGATGAAGAAATGCGGCTCAACCTCTTGGCGCATATTGTAATATTGGTGCTTCAGTTCCAGCTTCACCACATCGCCGTATTTCTTGTTCAAGAACTCTGCAACTGAGATGATCAAGGCCTTCTTTTCCTCAAACTTGGCGCGGTCGTGGTCGCGGATGATGTATGACATCGTGGTCTCCTCCACCGTGCCGTTGATTTCGGTCAGATGGAAAAAGCCTTCATAACCTTGTGTAAAACGCGGACGCTGTTCAACAGGAAGCATCCCATTGAGTTCCATGGCGATAAGCATCGAATTCACCATCTTGTCCTTGCCGTAGCCAGGGTGGATATTGCTGCCTTGAATGTGTATTTTGGCTCCAGCGGCATTGAAGTTCTCATACTCCAGCTCACCGATTTCACCACCGTCCATAGTGTAAGCATATTTGGCACCGAACTTCTTCACGTCAAATTTCACCACACCGCGACCGATTTCCTCATCAGGCGTGAAGCCAATCTTGATTTCGCCGTGTTTGAAATCTGGATGTTCCATCATATATTGGGCAGCATACATGATTTCGGCTACACCCGCTTTGTCGTCGGCCCCAAGCAAGGTCGTGCCATCGGTGGTAATCATCGTTTGGCCTTTGTATTGCTGCATCTCAGGAAATTCCGACACGTGCAAAACGATGTTCTTTTCCTTGTTTAAAACGATGTCGTTGCCGTCGTAGTTCGGGATAATTTGCGGCTTGATGTCGGCACCCGAGGCATCAGGAGATGTGTCAACATGCGCAATGAAGCCGATGGCGGGAATGTCGCAGGCGACATTGGAAGGAATGGTGGCCATCACATAGCCGTATTCGTCAAGCGTGGCTTCGATACCCATAGCTTGCAGTTCATCGCGCAGCATCTTCAACAAGTTCAACTGCTTAGCAGTGCTGGGCTGCGATTCGGAATTTTCGTCGGAGGTTGTCTCTACAGAGACGTATCTCAAGAATTTGTCTAACAGTTTTTCCATTTTTGTGAGGTTTAATTTGGCACAAAAATAGTCTTTTTTTCAATACAAAAAACCGCGACAGAATCGCTTCCGCCGCGGTACCATGAAAAAAACAACATTACTATTTAACGCTTTTCAGCGTGTTTTCTTGCTCTGTGACGGTCTTTGGCCCACAAGCCATACACCTCGCTAACGTTGCCAGCCGTGGTGAAGGCGTTGATTTCGTTCTTGCCAAGATATTCCATCAACTTCGAGAACTCATCGTTGGTGAGCAGGGACTCCAATTCAATCGACTTTTCATTGGTGTAGCCTCCGATGACTTCATAAAGGGTGCAGCCACGATGGAGCTCGTCGATAATAAAACGACGGATGCGATCGTAGTCTTTTGAAACGATGCAAACACGCTTGCGTTGGTTGAGATTGGCGGTGAACATATTCACCACCATGCCATTGATCCAAGTGGCAATGAGACCGATGATAACCATCTGGAAGGGATTGATGGCGAAGGCCGTGAGGCAGATGATGGCACCCGCTACACTCACCGACTTACCCATATCGAAGTGCAGGTATTTGTTGACAATCTTAGCCAAAATGTCGAGACCACCCGTGGAGGCATTGATGGAGAACATCAGTGTTTGGGCTGCACTGAGGATAATCACGCAACAAAGCAGGTCAAACCATGGATTGCCCATCACAGAGAAGGCTTGGTCGGGAGCTACACCCATATTAACCAGGTAATCATTTGGGGTGGCAAAATTCTGCCAGGGATACAGCCACTCGCAGAATTTAGTCATGGGACCGAGAATCATGGCACAATAGACCGTCTTGAGGCCAAATTCCTTTCCAACGAGCAAATAAGCTAAAATCAGCAAGATAGCATTGATAATGGAAATCATCATGGACAGGCTGATGCTGATGCCCATGCCGTTAAAAATGTTGGTCAACACGATGGAAAGACCCGAAATGGAACCCACAATCAGCTTGCTAGGAACGAGGAAATAGTACACACAAACGCCCGTCATAAACATGCCGAAAGTCATGATTAGCAGTTCGACCCAGAACTTTTTACTGACCAAAGCTTGGCCAATTTCTTTCATTATGTCGTTAAACTTACTCATAAATTATTGATTCTTAATTTTTTAATATTAAATTCTCCTTTAATTTTTGCGGCTGCAAAGGTCGGAAATCTTTTTGAGATAATGAAATGTTTTAAAGAAATAATTACCTTTGCAAAAAATTCACGGAATGACCCTCCTCGACTGGCTACCAATAACAAAGAAAGAAACCGACTTGCGCGGTTGGGACGAAGTGGATATTGTGTTCGTCACCGGCGATGCGTATGTCGATCATCCTGCTTTTGGAGCGGCTGTCATCGGAAGGGTGTTGGAACACAACGGCTTCCGTGTGGCACTCATTCCACAGCCCAATTGGAGGGACGATTTGCGCGACTTCAAGAAATTCGGCAAGCCGAGACTTTATTTTGGCGTGTCGGCGGGCTGCATGGACTCGATGGTGAACCACTACACCGCCAACAAGCGCCTACGCAGTAACGACGCCTACACCCCTGGCGGCGAGACAGGCTTTCGTCCTGACCGCGCCACTGTGGTTTATAGCAACATCCTCAAGCAACTCTACCCCGATGTACCTGTTATCATCGGCGGCATTGAAGCCTCGCTGCGACGCGTGACGCATTACGACTATTGGGACGACTGCCTGAAGCCCAGCATCTTGGTCGATTCCAAGGCCGACCTTGGCGTATACGGCATGGGAGAATTAACCATGGTAGAAATTGCCAAAGCCATCCAAAACGGCAAAAAAGTCAGCGAACTGACCGACATCAAACAGACATTCTTTTTGCAAGACAAGAAACAGCCACTTCCCGATTTCGATGGCGAAACTATCGAACTTGTCTCACATGAAGTCTGTTTAAAAGACAAAAAAAAATACGCTTCCAATTTCCGCCATATTGAGGAAGAATCCAATAAGAAACACGCAGCTAGATTAATTCAAGATATTGGCAACCAAAGGCTTGTCATCAACCCACCTTTACCGACTTTTACCACCGAGCAGATTGACGCTTCATTCGACTTGCCTTACACAAGACTACCACATCCGAAATATGCCAAACGCGGCGTCATTCCAGCCTACGAGATGATTCGTCACTCCGTCAACCTGCACCGAGGCTGTTTTGGAGGCTGCGCCTTCTGTACTATCTCGGCCCACCAAGGCAAGTTCGTGGCCTCTCGCAGTAAGGAATCAATCATGCGCGAGGTGGAGAAAGTTACTGAAATGGAGAACTTCAAGGGTTACATCAGCGACCTTGGCGGCCCCTCGGCCAACATGTATCGTATGAAAGGCAAGGACGAACGCCTCTGCGAGAAATGTGCTCGCCCAACTTGTTTGCAACCCACCGTCTGCAAAAACCTTAACACCGACCATCACCCACTGATTGACATATATAAAGAGGTGGACAATAACCCTAAGGTCAAAAAAGCCACCATAGGTTCGGGCATCCGATATGACTTGTTTCTGCACGATAGCACGCCCGAGGAAAACAAGGCCATGGGCTACGACGAATATTTCCGCCAGTTGGTTACACGACATGTCAGCGGTCGACTAAAAGTAGCCCCCGAACACACCAGCGATGCCGTATTGAAGCTCATGCGAAAGCCCAAATTCGACATGTTCGTCAAATTGAAGAAGAAATTCGATGCTATCAACGAAAAGGAGCATCTCAACCAGCAACTTATACCCTATTTCATTTCCTCGCATCCCGATTGTTACCTTGAAGACATGGCCGATTTGGCAGTGCGAACCAAAGAATTAGGTTACCATTTGGAGCAAGTGCAAGACTTCACTCCCACCCCTATGACCCTAGCCACCGAAATCTACTATTCCGGCTACGACCCCTATACTTTGGAGCCCGTCTTTTGCGCCAAAACCAAAGAGGAGAAGCTTGCTCAACAACGATTCTTCTTCTGGTACAAACCTGAAAATCGTGAGTGGGTGAAGAACACCCTTCGCAAGATTGGCCATCCCGAATGGGTTAAGAGACTATTTTCAGTTAGGAGTTAATAAATAATTTCCCTAAAGTCTCGTGCCAAAAATTAACAATTAAACAATTAAACAATCAACACTTCAACATAAATCCGTATTTTTGCCGCAAATTTCAATATCTAATAAATAAAGACATGAAAAGACACCTTTTAGGAGCCATCGTGCTCGTCGCTGCACTTGCTTTTGCAGGCTGCAACAACAAAAAACAAAAAAATGAAGAACCTGAAAACAAAGCAGCTGAGACTGTCGTTGAAGAAGTCAAGCTCCCTAACCGCTTGCTCATCATCGTTGACCCGCAAGTCGACTTCACCACAGGTAGTTTAGCAACCGCTAAAGGCCCTGCCTCTATGGATTACCTTGCCAAAGCCTTAAAAGAAGGTGCTTGGAAGAACTACAACTGGATTATCGTCACACAAGACGCTCACCCAGCCAATCACTGCTCGTTTGTTGAGCAAGGTGGCGTGTTCCCGCCCCACTGCGTGCAAGGCACCGAAGGCATGAACGTCTACCCTGCCCTGCAAGATGTTTTAAGCAGCATCACGGCCAACATCCCGAACATCCATTACATGCAAAAGGGTGACCTTGCAGAAAAAGAGGAGTTTAGCATCTTCCAGAACGAACGTAGCGGTGAAAAGCTACGTGCCATCATTGAGCAAGAGAAGTTTGAAGGCATTGACGTCTGCGGCATCGCCACGGATTACTGTGTTTACGAGACCACGAAAGACTTGATGGCTTTCTATCCTGCCAAACAAATCCGCATCGTCACCAACTGCCTCGCCGCCGTCGATGACAACGACACCAAACTTGCCGACCTGATGAAGGAAAATGGCATTCAAGGCATTGAGTTTTAATGGGTAAATTCAAATCATTCTTACAGCGCAAGGGCGTCGACATGACCTGGAAGGCCTATTTTGTCGACGCTCTTGGTGCTATGGCTTTGGGTCTGTTCGCCTCACTGCTTATCGGCACTATCTTCCAGACCTTGGGCGACAAGACGGGCATTGAAGCCTTCGAAACCATTGCCAAATACGCAAAGGCTGCCACGGGAGCCGCCATCGCCGTGGCTATTGCTTACAAGCTAGGTTGCGAGGGATTGGTGCTATTCAGTGCCATCGCAGTCGGCATTGCGGGCAACGAATTGGGTGGCCCAATGGGAGCGTATGTCTCCGTCATCGTTGCGATAGAGCTGGGCAAGATGGTCTACAAAGAGACTCAGGTAGACATCCTCGTCACTCCCGCCGTGGTCATCATCAGCGGCGTGCTGATGGCCTATCTCGCTGGTGCGCCAATCCAAAAAGTGATGACCGCCCTAGGTACCTTCATTGAAAACGCAACGCAAATGCAACCCTTCCTCATGGGCATTATCGTTTCGGTAGTCATCGGTGCAGTGCTCACCTTACCCATCAGTTCGGCGGCCATCTGCCTCGCCATCGGCTTAGGCGGCATCGCTGGAGGTGCAGCCACAGCAGGTTGCTGTGCCCAGATGATTGGCTTCGCCATTTTGAGTTTCAGGGAAAACCGCTGGGGCGGACTTGTGGCACAAGGCTTAGGCACCTCCATGTTACAAATGGGCAATATCGTAAAGAACCCAAGAATTTGGATTCCAGTGCTGCTCACCGCTGCCATCACAGGTCCCATCTCAACTTGCATTTTCCATTTGGAGAATATCCCCATCGGCTCTGGCATGGGCACTTGTGGCCTAGTCGGGCCCATCGGCATTTACACGGCTATGCCTGAAGGAGGCGCCAACATGTGGATTGGCATGTTGCTCGTCTGCTTCGTGTTGCCTGCTGTCCTCACTTGGCTTTTCGGCTTGATCTTCCGCAAAATCGGCTGGATTAAGGAAGGCGACCTCAAAATCGACTGCTGATGGCAAAGCAAGCCAACAAGCCACTCACTCCCGACCAGGTTCTTGACAAGATGGCCAAGTATTGTGCTTATCAAGAACGATGTGTGAAGGATGTGCGCGACAAACTGAAAGCCTTCGACCTTCCCCAAGAAGAAAAACACGAAATTCTTGATTATTTGTTGGATAACCGTTTCGTCAATGATGAAAGGTATGCCAAGAGTTTTGTTCGCGGCAAAATCAACCAGAGCGGCTGGGGCGTGAACAAGATTCGTTTCCATCTCATACAGAAAGGCATTGACAAGGACATCATCGAAGAAGCTTTAGGACAAACCGACGAAGAAGTCTACCGACAGCGGCTCATTGAGATTCTGAAAACGAAAGCCAAAACAATAAAAGCCGATTCTGATTTCAAGAAAAAACGCAAATTGGCAGCCTATGCCATGCAGAAGGGCTTTGAAGGGGCTCTGGTTTGGGAGGTATTGAAAGACCTCGACATTTAATCCATGTTGAAATAACGCACCTGTTGCAATACGCCTTCAGGTGCTGTTTCATTCTCATCCAAGTGAAGCAGAAGCACTTTGTCGGTTGATGCCTTTTGCCCAATCACCAAAGCCTTGCTCTGCAATGCCCTCAACGCCTCATTCTGAGCAGTCTTTTCGGCGATGACTTGATCCACGCTCTTCCCACATTGCGAGACCATCTTGTCGGCTTGCCCAATGATTCTTCCATAGGCGATAGCGTCTAAACCCAATTCGGGAAGTGCGAGCGTAGCATTGGCCATCTCCAAACCCATCAATGACATCGGTGACTTAACCGACTTTCCGTCAGCGATGATTTTCTCGTTTTCAGCGATTATGGTATTGATGGACAACCGATTGCCTCGATCATCGACAAACGAAACCGCCTTGTAGTACTCACCCTCGTCACCTTGAAGATAAGTTGTAGACAGAGAATAGGACACACCTGTGCGCTTTTCGTAATTTTTGGTGGCCTTCCAAATGGCATCGCAATTCTTGAGATAATCATCGATATATTTGTTTCTTGAGAGTTTCGGCATCTCCCAAACGATGGCTTCCTCTTCCCTTTTCTGTTTTTCCTTTTTCTGCTTCTTGGTGGGTTCAGATGTTTTTTTCCCTTCGCCCTTGCTTGCCGATTTACTGACGTTTGCTGGCTGTTCACAGGGCTTCTTACTCACCGTCATGTCATAAATCACATATTGCCCCGAGCGCACGTCGCCGCACTGTAGCCAAAACATGAGTTGCTCGCAATGGTTGATAGGGACAGTATAGGTGGTGGGGGGCATCTTGTCGGTCAGTGTGATTTCGGCCACTTGATGTTGGTCAGCGATGACATAAAGGGTTACGGGAGGAGCCTGTTTCTTGCCACCGATCTGACTGTCGAAGGGGTCGATATACTCGCTCTTGTTGGCCACGGTGAAGGTACAGGACTCATATTCGCGATATGGATTGAAGGCAGCACACGACGACTGGTGTCCTTTGTCGTCGGTCACGGCAAGGTCGATGCCTGCAACGTAAGTCGGTGTAAACATAAGGCAGATTGCCTTGGTGATGGTCATATCTTCGAAGCCGAGCGGGATGTTGGTTTCGAGCATAATGCCTTTGTAGATCTTGCTACCATCCTTCATCTGGAAAAACTCTTTTTGGGAGCTTCCGTTTTTGAAGCAGTCGTTGAAGTCGAAGTTGGTCAGGCTACTCAGGTAGCGTCCCACGAAGTGGAAATAAGGTCTTTGGCACAGGTCGATGAGGTCAACGGTCTCGGGGCATTCGGGTTTATCGTGGACGAATAGGTTGTGAGGTACGATCTTGCCGCGGTAAAGCACCACATCGCCAATGCCGAAATAGACTTGCTTCGACTCGCCGTTGCCGGGTTTTTCGAAACGCAGCGTGCGGCATTTGTTGAGTGGAAGTTCAAAATATTGGTTTGGCCAAGTGGCATGAATCACGGTCTCGAGGATGAGGTGGTCGTCGGCATAGACGCGGATGATGTCATCGTCGAGGACGCGGTGTTGCGTCAGGCAGCCAGCGGTGAAAGTGACGTAGTCGAACTCTCCGGCGAGGTCGAAGGTGGCGTAGGAGTTGATGTTGTCGTCAAAGAATGTCGTCCCCGTAGTGAGGATGAATCCTTCCCAGAACTTCTCGCCGCCCATGGAGAAGGTACGGTGTTTGGTGGAGCCATCGAAATAGGTGTCTTTATTTGAAGAGACGCCCCTCACCGAGAATGGCCTGATGTTGGAGCACATCCGGCAAGGATTTGGCAACTGCGACAGGCGTTCTTTTGAGCCGTTGGCCATCCCCGCTTGTGGGATGTCGGGGTCGCCCTGCGGATAGGCAAAGATATCGACTACGCCAAAAACGATACCGCCGTTTAATTCGCTGGCCTCGTCGATGCTGTGGAATGAGAGGTTCTCGACACCTTTCACATCGATGACAACTTGCTCGGCGAGGTCTTTTTGCGTTATTCTTTTCTCGTAAAGTATCTTGCCGTCGCCTTTCACGGTGAGCCAGCCCGAGGCGTTGGAACTTTGGTTGTCGCGAGGCCCGACGATGAACGACACCTTGTCGTATTTCCTTTGCAGCCAGAAATAGGCCCAAGCCTTGTTGTGACCGCTCAAGGCTTGGTTGGCGGTAAACTGCAGACCTGTGGTATAGGTCACGCGGTTCACACTAATCGACTTGACATGGTGACAGTCCTCAACTTCCTTGTCAATGATGGCATCAACCCAACCGCTATGCCTGATATAGTGAGGAAACAGCTGTTCGACCAGTTGTATCTTCTTGCCGTTGTGAATATTCTCGAGAGGCTTGCGTGTAGGCACTGGCGTCTCCCCTGCCTTCCAGAGCTTCACGGCACCAAAGCCAAGGTTTGTTTCGCCTTGAAGAAGGTCGAAGCGCAACTGATTGACACCATTGATGTCGATGGTATATTCCTTCGGTGCGTCATGACACCAGATCACCTCGTTGAGGAGAATCTCGCCGTCGCCTCTCACCGTAAGCACGATGTTGCTATTATCGCCGGCTGAGTTGGGGCTGTTTTTGCCGCCAGGCCCGACAACGAAGCTCATCTTGCTGTATGCGCCCTTAAGACTGAACTCTGCAAAACCAGTTTTGTCGCCACTGATGAGGCCGCCCTTCCCTGAGCAAAGCGCAAAGCCACCCTTGTAGTTGTAAACGGCAATCTTGAGATTCGCGGAGCCTTTGGTAGGATAGGCTTCATACAGGTAAGAATTGGTTGGTTCATACTTGTCGGTGAGATAAGTCTGAGCTTTTGCTATATTACTGAAAGCAAACAATATGCAAAGCGGCAAAATGAAATGTAAAGCTTTGTTTTTCATGGTAGTTATTTTGTGTTTTGTCAAGATTCAGAATGAGAAAAGGTAACATTTGGTGTAATGCCAGCGACGATTTAGCAAGGTATCTTGCCCATGAGTCGTGCCACGGTAGTCTTGCCCGTACCTGGATTGCCAAGGAAGAGATAGTGTCCGAGTGGAATCTCGGGGCGGCGGTTTTCGACACGAGCACTCTCAATCTCGTTGTTGATGGTGTGGGCAAGCTTCGTGAGTGATGCTTTGACACCACCCAGACCGATGAGTTGGTTGAGTTCTTCGAGACATTCGCTGATAGACACCTTTTCAGGCTCCACGTAGGGAATGTCATCGATGTAGGCAGTTTGCAGGAACTCAGGGGTCCATTGGTCGAACGGCATTGAAGCGATGCGGTTGTTGATGTTGGTCTTGGTCTCTGCCACTTTCTTCATGGCCTCGCCTGCGTTGCCGAACTTGTCGTCTTTCATGGCCACCATGTTGCGGAACATATTGAGTGCCTTCATGCGCACAGTGTCGTCGGCGAGAGAGAAATTGTATTTCTTAGCCTTTGCAGCCCTCTCGTATATTTCAAGGAATTCCTCGGCAGTATAGTCGTCAATGTGTATGGTGTGGGAAAATCTACGTTTCAAACCTGGGTTGGAATTCATGAAGGTAGCCATCTCCTTGGGGTAGCCGGCGCACACGACGACGAACTTGCCAGCTTCGTTCTCCATGCGCGTCATGAGTGTCTGCACGGCCTTTTTGCCTTCCGAGCTGGTGCTCCGTCCCGCCTCGTCCATCGGTTCGAGGTCATAGGCCTCATCAAGAAAGAGCACGCCGCCCATTGCCTCTGTGATCGCCGCGTCCATGAGTTTGTCAGACTCGTTGAGATACAGACCAATGATGTCTTTGGGCACCTTCTCTGTAACCTTGTCGGTGCTGGTGACGTCAAGGGCCTTGAATATCTTGCCGAAGATACGCGCCACGGTACTCTTTCCAGTTCCCGAGTTGCCAGTGAGGATGAAGTTGAACTTGGTGAGTCCTTCTTGTGCCATGCCCAACTCAATGAGACGTTTTTGTACTGCAATCTCTTGCGCGATGCGGCGAATGGCTTCTTTCACCGACTTCATTCCCACAAAGCCATCGAGCTCTTTCATCACGTCCTCAACGGAAACCTCATGGGTGTCAGCCTCGCCTACGATGTCGGCGTATGTGAATTGGTTTTCGACATAGTCAGGTTGCTGTTTGCGCAGACGGTGGCGTTTCAGCGCCAAGTCGAAGGCGTTACGCACATCGCGGGCGTTGCCGAAGGTGTCAGTGCGTCGCAAATACATCCTTTCGAAGACCTTGGGAAGCATCTCGTTGGCTCTGGCATCAAGGGTGAAAGTGGTGTCCTCGTCGTTGCGAGTAAGCATCATGCGGAACAACTGCTCCAATTCTTTGGGGTTGTAGTCGGGAAACTCGATGGTGACATTGCAGCGCGACTTAATGCCTTCGTTCATGCGGACGAGTTTGTCCATATCCTTGGTATAGCCGGCGAGGATGCAAACGAATTCGCCCTTTCGGTTTTCAAGTATGGGCAACAAGGTGTTGACGGCATCCATGCCAAAGCCGGCACCATCGTCGGTGGCAAAGGCGTAGGCCTCATCGATGAAAAGCACGCCGCCCATGGCTTTATCAACAGTTGTCTTCACGTTGAGTTCGGTATCTCCTATATAGTTGCCAATCATCTCTTTGGCCGACACTTCGACGAATTGTCCTGTTGGCAGTGCACCTATGGCGTTGAGAATCTCTCCGAACTTGCGTGCAAAAGTGGTCTTGCCCGTGCCAGGGTTGCCGGTGAAAATGAAATGGTCTTTCAGTAGCTTCTCCGTCATGTCTTTCTCTCTTCTTTCCTTGACGTTGCTCACGATTGCCCTGATCTCGTCCTTCACGCTTTGCAAGCCGATGTAGTTGTCCAGTTCCTTGAATATCTGTTCCTCTGTCTTGGGGACGAATATTTTATCATCATCAATGTCAACAGATTCGACAAGGTCGCTGTTACGTAATTTAGCACTGATACACAGGTCGTTGGCCACTTTCTCAGCGAGACGTCCGTTGACATAGGTCAGTTCTTTTCGGCGCATATACCATGCAAAGTGAGCACGCAGTTTGGGCAATGCCTCGTCGTCGAAATCCATATGTTTCTCTTTCTTCAACATGGCCATTGTCAGGCTGACAAGGTCGTCTATGGAGAAGGAGTCCAACTGGAATCGAAATGCGAAGAGGCCTGCCACGTCCTTGTTGTTCTCAAGGAAGTTGGTCATGTCGTTGTAGTCGCCGCTCAAGTGGTTTAGAATATCACTTCTTCCGTTGCCTCAGCCTCTTTTTTCTGGGTCGAGGTTTTCTGGCTGCTGTTGCCCTTGTTGGATGACGGTTTGGTAGTGCTTTTTGGTTTTGTTTCCTTTTGGGCAGGTGCTTTCTCTCCGGCGTGTTTCGCTTCGGGGTCAAACATCTTCTTCAGCGTCTTGTCGCCCACCATGCCATCGGCAGTCAACTTATTGTCCTTTTGGAAGGCTTTCACGGCAGTGCGTGTGGCATCGTCAAAAGTGTCGGACACCTCGCCCTCAAAATAGCCCAACTGCTTGAGGCGTTTCTGCATGGCTGTCACGGCCTCACCCTTGCTGCCTTTTTGGAGGATCCCGGTAATCACGGGCATAGCAATGGTTTCATCTGCATCAGCCTCTTTTTCATCCACTTGATCCCAACCTAAGGTATGCGATATTTTTTGCATGAACGGGTTCTGTGTTTCAGTTCCCCCTCGTGGTAGGAGAAGGCTGAAACTCCAAAGCAGTATCGAGGCTCCTATGAATATGAGCACATACAAGCGGCGTTTCGTGAGGTCTTGTTTCCACGAATTGATGTAATCGTCATCAACCATGTCATTAAGTGACGAGTCGAACTCGTCTTCGTCGCTGTAGGCGTAGTAGAGTGGTTCAAGGATGTATTCCTCGAATCCAGGCTTGTCGAACTTACGTGCTTGCTTGGCGAATTTGCTTTTGTTGAAGACGGTCAGGATAGTAAACGTAATCAATGCCGCCAACACAACGACCAAGTAGAAGTACAAGATGAACTGCCCGAGGAACTTCACCAGGAAGAAGACTGCAGCGGCTCCCACAATACCTATTATGATAGGTATCAAGCAGCCATCGGTGTCGAAGAGGAAGTATATTATGGCGCCTACGACAAGTCCTACCGGCCAGATCCAGTTCTCCAACTTAATTCCTGAAGTATCGATGGTGGGATGCATAATAATGTTCACCACGAGCACTATGGCGAGCGCGGCGAGGGGCAACACGCCCAAAAGCAGCGACAAGAGGAATTGTGTCGCGTTGCGTCGGCTCTGCTTGCCTATCTTGCCTTTGCCCTCGCTGACGATGCGCTTGGCTTCAGCATGGGCTTCCTCGAAACGTTGTACGGACGTGTCTTTAGGGTCAATCTTGCCAACATCTTCAAGGTATTCGTGCAGGAGTTTCTCATAAGTGAATTGCGGTTTGAGATTGACGTTGGGATTTTCGTGATGCTGCACCGCGAGCCAGCCTCGCAAGCCGCGTTCCTCGTATTCTTTTTTCAGGGTCTTTTTTGAGAACTTGAACAATTCGTTCACCGTGGTCACATCGGCATCCTCGTCTTCGAGATGATAGACGGGGTCGATGCCAAAGCCCTTGATGACCCTCATCCACGCCACTTGCTGGAGATACTCCTCGTCTTTGGGTCCGGCTTTCTCCTGATTGTCTTCGTTATAAATGTCGAGGCAGGATTCCAACCAACTCAACTGTTTCGCAAAAGGCGTCCCTTTGGTTCGCATGAAGTCAGCGAGGTAGTTAGGGCCGTCTTCTTCTGGTTCCGTGAAGTTGAGGGCTATGCCCAACACTGTATTCAAGGTTATTTTCCGGTACCTCGGATCATCTTTTTTGGAGGAGTCGGCTAATATGGCATCGCCATCGCCTTGATAGATGTTCCACCAGACATTGTAGGCCTTGTTAATGACGCGTGCCAGTCCTTCTTGCGTCATGGCATAGTCGGGGTCGTTGGGATCGCTGCATAGGTTGATATCTGCCAATGGAATGATGGTTTGTATGCGGAGCAAGTCCGTGAAAATATCGACATCCGTTGTGGGCAACGAGTCTGCCAAGGAGCTGTCTCTCGACCTAACCCATTCTAAGAATAACGTACTGCTAAAGAAACCATCTTCAGGTATGGCGCGGTTGCAGAAGTCCGACACGTCTTTGATGGTATCCGCGGTGCATTGCACGGCTTCGCCAGTGGTTCTGTCGATACCATCCAAAGTGATTACCCTTTCGGGGAAGACGGCAAAGATGGCTGCTATCGCGCCACCTTTTTGGTCTTCTTGGTAACGGTTATCGACGATGTCGTCCAATCGGACTTGTTTGTCGCGATAATCGGAAAGCCAATCATTAAGCTGGCCCTTGTAGAGGTAACGTGCCGCAAGGTCAAGGTCTTCAGCCATGAAGTCGCTCAGGTCCTTAAAGGAGTGTGCTATCTGGTGTTTCGAGGCGTTGTAAACGATGTTAAGGTCGGCCAAAATCTCGTCTTCCTCCACAGGTACATCCTGACCGTTGATGTAGGCGTCAATCGACTTGAAGTCCCATCGTTTCTCAGGGCTTTTGATGAGCAAACCCCTCAAGATCCGGTTCAGCGGGTCAGGAATTTCGTCGGGGATTTCGACAGCACCCTTTATTTTGCGCAGTGAGCTTTCTTCTTCGGCACGCAAAATGGCCTTCTCGCCTTTCCATAAAGAGAGTATGGTCATGCCGAGTGAGTAAAAGTCGGCCTTGGGTGTCATCTCACTCCAAATGTCCCCATGGTCATCCTTGGTGGCGTTGTCTTCCTTATAGATTTCGGGAGCAGCATAGACTGGGGTGCGGTTGCGTTTTGTCACACAGTATTTGCGTAGGATGCCGTTCTTGTTCTCTGTTTTCAGCAAGTCAGCGATGCCAAAGTCGCATAGCACGCAGCTCCAAGTGTTGGGATCCTTGATGAGGATATTCGCAGGTTTCACGTCTTTGTGCAATACATTGACTTCGTGCATCTTATCGATGCTCATGGCGATGCTGTAGGCGACGAGCAGTATGGCTTGAGCTTTCTTTTCGTGTTTAGGGTCATCAGCAAAGTTGAAGTTGGTGTTTGCCGCGCTTTTGCCTTCGACAAACTCCATGAGTTCGAAGGTGTTGCCGTATGCCTCGATGTCAACGATACAGTCTTTGCCCTTCAGCGGCTGCAAAGCATCCAGCACCTTCACATTAGTTCGGGATTCGTTGTTGCAGAGCTTCAGGGCATAAATCTTTTTACCTTCCTTCACTTTGAATATATCGCCTTCGGCACCACTACCGATGCATTCCGCTATGGTGCAGTTGTGGCCGCTTACCGTAACGTTGTCACCCACTTTGTACATGGAGCCTGATATGGATTGGCCTTAAGATCCTGTTGCCATGCCAGGAGCGGTGGCAGTTTTCTGCGGTGCCGTGGCCGTTTTCTGTGGCGCCGTGGCCGTTTTCTGTGGCGCCGTGGCAGTTTTCTGCGGTGCCGTGGCTGGATTATTATGATTATCTTCCATATTTTTATGTAAATATTATTCTATTCTCTTATACACTTTCTTCTGTTTCTCCACTTCTTCTTCACGTGTTGCCCATACATCGACGATCCTTGTAGTCCAATGTCCGCCATATTCGCTTACAGCGCACGCCTCTGGGCTCGGGTGGAAATTCTGGCACCGATCGCACACCCATCCCAATTTCTCCTCTTGTCTGACGATTTATGAGACGGTCACTTTCTCTTTGTAAGTCTCCATGACGGCCACTTTGCGAGAGGTGGAGTAGTTGCGTTGTTCTTGTGGCGTGCTTCCCACAGGAGGCAACATCGATTCCAATACCTTGTTGGCTTCTTCCACCATGCGCTGGTATTCTGTTTGTATTTCCTAGCGGCTTCGTGATGTGTTCTGTTTAGGTTGTACCTTGGGTTTTTCTGCAGGTTTGAAGCCCACTTTGCCCATCAGCTCGCGCAGACGCAGTTCTTTCTCTGTGGGCTCATGCGGGGTGTCATCGGTAATATCATCCTCCTCGACGGTGTTTTGCATCTCGGCTTCGAGTTCAGCCATCTTGACCAAGATGCTGACGGCTTCCTGCACCTTGGGGTCGGCCTTGGCCTTCTCTACGGCCTTGCGTGCCGCTCGCGAGAGGGGACGGCTGCACTTGCGGCAGAAACTCCTCAAGTTAAGGGCGCCACAATCGGGGCAGGTGATGCCTTCGGAGGGCATTTCGCATTCAGGACAGTCGATGTCGTTAGCGGTCATGTTTGCGCCGCAGAAAGTGCAGTATTCCACGAGTTTGTGCCCACATACGGGACATATCTCATAGTCAGGCTCGACAGCAGAACCACAAAAAGGACAGGCGGTAAGTGCCACGTTCTGCCGGATGTTGACCGACACGTTTCGCATTTCGCGAGCGCGTTCGTCGGTTCTGACTCGTGCTTGCTGTTTTGGGGGTTCGTTCATAGTGTTTTTCATTGTTGAAATCAGTCAAACATCACTCTTGGGTTCATCTGATGTGGGTCGTGCCACTCAATACCGCGTTTGGCGAGCACACCGCGTTTGGCACTCCAATAACCAAAGCAAAAACCCATGCCACGCGGCTCGTCACCCAGCAACGCATCGGCCTCAGCCTCGACCTCTTGGTTGATTTCCTCCCACAGCGGGGTGCGCTCAATGGGATCGAATTTCAAGGTGCGGTGGCTTTGTTTCCTGTAGTCTTCATAGCTGACGTTCTCGATGTCGATGAAACGTTCCAACTCCGCGATGTGCTCTAACACATCCTCTTCGGTAAGGTCGTCCGACTTCTCTTCCGACATTTGCAGCTGTTCCAACTCATAGCGGAGCATATCAAGCGTGAAGCGCGGGGCGTTATATTCGGCGAGCTTTTCCGCCACCATCTCACATCCCATGGCTCTGCCGAGCGGGCCTTCGTCATCACCCACTTGCTTGATGAGTTCAAAAGTCTCCTTGGCTATCGGGAGGTTTTTCCAGATACGCATCTCCTCGGCGTTTTTACGCATCACCTCCACGTTGGCAAGGATGGTCTCAACCAGTTTTTCGCTATTGTCAGCTTTATTCATTTTTTTCAATTATTTGATTTTCAATAATATATCAATCCTCATCCTCGCCTTCCAACTTAAACCTAACACGGGAACGGATGTCTATGGGCACTTGCCGACTATCGACAAACTGCCATTCGTCAATCATGTAACCGCCATTGCACTTGATGTTCAGCTCCACAGCGTCTTTGATGGAATACATCAAATCGTTAGTGCTGGTGAAGGAATATTCACTGGGACAAAGGACAAAGAGCGTGTCGCGACAGAGGTTGCACACTTCAAGCACTTCTTCGATGTCGGCGAGTTTCACCGTAAGGGTCGTCGGTTCAGCGTCATCGCTTTCTTCCATTGAGGGAACATCCTCTTCATATTCTTCATCGTCATCAATCAAGTCGGGGTCGTCGTATTCCTCGAAGGCTTCGTCGCTTGATTCAATTGCTTTTATCTCTTCATCTGTTGGATAGCGCGTCAGTCCAGCAGTGACTGCATTGAGCATATTGATACACATATTGAAGAATGCCAAGCCTTTGATGGGTTTCAGATTGTATTTCTCGTCTTCGAGGAGAAGTATCACGGTGCCGCGTATTTCCATGCCATGACCATAGAGGAGGGTGCCGGGCATGTTGTCGGGCAGGTCTTTGGCATAGCCGTCACGGTCAACAGCCATAGCGATGTGGCAACCTTTGTGCTCGCCATGGCACAGCACCTTGGTCATGCGGTTCAGCGCCTCGGAATAGTGCACCATGTCAACGCCATCGGCATCAATGAGTTCGGCGAGGTCGGAGAGCGTGTCGAAAGTTTCCGTCTCCACTTCGACGGCATAGAAAACCCTTGTGGATAAACCGTTAGCACACCCCTACTGTCGGGGTTTTCCTCTTCGGCCATGCTTTGTTCGTAGTATTTCGACAGCCACAGTTTCTCTATCTCTTCATCTTGCTTGGGCAACAGGTTAGCCATATAGGCTCTAGCCACCTTTTCAAGAGCCTCAATGCTTATGACATCCATACGCAATGACTGCAAATAGAGTTTGGCTATCTCTTTTTGACTAATGCGCAACTCATTGGGAATATTTTCATTGTTGTCGTGAATCATTGCAAGCAGTTCGAAACACAAACCATAGCCCAACTCACAGCCGCGCTTGGCAATGCGTATCGCCTCGGCGATATTGGCCTCGTAGCCCATTTGGCCTAAATACACATAGACAGCCAGTAAATAGCAGGCTCGTCGGTCGTAGTGTTCTACGGCATAGCGCAATCCTTGGTCAATCTCTTCGTGTAGTTCCTTTTGCTTCTCCTTAGGAAGAGCCTCAAACTCTTCAGAATCCATGAAGCTCGCCAAGGCCCTGTGACAGTTCACTGCGCCTTTGGCCATACCTTCTTCGGCAAACCTGCGGGAAAGGTTCTTGTTACCTTTTTCGTAATAGTGGTAGGCCAAAGAGTAGTAGCTCTCGGTATTGCCCATTTCGATGGATTTCTGGTAGTACTTTAGGGCCTCGTCGTGTTCTAACTGCTCATGAGCCATGCCTAAAAGGTCCCAGTAGATGGGGTCGCAGTCGGGATGCTTCTCCAAATGTCTTTCCAATATGTCGGCAGCCTCCGCTGGGTTTTTCTTAAAACCATAATCTCCATAAATGGTATTGAAAAGTGTAAGGTACTGCGCCAACTCGCTGCCTTCCGTTTGCGCCTTGTACATTAGGAAGCTATGCATCTCATGATTGGCCTTGTCCGTTTCCACTGTTCCGTCATAGTACATCGTAGCCAAGGCAGCAAAGGCATCGGCCACGTAACCGTAGTTGGCAGCAAGGGTCAACTTCTCTTGTGCTTCTTTCAACGAGTTGCCGTCAGGATTGGCGAAGTAAAGCCATCGGCCATAGCCGTAGCATGCATAGTAATCGTCGCTGTTCTTCATGCGTTCCACCATCTCTGGCGAGATGTCCAACGTACGCCAGCGGGTAAGGAAATGTTGCAGGAACTCACGGTCGTGGGTGATTTCGAATGTCGTTTCCATAGAGCTTTGTTTGTATTTAGTATTCTGGTCTGTTGTTAAACGTACGCGTCATTTCGGCCGTCGTCGTCTTCGAAGTCGTCGTCGGTGTATAGGTGGCCTCCCACGAAGTCATAAATCTCGTCAAAGACCGCGGTGATGTCATCGTAATAAGTGAAGCTGTATACAGGCCGGAAGCCGCTGTCATTGCAATCCATCGGATGAAACTCACCTTCAAGGGCAATGACCACGGGGCCGTGCATTTCGATGCCGTTGTTCAGTTGGGTTGCCACGGGGTTGACTTTGAGTCCTTTCTTTTCAGCGTCAAGGTCGTAAAACATGGCAACGTTCATCCCATCGCCTAAATCCACGGCCTTGGTGATGTCGCGCATCGGCTGGGCAAACATCACATCACGCGTGTCATCGGCGCCAATCAACTGACCTATTTCCTTGAACGGATCCATGAAATAGAACTTGGAAATATCGACTTCCAAATATTCGGCATAGCCATCAGGATGAATGATGAGCACCGTGGGATCCATCTTGTCCTTCACGAGGTTAGGGAGCGGTTTGATGTATTTGGGCAACCATTCGCGGCGTATCTCTTCTTGAATGGCTTCTTCAGGATAGAGACCTTTATTGTAGGCTTTCACCACTTTTGCAAGTTGGTCGTCATCATCATATCGCAAAGCTTCGAGACGCATGTAGGCAATCTGTTTGTCATCAAGTTTATAGCCTTTGGGGGTCTCGTCATCCTGCATTTCAATGATCAGGCCACAGGCACTGGCATCACAGAGGCGGTAGCCTTCATGGGCATATTTGAAAGCCTTGTTGAGGTCACGTTTGAAGCCAAGCTCTCCGTGATAGTAGTTGTATGCGAGAAAGTAGGCACAAAGGCCCTCGCCCAACTGTATGCCACGTTCCAGCCTTTTGTTGACTTCGCGTTTCAGTTCGCGTTGTTTCGTCAGACTCAACTTATAAAACTCATCCTCCTCCATGTCGGCGTCGAGGATGCAACAAAGGGCGCAGTCTTGTTCAATGCCTTCAAGCATCAGTTTGCGATAGGTGTCGGTGTCGCCCTCGTCCTTGTAGAGATAGGCGAGATAAAAATATGCCTTTGCCACGTGATGATCAACAGCTTTTGGTACATTTGCCTGGCATTTTCCTTGTCGCCCAAGGTCTCGTATGCATAGCCCATGATGCTGTATCAGTTTGGGTTGAGGTCTGTATCGGTAGCGATGCGTTGCTTTATCTCTTCAAGCACACGTTCAGGTTCCTGGTTGGCGTTGTAGCCTGCAATACGATTGCGGGCTTGAAGCATGGCGGCGAACTCGCTGCCTTTTTCGACGGCCTCGTCGCGCAGCTTGGCGGCGAGTTGTGAGTCCATGATGCCACCGAGACCATTACACCACAGCAACGATTCACCCATCAGTGCATCGGCACAGCCTCCTTCGGCAGCCTTTGCATAAAGGTCAAAAGCCATTTTGATGTCATCGACGTTACGGTTGTTGACGGCAAGCCAACTGGCATAGCCATACATAGCGTAAGGGTCATTTGAGTTACTCAGCACCTCAATGTCAGCATCGGTAAGCCTCATAATCTGGCTATTCGTACTGAAACGGCGGAGGAAGGAGAGATCATGGCTGATATCAATGGCCTCCACCACACCGGCCCAGAGCTGGAAGTTGGTGTAGTCGCGACCTGCTTCAGCCAGTTTTGAGAAATGGTTGCCTTTGAAGTCGGGGAGACGCACCGTTGTGCCAGCGGACTGCATGGTGACACCTTTTTCGTCAATGCCAACCAACTTGATAGAAGGCAAAATGCTGGAAGGATCGTTGTAGCCTATGTTCTGACCTACCTTAAGGTCTTTTATCAACATTTCTGTTCGTTCGAAATAGTGATCTCTACAGCCTGGATCGCTGGGCGAATAGTCCACGTCAATGATTAGTTTGTACCAACTCATGCTATTTTTTTGTTTACTTTTTTATGTTTGAATTATGTCAGAGTACAAAAAGCAAAAATCACCAAAATCACGCGCTTTCCTTGTTCACTCAGCAAAAAACCAGTTTGCAATGCGTAAAAACTACCGATTGTTTCTTCATTGCGTAAAAACCGAGTTGCAAAGCGTAAAAAAAAACGGCGATGCACCTTGGTGTGGTGTTCTGCCCTTCTGTTTGGGGTGGTGTGGTTATTGAAATCGCGACTCTTCGAGATTCTGAATACAAAAGCAAAGACCCTAAAAACCGATTCCGACTTTGAGAAAAAGCGCAAACCAGCTGTCTACGCCACACAGAGAGGTTTTGGAGCGGTTTTGAAGACCATGAATGAATTGACAATTTGACAAGTTTTCGTATCTTTGCCGCACTTTTGTGAGCAACACTATGAAATTCCCAAAACGCCTGATAACGCAAACGCCTGAGTGCCTGACTGAACCCGTCGGGCAGGTGCTCAACGTAATCATCTCTGCATTGTTTGCGTTGGTGTTTCTGACGGCATACGTCCCGTTCTCGGAAACTGCATGGTTCCAAGTGGGTAGAGGACACTATTTCTTCATCACTGCTGCTTTTGTAGGTGCAGGCACTATGTTTCTGGTCCTCAGCCGAATGCTGATGAATTGGGTCATCCGAAAGAGCAGGCATTTCCCCTTTTGGCTCTATCTCCTGTGGCTTTTCCTCGAAATCATGATCATCGCGGTGTGCCACACCTTAATCTCCTATTTCGAGATTAGAGCCACTGACCATAGTTTCGGCTATCTCTATGCCAAAAGTGTTCTCATCACCTTAACTGCCTTGGGGGTACCTTACACCGTTACCATATTGTCCATCTTGCTGAAAGACACTCGACAACGCCTTATGCTCACCAAAAGCGACACGGTGGAATCGGACGACGAGGTGATGCCCGAACACACCGAAATCATCAACCTGATGGACAACAACGGCAATCTGAAGTTGTCTGTCAAGCTCGACAACCTCTATTACATCAAGGCAGAGGATAACTACATCAACGTGTTCTACCAACGCAGCGGCACCATCGCGAGCTATATGCTCCGTTGCAAGATGCAGACCATCGCCGACAACTGTGTGGATTCCAGCAGTTTGATGCGCTGCCACCGTTCCTATATCGTCAACATCAAGAAGGTGAGCGTGCTGCACAACGAGGCCGACGGTTTCGTCATCGACTTCGAGCGCGAAGGATTGGAGGCCATTCCTGTTTCAAAGACCTATTCTGCGAAAGTATTGGAGGCGTTTAATAAGAAGTAAAAACTCAAATCAGCCAGAAACGCAATTTTTTGATTGATTCGGCTAAATAATATAGTATTTATTCAGCCAAATCAAACATTTTTTCTATATTTGCGGCCAAATTAAGCATCAATGGAGAATCTTATCGGAAGAAAACAGGAGACACAAGAACTTGAAAACCTGTATAATAGCAAGAAACCAGAATTCGTAGCCATCTATGGTCGCCGTCGCGTGGGAAAGACTTTCCTCATCAAGGAACTATTTCAGGAAAAGATGACCTTTTATCACAGCGGCCTTTCGCCTTTCGACAAGAAACGCAAAATTGGTATCAAAGATCAGTTGGAAGCATTCTATTCAAGCCTGACAACGTGTGGCATGAGCGAAGACCATTGCCCTAGTTCGTGGGCAGAAGCCTTCCTCATGTTGGGTCGTTTCCTTGACAGTATCAAAGACGGCACTCGACAACTGATTTTCATCGATGAACTGCCGTGGATGGACACGCCCCGTTCAAAGTTCATGGTGGCCTTCGAACATTTTTGGAACTCTTGGGGAGCATGGCGCAACCATGTGATGCTCATTGTGTGTGGCAGCGCAACTTCGTGGATGCTTGACAATCTCATCAATAATAAAGGTGGTCTTTATGACCGCTTGACATGGCAAATCAAGCTTTCGCCTTTCACTCTCGGCGAATGCAAGGCTTTTTTCGAAGCGAAAAACATCCCCATGTCGGCTTATGACCTTGTGGAAGCCTACATGATTCTTGGTGGCATACCTTACTATATGAACTATTTCCAGAAAGGCAAAAGCCTCGCGCAAAACATTGATTCCCTTTTTTTTGGCTCTAATCCCAAACTAAGCATGGAGTTTGACCGACTTTTCGGTTCTTTGTTCACCAAACCCGATGAATTCAAAGCGGTGGTACGGCAACTCGCGAAACGGCACACTGGCTATACCCGTGAGGAGTTAGCCAAACAACTCGGAATCAATGCGGGAGGAAGTTTTTCAAAGACTCTTGAATCGCTTATGGCCAGCGACTTTATAACAAACTATCACCCTTTCGGGAAAAGTAAGAAAGAAATCAGGTATAAACTCACCGACAGTTTCTGCCAATTCTACCTGACTTTCATCGACGGCCAATCCATCACCGATACTGCCTATTGGCAACACAACCAAAACAAGCCCAAACTCAATGCCTGGCGGGGTATCACTTTCGAGCAGGTCTGTTTCAACCATACCAATCAAATCAAGAGAGCCTTAGGGGTAGAAAATGTGGTTTCTTTTGAATCGGCTTGGATTGTGCACGGGGATGAGAACCACAATGGTGCACAAATCGACATGTTGATTGTCAGGGATGACCGCGTTGTCAACCTTTGCGAAATGAAATTCTTGTCGAAAGAATACGAGCCGCAGGCGGACGACGACACAAAACTGAGAGCCCGCATCGCTACATTACAAGAATACCTTTCGCCCAAGCAGACCATTCATCTGACTTTAGTCACTACCGTCGGCCTCAAGCATAACGCCCACAGTGGAATATTCCAACAAATCGTGACCATTGATAGTTTATTTTAAACAGAAAAGCCCCGCAAAATGCGAGGCTTCTCTTCTGCTATCGTTTTCAAATTAAGTATTGTTAGAGTCCCTGAGCTTGTCAAAGGGCCCGTTTCATATCAACAATTCATACCACCGCAGCAGTGAATCACCTGACCCGTGACATACGAGCTGAGGTCGGAGGCGAGGAAGAGGGCCACATTGGCCACATCCTCGGGCGTGCCACCACGACGCAGCGGAATCAGACTTTCCCATTGTTTGCGGACGTCCTCAGGCAGGGCGTTGGTCATGGCGGTAATGATGAAACCAGGAGCGATGGCGTTGTGGCGGATGTTGCGCACGCCCATCTCCTTAGCTGCACTTTTGGTGAAGCCGATGATACCAGCCTTCGAAGCACTATAGTTGCACTGGTTGGCATTGCCCGACACACCCACCACGGAGCTCATGTTGATGACACTACCACCAGCCTGCTTCCACATGACAGGTTGCACAGCCTTGGTGAAGTTGAACACCGACTTGAGGTTGACGTTGATGACAGCATCCCACTGTTCTTCGGTCATGCGCTTCAAGGCTGTGTCCTTGGTGATACCAGCATTATTGACGAGGATATCGATGCGGCCGAAGTCCTTGACGATTTCGTCCACCACTTGGTGCGTCTCCTCAAAGTTGGCGGCGTTGGAGGCATAAGCCTTAACCTTTACGCCAAGAGCTGCCAGTTCCTTTTCCGTTTCCATGACGACATCGTTCAAGGCGATATCGGTGAAGGCGATGTTGCAACCTTCCTGGGCAAAACGCAAAGCAATGGCCTTGCCGATGCCACGACCGGCTCCCGTAATCAGAGCCACTTTATTGTCTAATAATCCCATAATATTCAAGATTTAAAGATTCAAAATTCAAAATTTGAGATTGTTTTCAATTTTTTGACCATGACTTGTGACCATGACGATGACTGCTTTCATCCAAGTTGAAGCGGTCATAGTCATTGTCACTGGTCATAGTTCTATGGTTTCTTTGTGTATTTTTCAATCAGTTCATACAAGTCGCCGACGGTTTTAGCGTTGGCCATTTCGTCTTCAGAGAACTTCACGTTGAATTCGCGCTCCAACATCATGGAAAGCTCCACGAAATCAAGTGAATCAGCACCCAAGTCGTTGAAAAGATGCTTCTCTGGAGTGATTTCTTTCTCCTCAAGTTTCATCTTGGATGCGATCAACGCCCGTGCCTTGTCTTGAATCCTTGACATTTCAAATTGAAGATTTAAGATTTAAAATTCAAGATTCATTGTTTGTTGCGAGTGTCGGGGAGCAAGGCAAATGAAAGCTCGCCTTTCACGCACATCTTGCCGCCCACACTGAGCACGGCGGAGCAGATGTAAATATTGCGCATGTGATAGGTCAGCGTGGCTTCCACCTCGACGGTATCGCCTGGCTTAACACTGTTCTTGAAGCGCACCTTGTCGATGCCTGTGTAGAAGGTCAACTTGCCGATGAGGTCATCCTTCATCAGTAGGGCGCACGACTGGGCCATGATTTCGCAAAGGATGACACCAGGCACAACTGGCTCGCCAGGGAAATGACCTTGCAGGAAGAACTCCTCGCCCGTCACATGGTATTTGGAATGGGCAACATGGTTTTCATCGAGGGTCATCTCGTCGACCAAGAGCATAGGCTCGCGGTGCGGGAGATACTGTTTGATTTCGTCTCTGTTCATATTGATGATTTAAAATTCCAGATTTAAGATTTAAAGATTATCAGATTTTTCGGATAGCCAAGCAAGCATTATGTCCGCCGAAGCCCAAGGAATTGGAAATAGCTATATCCAAATTCACCTTGAGCGGATTGTTAGGCGTGTAATCAAGGTCGCACTCGGGGTCGGGTTCGTCCAAATTGATGGTTGGGGGAACGGTGTTGTTGTTCAATGCCATCACACTGATGATGAGCTCGATGGCACCTGCAGCACCGAGAGCATGGCCCATTTCCGATTTGGTGGAGCTGATGTGTGCCTTGTAAGCCTCATCACCCATCGCAATCTTAATGGCGCGGGTTTCACCGCTGTCGTTCATTGGGGTACCTGTGCCATGTGCGTTGATATAAATGCTCTCACCTGCCTTAAACTGAGCTTCATCCAAAGCCTGCTTAATTGCCAAACTTTGAGTCGTGCCGTCGGGACGGGGAGCCGTGCTGTGGTATGCATCGCAGCTGTTACCATAGCCGCAAAGCTCAGCGTAGATCTTCGCACCACGCTTCTTGGCGTGTTCGTATTCCTCAAGCAACACAATACCTGAACCTTCAGCAATGACAAAACCAGCGCGGTTTTTGTTGAACGGTAAGGAAGCATGTTTCGGATCTTCTGCCTTGGTCAAAGCCTTGCAGTTGGCAAAGCCGCCGATAGACACGGGATTGATGCCCGCCTCCGAACCACCTGCGATGATGGCATCGGCATAGCCATGCTTGATGGCGCGATAGGCCTCACCGATACTGTGTGTACCCGTGGCGCAAGCCGTCACGATGGGCACGCAGGGGCCTTGAGCGTTGTAGCGGATGGCCACGCTGCCAGAAGCTTGGTTGCCAATCATGGTCGGAATCATCAAAGGAGAAATCCAACGTGCACCTTCATCATAATAGGTCTTGATGCCCTTCATAATGGTGTCGAAGCCACCGATGCCAGAGCCGACATACACACCCAAACGACTGGGGTCCATCTGCATGTCTTCATTGTCTTTCATAGCTTGATAGGCAGCGGCCAAAGTATAAACCGCAAAACGGTCGTTACGTTTGACAAAAGCCTTATCGACGCCACAAGCCTCGGGGTTGAAGTCTTTCAACTCGGCGGCAATCTTCACGGGAAGGTCGGTGGTGTCGAATGATTTGATGAAGTCGATGCCGCAATAGCCCTTCATCAGGTTATCCCAAATAGTAGGCAGGTCGTTGCCAATTGGCGAAACAGCACCCATGCCCGTTATAACTACTCTTCTAATATTGTTATTGTTTTCCATTTTCTCTAAACTCTAAACTCTAAACTTTTAAAATTCCCATTCCCACAAGCAAGCAGCAGAAACGAAACCAGCGCCAAAGGCACTCATGATGATTTTGTCTCCTTCTTTGATCTTGCCTGCTCTCAACATCTCGTCAAGCATGATCGGGATGCTGGCCGAAGAGGTGTTACCATATTTCTCGATGATGGTCGGATACTTCTCCTCAGGACCACCAATGATATGGCGGATGCCTTCGATGATGCGCTTGTTGGCCTGATGCAGCAAGAACCAAGTGATGTCCTCATGGGTCAGATGGTTATAATCCAACACGTTTTGGATGTCTTTGGCCGACTCGGTGACAGCGGTCTTGAACAACTCTTTGCCTTTCATCACCAGAGGCTGGCCTTTCGTATAGTGTTGTTCAAACGGTGTGGTTTCCATGCCGCGTTCGTAGTACAAAACGTCGCGGTCAGAAATCATGGTGAGCTTTACATCCTTAAAGGCAGTGCCTTCAGTGAGCACCACTGCTCCTGCACCATCGCCAAAGAGGACGCTACAGTCTCTTTCGTGCCAGTTGCAGTATTTGGTGGGCTCTTCAGCACACACAATTAATATATTCTTGGCGTGACCCGCCTTAATCATGCTGTCGGCAAGCATCAACGCGTTGACGAAGCCCGCGCAAGCCACATTGATATCGAGGCCGGCACAGGTAACACCGATACGTTTTTGAATGATGCAGCTCAATCCAGGGGTGACATGTTGGTTTGCCACATTCGAGACCAACAGGAAATCTATCTGGTCGGTACGAAGCCCCGAGGCCTTGATAGCCTTGTCGGCAGCGTCAACGGCCAAGTCATATAAAGTTTCAGTAGATAATAGGTGTCGGGTTTGGATACCTGTACGGGAAGAAATCCAAGCATCGTTTGTGTCCAAAAAAGTGGCCAAGTCGTCGTTGGTTACCGTAAGTTTCGGCAATGCGCTTCCTGTTCCAATAATTTTCATTTTGTTTTCAATTAAATGATTAAAATTAAAATTGTTTTCGGTTGTAAAACGTTGCAAAAGTACAGCATCGTGCAACGCCGTGTAGAAAATGTGTCCAAAATGGGGTTTTTGTGGCGAAATTCGCCCATTTGTGGCGAAATTTGGGCTTTTTTGTGGCGAAAATGCCAAAATGAAACAAAAAGAGACGCGAAAAATCCGCGTCTCTAGGGTGAATTACGGGCTGGTTTTTACATCCCACCCATGCCTTGAGGTGCACCTTGTGGGCCTTCGCCGCCTTGACGGGCCACCTGTTCCAGTTCCATCTTACCGAAGCGGAAGGTCACACCAACAGCTACACTACGGCTGTTGTATTTGTAGGAGGAGTTCGACTGTACATACGGGCTGTTGTTCGAACGTCCAAAGCGGTTGGTGTTGAAGATGTCGTTGGCATTGACGAAAACCGATAACTTACGATCGAAGAAATCGGCACGCAGACCCGCATCAACGCCAAAATAGCCTTGACGCTCGCTAAACAAGGATTGCGTTGGTGAACTGTAGTAGCCCGAAGCCGTCAATTCCAGTTTGTCCCACAGCTTTGCCCACATGTTGAGACGGAAACTGTAAGACCACATGTCTTTTTCATACTCATGTCCCTCATACTCCGTCTTGATATAGGAATCATACAGATTGGCATAGAAACGAAGGTTGAAGAAGCCGTTGGGGCGATACATCATATTGTACTCGAAACCCGCGTTATGGCTTTTGCCGACATTGACAGGATAACTGTAAGGAACTACGCGACCGTACAGCCAATGGTAACGAGAGACTTCTATCTTATTGACGTTGTTGGTCTTGCCGCGATAATAGGCAGACAGGCCAACAGAGCCGAAGTTGTCCCAATACTTGGTCCAGCCTGCCTCAATGGAGTTGGTGAAGACGCGATCCAAATCGGGGTTGCCACTGCTGTAGCTGTCCTCGTTGTACATGGGGAAACGACTCAACTGCTCGGCTCCAGGCGCAGCAATGCGGCGCGTGTAGCTCAAACTGAAGTTGTGCATTGACTTGGTGCGATAAGACAGGTGAAGCGAAGGTCTCAGGCTGAAGAAATGCTTATTGAAGTTGTATTGCGACGAGTCGGGATAAGCACCTTTGACCAGCTCGCTGACAAAGCGGATGCCCGGCTTCACAGTGAAACCGCCAAACTTGTGCTGTAAGGTGATAAAGGCTTCGTTGTTCAATTCTGTGAACTTAGCATTGTAGGTACGGTAGACGTCTTTGTCCCACTCCCATGCCTCTTTATCCGAATTAGGATTGATCACAGTGTCGGTAACAAGACTTTGATGCTCAGGATCATAGCCTATAGTATAACCCACCGAAATCTCTCCGTTCTCAGAATAAGGACGGTTGTAGACAATCTCGCCCTCGACACCTGTGGAATGGTAGGAGCTGTTTTGACGCAACACACGGGTGTAGTCCATGGGCAAAGTGAATTTCCTTGTTGCTTCGCCATTTTCGCGTCCACCAAAACTCATCCCATTGACGCTAACGGAGAGGTTATGACCTTCATTGTTGAACTTATGCTGGTAATACAAGCCGTAATTAGCGAAGTATTGACTGTTTCCGCCATTAGTGCTTTCGCGCATATCGGTGGTGGTCAGTACATTGGGCAGATACTCCTCCCTAAAAAAAGAGGTGTTGTTGGTAGCGTCACCCCAATTGGGCCATCCGCTCAACCATACATTCAAACTATTCGCTGTATCAATCTCATAATCCAAGCTGAAGAAACCGCCCGCGCCATACATATTGTTTTTGAAAAGCGTACTATCGATTTCATGATTGGCGAGAGCTCCGCTCGCATCGAACAGCGACTGGTCTATGAAGGAATTGCCTTTCCAATCGGAATAGCTGCCGTTGATGTAGGCATTGACCGTCAATTTTTCGTTCGACCAAACGTAGGAAGCCCAAGGGTCAATATAAGGATGGGTTGAGACGTTCACGCCGAAGCTGAAAAACTCGTTCTTCTGTACCTTAGCATTGGTAACGATGTTGATGATGCCGTCAGCCTTTGAGCCATAGCGCGCCGATGGGTTGGTGATGACCTCTACATGGTCGATGCTATTGGCGGGCAAGGTCTGGATGTAGGTCTTGAGGTTCTCGGCGGTCATGTGCGAAGGTTTGTCGTTGATCCACACCTCCACGCTTGATGTGCCGCGAAGACTAATGTTGCCTTCCACATCGACGCTCACGCCAGGGGCGTTTTGCAAAGCATCCGAAAGTGTACCCGTCTGAATACTGTTGTCTTCGGCAACGTTGTACATAGTCTTCTCCCCTTCCACGGCAAATAAAGGCCGTTTCTCTGTGATAGTCACTTCACCGAGTTTGGTAGAGCCTTCCTTAAGTTTAAGTTGACCAAGGTCTTGGTTACCTTTAACAGCCAACACCTGCTCGAAAGTTTGGAAGCCGATGGCCGACACTTGCAGACGGTAATCGCCGTTGGGTGCCACCAACTCGAACTGTCCTTTGTCGTCGGAAGCGGCACCGCTCACAAAGACGCTGTCGGCCTGACGGAACAAGCCCACATTGACGAAAGGAATGCCTTTGCCGTTGGACTCTTCGACGATGGTTCCCGTCACTTTGCTTTGTGCCATTCCTGACAAAACGAAGCACCCTATGAGTGCAAAAAGGATATAAAAACGTTTGTTCATAGCTCTTTTAAGTTGAAAAATTGAAGTTCGTGTTTATTAATTTAATTGACTAACGATGATTGATTCGAATTATTATTTCACATTCCTATAATACTCAATGATTTTGCAACGGTAAAGGTATTCGTAACGCGCTTGCAGCAAGTCAGATTCGGCCTTGTGGTAGCGGATTTTGCTCTCATTGAGTTCCAAGAGGGTCTTTTTCCCCATCTCAAAACCTGCATTGGCGTATTCGTAGGCGATGCGCGAAGCCTCCAAACTGTTTTCCATGGCGGTCATTTTCTGTTCGGCGGCCTTGGCGTTGCCGTAGGCTTGCTGGATTTCCTTGCGCAGTGTTTTCTCGGTGTTTTCGAGGTTGAGCTCTTCGTCGGCGATGGAAAGTTCTGTCATCTTCACGCGGTATTTCGTCTTCATTCCGTTGAAGATCGGGATGTTGAGCGAAACACCGAGTTGCGTCCTGCTGTTGCGTTTCAACTGCTCGTTGACGGGCGTGTTGGGATAGTTTTCGGAGAAATAACGGTAAAGTCCGTTGGAATAGCCCGCGTAGAAACCCAACGTGGGAAGCCATGCCGACTTACTGGCTTTCAGGTCGTAATGACTCTTTTGCAATCGCAAGCGTGCGGCTTCCATAGCGGGTTGGTTCTGCAAAGCGTATGCAATGGTGGATTGTGTTGTGTAGGGAAAGCGGTTCCTGATTGGCAAAGAACGCTTCCGGCTCGCTGATTTCAAAGCCTTCGCTGTCTTCAATTTCAAGAACTTGCGTCAGAGTAAGCAGACTCAGTGCCAAATCGGTCTCAGCCTGAGTGAATGTGGATTGGTCTAAGGCGAGCTGAGCCTGGCTTTCGTAGACATCGGCCTCGGCCAGGCGACCGCTTTCAAAAAGCTGTTGGGTCTTTTGCAACTGCTCGGCGGAGAGTTCCTTTTGCCTGCGGGCGATTTCCACCTGCTCCTTGCCGTAAAGCACTTGCATGTAAAATGCCATCACGTTGAGTTTGAGGTTGAGTTGGGCCGCTTCCTGGTCCATCTCGCTGGCTTGCAGGTTCAAGGCATCGGCTTTGGCGGTATTGTAGAGGCCCATACCCTGAAACAGCGGCAGTGAAAGATTGGCGCCAAACGAAGCCGAAGAGGAATTATCAGACACGTAAACACCTGTATATGAAGGCGATTGACCAAAGCCAAAGTATTCTCCTGCATTGGCACTCAAGGTGGGAAGCCAAGCGTTTTTGCTGGCTTTATATTGGTATTCAGCCTGCTGCCGTGCCAATTGGGTCTTTTTCAGGTCGAGGTTATGCTCAAGGGCATAGTCGATGCACTCGTCAAGCGTCCACACCTTTTGGGCTTGGACACTGAACATGGTTGCTATCAAGAGCGTCATTAAAAATGTGCGTTTCATTTTTCTTCGGTTTTTTCGTTTCCACGGATTTTGTCGCCTACCTGCAGTCCTTCCTTGACAACGATGTTCACGCCATCGGAAAGACCGACTTTAACAGCTTGCTTCTCAAATTGTTGCGGAGCATCTTCCTTGGTGCAGCGATACACGTATGTTTCGCCATCCTCATAGCTGATGCAGCTTTCGGGCACGGTCACGGCACCTTCCTCCCTGTCGAGGATGATTTCAGCGTTGGCGGAATAGCCAGCGCGGACAAAGATGTCATCAGGCAGGATGGCGCGGGCTTTCATCTCGAAGAAAACCGCACCGCTCTCTTGAGTGCCTTTGGGCGCGATGTATTCCAACACGGCATCAAACTTGCGGTCATTCATGGCTCCGATGGTCAAAGTCATGGGCATTCCTTCGTGGATTTTGCCCACCTCAGTTTCATCGAGTTTACCCTTGAAAATCATGTCCTTCATGTTGGCGATGGTCGCAATGGTAGTGCCGTCGTTGAAGGTGTTGGAGTTGATGACTGAGTTGCCGACCTTGACGGGGATGTCGAGAATCATGCCCGAAATGGTGGCCTTGATTTTCGTGTTGCTGTAGCCCGTCGCGTTCTTCGAGATACCCTCCTTGATGATGTTCAGCTGGTCTTGGGCGTTGCTGTAGCTTTCCTTAGCCTGCTGGTATTCGAGCTGCGACTTCTCAAATTCCTCGGTGGAAATCAAGCCTTTAGCCTTCAGGTTTTGCTGGCGTTGGTAAGTCTTTTCCACGTTGTCCAAGTTCATTTTGGCAACGCGCACCTGCGACTCGGCAGCAGCGAGATTGCTCACGTCAGGGATGACCTTCACCACGGCGATGACTTCGCCTTGCTGCACCTGCTGGCCAGGTTCTTTCAGGATTTCGGAAATGATGCCCGACACTTGGGGCTTCATAGCCACCTCGTCGCGCGGGTCGATTTGACCCGTCACCACTGTTGATTTCTGGATGGTGTCGATTTTGGCCGTCTCGATTGCATAAACGACCTCCTTCGGCCTCGATTTCTTGTAGAGGTAGACGAAAGTCCAGATGACTCCTATTCCTAACAAGATGAAAAATAAGATTTTAAAAATTTTCTTCATACTATTTGATATTTTAATATTTCTAATTTCAAGATTTTTTTGGCTCTAAGCTTTAAGCTGTAAGCAATAAGCCCATCTTTGCCCTTGCGCTGCCTTTTGCTTACTGCTTAAAGCTTATTGCTTACAGCCTTTTAACTCCTAACTCATAACTCATAACTAATCATTCCTCCCTAATTGCATCAATAGCCTTAATCTGAATGGCTCTCCATGCGGGCAAAACGCCTGCGAGGAGGCCTGATATAATGACGATGACGGTGGCGGTCACAGCTGCGCCGAAACCGAGGTTCGGGTCCTGGAACATCATGTTGTCGCTCGGCATGTTGGAAGTAATCATCCCCACGATAGCCATGATGCCTACACCGATACACAAACCGACCAAGCCCGCCAACGTGGTGAGCAACAGGCTCTCCGAAAGCACTTGGCCGATGATGTCCTTTGGTTTGGCCCCGATAGCGCGCCTTACACCGATTTCGCGGGTGCGTTCCTTCACCGTCACGAGCATTATATTGCTTACACCAATGATGCCCGACATCAACGTGCCCAAGCCCACAATCCAAATGAGGATGTGGATGCCGAAAAACAGACCTTTGAAGGCTTTGAAAATCTCCGACACGTTGAATGAGTTGATGGCATCCTCATCAGTGGGCGCAATGTCGTGCCGCTGCTTGATGAGCTGTTTCAGGTCTTCTTCAAAGCTCGTAATAGGTGTCTCGTCATCAGCCACGATGGCAAAGAAACGAATTTTGTCACCTAAGGCATACACTTGCTGCATGGTCGTGTACGGCAAGATAACCGACTCGTCGATGGAGCCATTGATGTTGACATTGTCCGTGTAGGAACGTATCACCCCCACCACTTGAAAATATATTCCATTGATCTTGACCATCTTGCCTAATGGATTTTCACCTCGCTCAAACATGGTTTCATACACTTTCTTTCCCAAGAGACACACCTTTCGGTTGGCAGAGATGTCGGTATCGTTGATGAAACGACCCTTCAGAATCTTCGACTTTTCAATCTCGTTGTATTCGGGCAGCACGCCTTTCACAGAGAAGCTACCGCCGCGACTGCCGTAAATCACATTCTTGTCCTCGGTCGACCACACGCTGGCCTCAGGCGAGATGGCTTTGACACACGGGAAAGTTTCCTTGATGGCCTCCAAATCAGCCAATTGCATCGACCAAGAACGACCTTTTTGATAGCCTTTGTAAGGTTCGCTGGTTTCGCCGGTGAAGAAGAACGCTGTGTTGGGGGTCACACCTTCCACCTGCTGCATCAGGCCGTTCTCGAAGCCGTTTCCCGTCGAGGAAAGCACGACAAGCAAGAAAATGCCCCAAAACACGCCGAAAGCCGTCAGCAAGCTGCGGGTCTTGTTGCGCGTGATGGTCTGCCAAATCTCGTGTATGCCGTCGAAGTCGAACATAATGCGTGGTTTTTATCGGTAATTCATTGCTTCAATAGGTTTGATTTTCACGGCGTTGCGTGCAGGGAAGAAACCTGCCAATACGCCGCAGACGATAAGCAAAGCCGTGGCCATCAGCACGATGCGGATGTCGATGCTCGGGACAATATTCAAGGAGATTTCCTTGCCTTCCTGAACCTTAGCCAGAATATTGCCACCGACCTCAGCTGCAATCATGCCAAGCCACATCCCGATATAGCCGAAGATGGTGGTGATAATCAAGGATTCAGTGACGATGGAGGCCAAGATCGAGCGCGACTTGGCGCCGAGGGCCTTGCGGATGCCGATTTCGTTGGTGCGTTCCTTCACAGTGATGCGCATGATGTTGCTTACACCCACGATGCCCGAAATGAGCATGGCGAAACCGATAATCCAGATGAAAAGCTCAAAGGTGCGGAAAATTTTCATGGTTTGAAGGTATTCCTCTTGGGTGCTACCGATGTAAACGGCAGAGGTGTCGTCGGGGTCAAACTCGTGCAAATGCGCCAATTGGGTGCGCAGATAATGAGTGAACGCCTCGTTTTCTTCTTTGGTTTCTAAGCCTTTGACCGTGAAACTCAGCCTCCAATAACGACTGATCCGCTTGATGGATTTCAAAGTGGAAAAAGGAATGTAGCTTTCGCCGCCATCGGAGTGTCTTTCTGCTTCGCTAACACCTACAACGTTGAAAGCCATATTGTTGATGATAATAAACTGGCCGAGCGGCGACACGCCTTCGCCAAAGAGCTTGTCGCGCAAAGTCTTATCAATAACAATGTACTTTTCGCTGTTTTTCTCGTCCTGCACGTTGATGAATCGTCCTTCCAACATCTTCACATTGTTGATATCCTTGAAGACGGGCCTTACGCCGTTCACAAAAATGCTGTTCGATTTGTCGTTGAAAATGGCTGTGCCGCTGAAATAGCTGCTCGGCGACACCTGATCAACATGCTTGGCTTCGGTTTCCAAAAAACGTATGTCCTTGTCGTTGAAATAGATGGCGCGGTTGGTGCCGTGCCCTTTGAACGGTTTTGAGGTTTCGCCCCAATATATGGTATAGACATTTCTGGACTGGTCGCTGAACTCCTCACCAATCGCGTTGATGATGCCATTGCCGGCAGCGAGCAGTACGATGAGGATGAAAATGCCCCACGAGATGGCGAATCCCGTGAGGAAAGTCCTCAACTTGTTGCGGCTCAAGGCCATGAATATCTCGCGCCAGAAGTCCATTACTTAATTTCCTTATCGAAGTCGATATTGTCGGGGTTGTTGATTTCTATGTTTTCGATGACACCGTCTTTCAGGTGGATGATTTTGTTGGTGCGCAAGGCAATGCCTTTTTCGTGGGTGACGATAATCATGGTGATGCCGCTTTGGTTCACTTCGCGGAGGATTTGCATCACCTCAGCGGAGGTCTTGCTGTCCAAGGCCCCCGTAGGCTCATCGGCGAGGATGACTTTGGGCTGGGTCACCAAGGCGCGGGCCATCGAGACACGCTGTTTTTGTCCGCCGGAGAGTTCGTTGGGGTAGTGGTCGGCCCATTCCTTCAGGCCAAAGCGTTCCAGGTATTCCATCGCCAAATCGTTACGTTTCTTACGGCTCACGTTTTGGTAATAGAGGGGCAAGGCCACGTTCTCCATAGCGGTTTTGAAGGGGATGAGGTTGAACGACTGGAAGATGAATCCGATGGTACGGTTGCGCATGTCGGCGGCCTCGTTCTCGCTGAGGTTTTTCACTAATTTTCCGTTGAGGTAGTATTCACCTGAGTCGTAATTGTCGAGGATGCCCAATATATTTAATAAGGTGGATTTCCCCGAGCCAGAGGCTCCCATAATGCTGACCATTTCTCCTTCTGCAACCTCCAAATCGATGCCTTTCAGCACATGCAAAGGCTGGGCTCCAAAGTAGGTCTTATTTATTTTTTCCAATCGAATCATTGCCTTGATTATTAAATAGGTATCACAACACTATTGCCATAGGTAATACGCAGAAAGCCCACATTTGTTACATCCAGTGGAAAATAAATCCATTTTTTCGTTTTCGCCTAGCGATCTGTATGTCGTACTTATTAGCATTAGTGTATTAGTTTATTAGAACACTGCAAAAGTAAAACTTTTTTGAATATGTCAAGAAAAAAGTGAGTTTTTTTTTGAAAAAAGCGTTATTTACTGCTTAATCAATTGATTACAAAACATCTCCAATTCCTCTTTCGATGACCATTTCCAGAATCTTGTTCCGCTGGATTTGCAATCCAGCGGTCTTGATAATGGGGATTTAAAATCCCCCACTCACGGCTGTCGGATTGCAAATCCGCCAGAACCAACAAGTTACTGTTTCACCATCCTCTTGCAGAACGCCTTTACATCGTCTTTCGTCCAAACATTCATGACAAAAAACGAGCCTGAGACAACCTCCCCGACAATCGTCCATTCCTGATAGACCACTCCATCGAGGCAGAAGGCTGCGCGATTGGAGCCTGGGCTATTTGCCGCTTTTCGCGTAAACTCCGACCAGAGTTGTGCAGCCTCTGGCGTCATGTCCACAAACACCCCATATTGTGCAGGTCTTCGGTTGCTGTATTTCGGGCCATGCGTTGCTCGTTCCACCACTGGCTTGCCTCCAAGCACCGCCGAACTGATGGCGGGGCCTTCGGGAGTAGTCTTTTTCAGTGCATAGAGTTTCACTTGTCCTCCTTCCTCCCTTTTGTGTGAGTGGACGGAAATACCGTTAATTTCCATGGTTACTTGCCGGCCATTCCCTTTCATAAGCACAAGAGAATCATTGTTTTGCCATCGTTCCATAAAGATTGGGACATCCTTTTCAAGCACCGTTGTGTCGGCATAAATTTCCCAAATCTCCAGTTTGCCTTCGCTCGACAAATCACCCTTTGCGCGGTAATGGTTGGTTGGATTATACCATCCGGTAACCAGCACGAAAGCAATGGCACACACCAAAGCCACTGAACCCAAGAAGCACCAAAACGAGCGGTTGTTTCGGGCACGCTGCGTTCCATCAATGGCATCAATTTGCCGAAGCACATTGTTGCAATGGCTGGCAAAGTAATAATAGACCAAAATGGCCATAAGCAGCATCGCCACGCCCGAAATACACACCGTCCACAAAAACCTGTAAATCACTGCGGGACCAACAGATGCAGCATGTGGCGTGATGATTGTAAAGAAACAGAAAAGCGCGACAAACAAAAATCCTAAAACCAACAAGAGAACGACATAAATGGCATAGCCTGTCTTCAGTTTCTGCATGTTTTTGGACAGCGTGAACAAGTCGGAGTTTTCCACCACTTGTTGCCGTACATTGCGCGTGAGCCAAAGTTCAACCAAAGTCGAAATAGCCATCAAGAGGACGATGCCAACCCCAAAAGACCATGCACAACCAAAATGGGCACAAAAAACGAATCCCAAAATGGCAAGAATGGGATAGCCGATGATAATCGACTTTCGGTATTTCCCGAAAAAGCCTGTACTGGCTTGGATGACAGACTTCATCAGCCGGTCGTTGACGATTTCCTGTTGGTCGAACTGCTGTTTTAGCGTCTCGTATTGGGCCTTCAGTTGGTCCAGTTCGTTCAGATTGTTGTTTTCGTTGTTTTCCATAATGATTCCCTTTCATTCTTTTTTCGACATTTTCACCAGTTTTTCCTTGATGCGCGCCAGCCTCACCCCCACGTTGTTGGGCGTGATGCCGATAATGGCCCCGATTTCATCATAACTGATGCCTTCGAGCCAAAGCAGGATGAGGCTTCGGTCGATGAGGTCGAGGCGCGAGATGCGGTCGTAGAGTTCGCGGATTTGCTGTGTCCGTGGGTCGTCGGCCTCGTAGGGGTCGATGTCTACGGTCAGCGGCACGGTCTCAATGCGGCGGCGTTCCTTTTTGTCCTGGTTGATGGCCGTGTTGAGCGCGACGCGGTAAATCCAAGTCCGCGCGGTGCTGCGACCCTCATAGTTGTCGAAGCCGTTCCAAAGCCGAATGAGGATTTCCTGAAACAGGTCGTCGATTTCGGCCTTGTTGCGCGAGAACATGTAGCACACCGTGTAGATGGTCCGCTTGTGCTGCCGCACCAAGAG
>JAFWRA010000225.1 GCA_017508895.1 Bacteroidales bacterium
GAGCCTGTCGAAGGGCCGTCCACTGCTGTGTTATGTTCCTTGATATGGAACTCGCCGAAAGGACCAGACATCAGCACTTTGTCTCCGGGTTTTAAAGAGAAAATATAAGACGAGGCCACGCCTGGATTGACGTTCATAAAGCCAGAACGGTCAGGCTTGAATGGGGGCGTAGCGATACGCACGGTCAGCATGAAGACATCGCCTTCAGCGGGATAGTTGGCCATGGAATAGGCGCGGATGGTCGGCTCGGTGTTGACACAACGCAGATCGAACATCTTGAATTTCTCCCACGAAGGAAGATATTCAGCGCCAATTAGTTCCTTATCAAAATCGGCATAATTGAGGTTGAATTTCGGGATGCGGATTTGGGCGTATGAGCCGGGGATGAAATCCATGTGTGCGCCTTCGGGCAGCTGCACCTTGAACTCTTTGATGAAAGTGGCCACGTTGCGGTTGCTGACCACCGTACATTCATATTCCTTGACATCCAAAACCGACTGAGGCACCAAAATTTTCAAATTCTCCTTGACTTTCACCTGACAACCCAAGCGCCAATGCTCTTGGATTTGCTTGCGCGAGAAGAAACCGACCTCGGTGGGCAAAATGCTCCCCCCACCTTCCACCACGCGACATTTGCACTGGCCGCAGTTGCCCTTACCGCCACAGGCCGAAGGCAGAAACACTTGATTGTCAGACAATGTGGCCATCAAAGAATTGCCTGATGAAACCTCCAATTCCTTTTCCTCATTGATGGTGATTTTCGCCTTGCCCTTGGGCATCAACTTATTGCGCACAATGAGCAGCAGGGCGACGAGCAGTAGCACAATGCCTAAGAAAATAGCGATGCTTAATATCAAGGTGGTGGTGAGGTTCATACGCTTAAAGTTTTATGCCCATAAACGCCATAAAGGCAATACCCATCAAACCAGTGATAATGAACGAGATGCCTACGCCTTGCAAGCCTTTTGGTATCTTTGAGTAACGTAGTTTTTCTCGAATGGCCGCAATGCCAACGATGGCTAAAAGCCAACCAAGACCCGAGCCGAGGCCGAATACTGCCGCTTCGCCTACATTGTTGAAGCCGCGTTCTTGCATGAATAGTGAGCAGCCTAAAATGGCGCAGTTCACCGCTATCAATGGGAGGAAGATACCCAAAGCAGAATACAGCGACGGCGTGAAAGTCTCGATAATCATTTCCAAAATCTGCACAATGGCTGCAATGATGGCGATGAAGAGGATGTAAGTCAGGAAACTCAAATCGATCGAGGCCAATTTGGGGCTAATCCATGCCAAAGCACCAGGTGCCAATAAGTATTTGTTGACCAAATAGTTGACTGGAACGGTGACCACCAACACAAAAGTTACGGCAAGCCCCAAACCTGCGCTGGTCTTGACGGTCTTTGACACGGCAAGATATGAGCACATGCCCAAAAAATAGGCGAAAATCATGTTGTCTACAAAGACGGATTTTATGAAGAGGTTGAAGAGTTCCATGGCCGCTTATTTTTGGTTGTTTTCCTGCATTTCGGGGTTTCGGGTGCGTTGAATCCAAATGATAATGCCCACGACGATTAATGCCATCGGTGGCAAAATCATGAGGCCGTTGTTTTGATAACCTGCTTCGTAAAATGATTGCGGGATGACTTGGTAGCCTAACAGCGTTCCTGAACCAAACAACTCGCGGAAGAAGGCTACGATGACGAGGATGAGGCTGTAACCCAGTCCGTTACCCAGTCCGTCCAAAAACGATTCCCAAGGCCCGTGCGACAAAGCGAAGGCCTCCAAACGCCCCATGATAATGCAATTGGTTATGATAAGACCCACATAAACAGATAGTTGCTTGCTGACATCGTAAGCGAAGGCTTTCAAGAACTGGTCAATCAAAATGACCAAAGTAGCCACGACCACCAATTGCACGATGATGCGGATGCGATTAGGAATGCCCTTGCGTAATAGTGAAATGATGAGGTTGGAAAAAGCCGTCACTACGGTCACGGAGGCACCCATGACCAAGGCGGGCTTCAATTGGGCCGTCACGGCGAGGCAGGAGCAGATGCCCAGCACCAACACAGTGACGGGATTCGTTTTTCTCAGGGGTTCTATGATGAATTTCTTTAAGGTTGACATGGTGCGTTATAATTTGCTGTATTCCTGAACAATCCACCGTTTCAAAAGCGGGTCTTGAATTTGGATGTCCTTTCCCGTCACATCAATGATGTCGCGCTTTTTCAAGGCATCCTTCAATATGCGAATGTGCCCGCTGGTACCTAATTGATAGCGTTGAAGCGTGTCGGATGCAGAGAGGTTTTTCACACCTTCGCTCACGGCACACAGGAAATTCCGCTGTTTTTCCGTGAGGGTGTCCATTAGGTTGACAAACTGCAAGTTGAGAGAATCCAACATGGCTTGTAGGGCTTCATCGGCAATGGTTTTGGTGCAAGTTTCTTGTGTCCGCAACCACGCATATTGGGCTAGTTGTTGGACATAATAAGGATGATTCTCCACTTGTTCGGCAAGGTAACCGGCAAGGTCGGGAGAGATGGACTTTCTTGTGCCCTCAAACCTTCCGACGATGAATTTTTTCCATTCCTCGTTGGCGATTTTTTGCAAAAACATCATGTCGCCGAAACGATAGAACGGGCTGTTGTATTCCCCGAAAATGTGCAACATCATGTGTTTCTTGCTGCCGTAAAGCACGTATGCGACATCGGAATGGTTTTGCCAATGGCTGCGGAGAATCTTCTGGAATTTCAAAGTTCCGGAAAATTCTCCGATTTGTTGGAACTCGTCGATGCAGATTACCACTTTCTTCTTTTTTTTCTCGGCGATTTGCTGAGGCAGGTCCAGAATGCCTTCGTCAATGGGATTGTACTTCATGTCTACACCCAACGCGATTTCATATTGGCTGAGAGGGTCGGAAATCGTCAATTTCGGCAGCAGCCGGGCGATGAATTCTTTGGCATTCGACAGCAACGACTCGGCCGATGACGAGATTTCCTCCATCGTTTTTTTAGCGAAAAGGCTGTAAAACTCTTGGGGCGTCTCGCATTTGAAGATGTTCATCCTCACGAACAGGATGTCTTTTTGTTCGGTTTCGGTGGCTTTGATGGCTTTGGCTACCAAAGAGGATTTTCCCCAGCGGCGGGGCGAGATGATGGCCGTGTTGGTGAGCGAAAGGAAATTGCCCTTCAAATGCGTCGTCTCCTCCGTTCTGTCGGTGAAATCGGCGTCTTCCACAATCTTTCCGTATGCGAATGGTATGTTCATCTTTTGAAATTTTCTGCAAATGTAATAAAATTATATGATATAAAATTGTATGATATAAAAATATTTCATCTGCTTGTGGCTTTCATTTTGTTCAAAAACGGTGCATACGCCTCCAAAGTGTTGTTTATCATTTCCTTAACGCCGTTTGAGGTCTTCGTTGCTCCCGTGATGGCATCGAATTCTATGGGAATCAACTGGCCATCTTTTCTGATTTGCTTGCTGCTGAATTGGCTTTGAAAC
>JAFWRA010000226.1 GCA_017508895.1 Bacteroidales bacterium
CAGCAGAAGCGCAAGCAGGGTGTAAAGTCTTGTTGTTTTCATTGTATTACGGTTTTGAAATTTTCGCAAAGTTAATGATAAAGATTACTTGTCAAGAGCTTTTCGGGGGCAACTCCTGCCTTGTCCATACTTTTTTTTGTTGCCAACTTTTCAAAATATTGTTTTTCAATGATTTGAAAAATAGCAGCAAAACGGCTTGTCCCTATTATTTTTGACAATACGCGATCTGTTTTCATCCCTCCAAAGGTGTTTTTATTCCTTTATCCACTTCCCAACTTCCGATTCCTTCCCCTCTACTATTACCTTCCAAACATAAACGCCCTCAGCCCAATCCGTTGCATCAATCCCCGTCGCATTCTCTGTGAGGGCTTGGCTGTGGATGAGTCTTCCGTTCGAATCATACACTTCGACATAAGCATTTGGCAGAGCCGTGCGGATATTGAACACATCTTTTCCGGGGTTGGGATAAACTGATGATAAAGCAACAGACTCGTTGCTTTCATCAACAGCTTCAATACCATCCTCGAACATCGGGATGTTGTAAGGTTCATATACTGGCACCCAATGTTTATAAATTGAAGGGTTTTCCTGCGCATCCACCCAAGCGTTGAGGGCATCCACCATGATGTCGGTTGAAGTGCCGCCTGCCAACACACTCGTTTCCAGTTGGCAGGGACCTGTGGGGAGAAACTCGGCGCACTCGGCTATATTGCCCAGAGTAAAGCCAAACAAGCCAGCATTTTCATAGTTGTTCCAAATATGGCCATAACAGTTTTCCACAAGGCAACCTTCCATGTTTTTGCCAACAATTGAGCCGTCATAAGTGGCTCTCAATACCGAAATACTCTCGGCGAAACAGTTCCTCACAACAGCTTTATATCCACCTGTTTGTGACTTTGGATCCGTCTCGTTAAAGCAAGCCACTCCACCCAATGCGTACGCTCCTCCAAGACATTCCAAAAAATATCCGTAGTAAAAGCAATTGCATATTTCAGCATCAGCATAGCCTCCTTCTGAAAGGTTCTTGAAAACGATGCCTCCTGCGCGGTCTCCTGCTCCCATAGCATGATTGCCATAGACATAAGCACAATTCCTGATTGTGGAATTGCGGTTCAGTCCGACCACCCCTCCAAGATTATTCACATCCATACCACTGGAACTCACAAAAATCTTGACAATGCAGCCATCCACCAATGACAATGAATCTGCAAAGCCGACCATGCCCCCATCGTAATATTGTTCATAATCCGGCCCAAAAACAAGGTGACGATTGGCAAGACCACCTGAATTGATAGTAATATCTTTCACGATGCCATGACATATATATCCGAAGAATCCAAAATCAAGATTGGTCTCTTCGTCGCTTATCCCACCTTGATTCAGTCCAATGTACAAACCATCAAGTGTATGACCACCTCCATCGAAAGTGCCCTTGAAAGGATGCTCCCGGCTGCCAATAGGCGTAAAGCGCAATTTTGCCACGGCTTCAAAGTCTATATCGTTAGTTAGTCGCACAGTGCGGCCGTTGAAGTCATCTGGAATGCAACCGTTCAAGCCATTCACCACACTTGGAAGCCAAGCCAAGCCTTCTACCGTCGAGATTTCTACATTGCCATTGACATCAATAACATAACCAGTGGGCTGCTCTGTAACCTCATCAATCCAATAAGGGTAATTTATGTAATCCCTTTCTTTTTCCATTCCGTCTGCGCCTTGCGCGTGACACAATGCCGCCGAAAAAAGAAATGCGGCAAACATAATCGTAGTCTTTTTCATATTCTGTTGATTTTTAATTTGTTATTCTTTAATCCATTTCCCCGTTTCCACTAAGGTCCCTGAGCCCGTCGAAGGGCCGGCTTGATTCGTGTAAACTTTCCAGACATACACTCCCGAAGGCCAAGCCGCCGCGTCAATAGTCGTCACATTGTCCGTGATTCTTTGGCTATGCATGAGCCTTCCATTGAGGTCGAAAACCTCCAAGTGGGCATTTTCCAAGGCCGTGCGGATATTCAGCACATCCCTTCCCGGATTGGGATAGGCCGTAGCCACGGCAAAGCCATGGGAATGAGCCTCCTCTACATTCAGGAAATCCTTAGGCGTGATTCTGTAAACACAATAGTCTGTCGATCCAGAATCTTTGCCACGGAAACAGCTCAAAATGCAACCTCCTGCCGGACAAGCCGAAATGGTATTGGGAGCCAAACTTAAGTCGGGCTTGAAGTAAATCTCACTCCGTTTGTTCAAATCCTCGTCCATAAGCCCTACATAGACATTGTAATATCCCTCGCTTTCCGTTTGCCCAGTTCCTTTGAATAATGGCAAATCCATCCAACCAAGCATATACACCTCACCATTAGGACTAAAACTCATCCCATAGCCTTCATCCTTACGATAGGGATTGATGATGCCAAAAGTCCAATTCACAAGGTTGAATTCCTCATCGTAAACGGTTGTGATGACATTCGTTCGTTCATCCTGATATACCCATGCGTCTTCACTGCCAACCGAATAAGTACGACCGTTGTATGGATTGAATCGCATTGAGCAAACATCGTTGGAAATAGCGTATAACCATCCACTCATATTCTGGTTGGAATAGTGTACCCTACCCACAGAATCAGCGACAGAGATTGTGTTAAGGTCGGCATCAAGGGTGTAACAATCAAAGTCATACCTCTCATTCATCAAAATGAAGCGAAAACCCAAAGAATCAGGTGCCGAGAAGAAAAAGTTGGTCAAAGAGGCTTTATAGTCGCGAAACACCCTTTCCTTTATTATATTGCCCTCATTGTTAAACTTTACCAAGTGCATGGATTCTTTTTGGTCAATCATCCAAAGACTGTCAACGGGATATGACAAAGTTAGGCTACCGTCCTTTGAAAAAACGGGGTAAATCATATTTGTGTAAAACTGGGTTACTGGTGGATGGTTGAAGTCAGAGCCGTCCCAATTGTAACCAGTATAAGTCAGCGAAAGGCTATCAGGATCAATATCAACAACACAAAGCAGAGGAAGCGTGTCGTTGTCATCCAAACGAAACGAGACATAACGGAGTTTCCCATTCATGAAATTGGCATGCCGCCACAATTCCAGTCGGTTATCGGGCAAACTGATGGAATCAAGGATTTCGCCCTCGTATGTGATTTTCATCAGTGCGCGGCTTCCTGAATCGGTTGCTGCAAATGCAAGGAAAGCATTTTCGTCAATACAATATACACTTGTAACCCTGACATTATCCGACCTGTAAATCACTTCGAGGTCTTGAGGATACTCTTGCGCTTGCATCGTCACCCCTCCCGCCATCATCAGGAGCGCAAGCAGGGTGTAAAATCTTGTTGCTTTCATCGTACCGTTATCTTATTAGTGTAAACTTTTCCATCCGCATCCGTGACACGCAGCATATAAACCCCTTGCGGCAAGTCTGCAACGGGGATTTCATTCGTCCCCCGCACGGTCTTCACCACCTGCCCAAGGGTGTTGTAAACTTGTATCTCAACAGCTTCAATGCCTTCAATTACAACTCTATCCCTTACTGGATTGGGATAAACAGATATTTCAGAATCTTTGTTTTCCTCAACGGCATCATAGGGATAGGTGCATGTGTTGTATTCAGGGTTCTGCCAAATGAGTTCTCCTCTCTGATGGAAGCACAGCAAGCAATGCCAGCCGTCATAAACGCCGTAGTACCCACTCCATAGCAATCCAAAATCGCTGCCGATGCCCTCAACCCATGTTTCCTTGGCGCGAGGGTTTCCCAAACCGTCATATTCCAATCCAAACCAAAACTTTCTCCTGTCAACATCGCCAATTCGTACCATGCTAATGGAATCAAGGACAAAAGAAGCTCCAGGCTCACCAAAACACAAAGTGTCGCCAACGTTGGCAGTGAAGTCATAAAGCAATGTTTCCATTGAAGTATTCAAATGGCGTTTCCATACTTTTCCGCCCTCTTCCTTAAGCACCGTGAACAGATGAGGGTAGCCATCATCCAAAGTGCCCATGATTTTCATATATCGGACATCTCCAATGATTGTGTCTCCCGAGCACCAATTGACATAATTTGAATAACCAAACAACGTAGTAGAAAGGGTATGCCACTCGTTTCCTTTCTGGGCGATAGGTAAATACTCTTGCGCTTGCATTTTCCACCCGCCCATCAATAACAGGGCTGCAAGCAGGGTGCAAATCTTTAAATTTTTCATATTCTATGATTTTTAATCTGTTATTTAATTCATTTTGCACCTGACTGCCGCTTTGCGCCACTG
>JAFWRA010000227.1 GCA_017508895.1 Bacteroidales bacterium
AAAGGGGATGACCTGCCGCACGACACTATCAGCCGTTCCAACGACTTCATCACGGTGAAGGCCGACTACAAGCTGTATAAGATCAACTACGACGACTTGCTTTTCATCGAGGGGCAGCACGAGTATGTGACTTTCCATACGACACAACGTCGCATCACGGCTTTGTTTGCGTTAAAGGACCTTGAGGAAATACTCCCGAAGGACAAGTTCGTGCGTGTCCACAAGTCTTATATTGTCTCTTTCAAGCAGATCCAGGACCTTGACAAATCGGATGTCACCGTGGCGGGTACCAAAATACCCGTGGGTGCCAGCTATCGTGATGAGCTGCTTGCGAGGCTTCAATAAAAAATTACGTGTTTTTTGTTATGCAACGAAAAAAATGTATATTTGCAGCGTAAACCAACTTAAAACTGATAATTATGGGTAAATTTGAAATCAAAACTAGAAAGAACGGTGAGTTTCAATTCAATCTGAAAGCTACTAACGGTCAAGTTATCCTAACCAGCGAAGGCTACAAGACCAAGGCTTCTTGCCTCAACGGTGTTGAATCCGTTAAGAAAAACTGCTTGGACGAAAAGCGTTTTGCTGTTAAGGAAGCATCTAATGGCAAGCCGTATTTCAACTTGATGGCTGCCAATGGCCAAGTCATCGGTTCGAGCCAGATGTATGCTAGCCAGGCAACTATGAAGAATGGCATTGCTTCGGTGAGGAAGAACGCTCCCGAGGCTCCTATAGTTGACTTGACAGAAGAATAAGCATTGATTGGTAAAAACGAAAAAGGAACGGCATGCCGTTCCTTTTTTTGTTTTGTCGGGGCAAAAGGATTCGAACCTTCGACCCCCTGCTCCCAAAGCATAAAAACACACTTTTCCCACATTATCAACCACTTACATTTTTCTTTAATTATTTCTTTATCAAACACTTGCATATATCATCATTTATATGTATTTTTGCATGTATTTTTAATCACATGGGCAAATCATGGGCAAATTTCAACCCATCCCATGGGCAAAAAATACAAAGCAACGCATAGATAACCAAATTGTTAGAAAAATGAAAATTAACCCCTCTGCCTATGAGCCGATGCTCAAAAACGCTTCGGAGCAAGTTTACCTCCGCGCTTTCCTAGATATCAGGCGCCAAAAAAAGGACGGTACTTACCCCATTTACATCCGTGTAACCTACCAAGGCGAAAAGTGGCTCCACGCAACTGGAGTCTGCGTTTCCGACGACGACTACGCCAAAATCTTCACCCTCAAAAACGGCTCTTCACCCCTCCACAAGGCCAAAAGCCAAGTCACGAAGGCCTTCACCAAAATCTATGATGCCGTCGTCGCTCTCAATGTCGAGAAGAAATTCACCTTTGAGAATCTCAAAAAGGCCATCGCCAACCCTGAGACCAAGACACCGGAAGCCCCCACGCTCCTCGAATACTGGATCCAGTTTGGCGAGAGCAAGAACACCGAGAAGACCCGCCTTCAGTACAGCACAGCCCTCAAGAGCTTCTATCGTTTCCTTGGCTGTTCCATCACAAGCCTCACCAAGAAACGCACCAAGGAGAAAACGCTTGTCGTCAAAGGCAAGAAATCCAAGGTCCCCCCGTCTTTCGTTGACGAGAACGTCATCAAGCAATGGACGGCTTCGATGGATGAGGCCGGCCTGTCCGACTCCACCAAGAGCATCTATCTTCGCGCCCTCCGTGCCGTCATGAACAGCCTGGGCGAAAAGAAGATCATCGGCGAGGTGCCCAAGTTCTCCATCAAGCAAGGCACCCGTCGCAAAGAGGACTACATCCCAGTCACCGACATCGTGAAGATTCGCGATTATAAAGGCCCCGGGAGAAAAGCCGCCGACTGGTGGCTCATCCTCTATCTCTGCAACGGCAGCAATCTGAAAGACCTGTCCACCCTCGTATGGAACGACGACTACTTCTATAATAAGGAGTTGTCCTACATCCGTGGCAAGATAGCCGACAAGGTGAAGGTAACCGTCCGTATTCCCGTCACGGAACCATTGGAGAAGCTGCTCGGCAAATACGCCAGCAAGCCCGTGAAAGGCAAGCTCGTATTCCCGCAGATCCTCCGTGATGCCAAGTATGAGCCGGAAATGGAAAGCCGCACCCACGACTTCAACCGCCAAATCCGCAAAGGCATGAAAGGCGTTTGTGAAAAGCTCGGCATCCGTCCCGTCACCGCTTCCACCGCTCGTAATTCTTACATCACCACGCTAACCTGGCATGGCATCTCCGATGCCTTCATCGATGCCATGGTCGGCCACGTCGATTCCAAGAACGTCCTCCGAGGCTATCAAGGCACCATCAGCCCAAAGAAGCGATTGAAGGTAAACAACCTCCTCTTCATCGATCCAGAGATTGACGAAGACGAAGAATGAATCAAAAGCCCGGCGCTCCGCTGGGCTTTTTTTATCCCTCCATTTCGCGCACTCTTAAATCTTTATAGCCATGACAGCAATATCATCATTTAAGATCCATGCCGACCTGGACGGCTATCTGAATGACCCCGTCTTGGGGCCACTTAACGAAATGATTTATGAAACCCTGCTTGAAATCAACACGTTCGACACCGCCAGCAACAGGCATTATCCTATCTGGCATCCCGCGCACGTGATTTTCAGGGAAGCGTATTCTTTGATGAACGATTTCGCAAAAGAGCAGCACCCCGAAGAAAACTTTGTCCAGAATCATTTCTTCAAAGTCCGCAAACGTCTTCTCGACACCTACGCGGCAGAAATCGTCCTGTCGGTCGATTTCGTGCTGCTACGGCTACGCAACGACAGGAAGAGCCGTTTCCTTATCTCATCCATCAAACGTGCAGTAGATGTTAATTCTGACTATTTCAAGACATTTGAACAACTGGCCAACGAACTTGATGAGCCTGAGGAAGATTGGAAAGAAAAGTATCACTCCCTTCAGAAACAATATGATGCGCTCTGTGCATCCATTCCATCGCCATTAACCGACAAGAAAAACCAATATCTTCTACCTCTCGATACAATCGAAGCGGCTCGTCATGGCTATGTCCATGTCCAAGACCTGCTTCAAGCCGTCGACAAGGTCAAGACGGCCAACCTCTATAAAGTGCTGACCTACCTCCTTGCCGACATCAACGGAGATTTCCAAGAGATGGTGAAAACCAAGGAAGGATTGCATAACGATGAACTCGCCTCAACCTACACATCCCACCTGGCCATCAGCAAACAAATCTCCGAAATCGACCTCATTCGCGTCTTCCTGGCACTTTATGAATCCGGATGCATCATTGACCGTAAGACAAGGAAGAAACCGACGCAAAAGGAGTATTTCAAAACCATTGGCGATTTGTTCGACATCGATCTCTCCGATGCCACTGCCACCTACAGCAGGTCGCTCCAACAAGGTTGCACCGAAGAAACGACAGAGGCCATCTTCATCCTTTTGGCGCAAGCCCTTCTAAACAAGCCAGCTGGGAAAAACAAGAAAAAACGTACATAAGTAACACCTTACTGATGTAACCGCGTGAAGTTTTAGCTCGTATTTAGCCGCCGAAAACAACCACTAAAAATTCACGTCATGTACCAATCCAACGAACCCCTGTCTTTCGACAGCCTACCCAATGCCGTCTCACAGCTGATAAAAGACGTAGGCGAAATGAAGACCATGCTGCAGTCCATCGCCGACCGCGATGGCCAGCCTCAAAAACAATGGATGAGCGTCGACGACCTCATCATCTACCTCCCCGGCAAGCCAGCCCGCCAAACCATCTACTCATGGGTCTGGAAAAAAGCCATCCCTTACCACAAAGCCGGAGCCAAGCTCCAATTCCTCAAGTCAGAGATTGACGCCTGGATCCTTGGCGAAGATTTCACCGTCGACGACGATGAAACCGTCCGCATACCATTGAAAGCACGCAAAGCCACGAAAGGAGGCCGTCCATGAACAATCTGCAAAGCTATGTCAACAAAGAGGAAGTCACCCTGACCCATCCCAACCTCTCCAAACTCTGGCTCGACTCTGGCGATGTCATGCGGCTGCTCCATTGCTCCCGTCGCACCTTGGATAAGCTCCGCACCATGGGCTTGCCTTATTACAAGGTGCACACCCATTACTGTCTCTACAAGCTGGATGAAGTCCAGGCATTCATCGAGAACCATAAAATCATAAAAGACCATGGAAACGCTCGTTAGACCTCAACCGTTCATCCCTTCGCATCCAGTGTGCCCTCCGGTCACGGCGGTCGCTTCGTTCTCCCGTTTCTCCTTCTTCACCAAGCCGATAGAGAGCAAGCAGCCCACCATGGAGTTCTCCCTGGCCGATGCCTACAACTACATCCGTAGTGGCGTGTCGGCACAGGCCACAGCTCGCCTGCGCTCGCTGCCATCCACGCAACGCCCGGCCTTCAAGAGATCAAACTTCGACTTCTGCACCTTCTCCGGCCTTTTCCAGCAGCGCAAAGCCGACAAACTCATCCGGCATTCCTATCTCGTGTGCTTCGACTTCGACCATCTCTCAGATGTCGAAGCCGTCGCGCTCACACTCCTGAACGACCCCTATTTTGAGACCATGCTGCTCTTCCGCAGCCCTTCAGGTGACGGCCTCAAATGGGTCGTCTCAATGGAACAGAACTACGCCTACCGCGAGCGTTTCTTCCCTGTCGAAACGCCCGCTTCCTATCACCCCCTGTTCTTCTATGCCGTCCAACATTACCTCCACACCACCTATTCCCTCGATGTCGATGAAAAGTGCAAGGACGTTTCTCGTGCCTGTTTCCTTCCATTCGACCCTAATGCCTACATCAACCCAGCTTTGTCATGACCAAACCACAAACCACCTACGCCACTTCCGTCGCTGATTCCGTCGAGGCCCTGACCGTCCTGATAGAGCGGTCGGCCACCGACATCACCGCCGATTATGGCGACTGGTGCAGCATCGGCTTCGCCCTCGCACACGAATTTGGTGCCGATGGTGAGCCTTTTTTCCACAGAATTTCGGCTTTTTACCCCAATTATGACCCCCAAACAGCCCAAAAACAGTATGCCGCTTGCCTCCGTCATAGGATGCCGTCCGGCAAAGCTCCCATCACCATCGCCACCCTCTTCCACATCGCCAAGTCCCACGGAATCAACTTACCAGCACCATCTTCCGATGGTCTTGGCTCGTTGCTCCGTCCCGACCTCATTGCGGGCTGCGCCCCGCAATCTCACCCATTTTCCTCACGAAATCCGAATGAGGAAATGAGGAATGAGGAAAACTCCAGGCTTGCGGACGGCTCGTCCGCATATCATGAACCCTTGCCATCGTTTTCCCAATCCATCCGTTCCAGCCTCCCATCCATCATGCAGCGCATCATCGCCGACTCGGTCTCGGATGTCGATGCCGACATCCTCATCCTCGGCTCACTCACTGTCTTTTCGGCCTGCATCCCGAATGTATATGGTATGTACGACTGTCGCGAGGTCTTCGCCAATCTCTTCCTCTTCGTCACCGCCAGCGCATCGGCTGGCAAAGGACGGCTCTCCTTGTGCCGTCATCTCGCTGCGCCGTTGCACCAGGCGCTCCGTGAGAAGTACAAGAAGCAGATGAAGAAATACGAAGCTGCCCAAGTGGCCTATGCCGTCAACCGCAAAAACACCCTCGAAGTGCCACCCAAAGAACCGCCGTTCCTCACTTTGTTCGTCCCTGCCAACAGCACGGCCACTGTCGTCTATCAGACCCTCGCCCAAAACAACGGTGTCGGCCTTCTGTTCGAGACAGAAGGCGACACCTTGGCCAATGCCTTCAATTCCGACCTCGGCAACTATTCCGACGGATTCAGGAAAGCGTTTCACCATGAAACGATTTCCTATCTCCGCAAGAAAGATCATGAATACGTCGAGATTGTGAAGCCCAAATTCTCCGCTGTCCTGTCCGGCACACCGCAGCAAATCTTCAATCTCATCCCTGATGCTGAAAACGGCCTCTTCAGCCGTTTCATCTTCTATGTCATGGAAACCGAATTGGTCTGGCACAACATGTTTGCCTCCCATGGTGGCACCACGGCTGATGAGAAGTTCAAGGAGATAGGCCGCGATTTCTTCACCTTCCTGAAGAAGTTCCCCAAGCGGCCAGTCCAGTTCACCCTCAGCCGTTCCCAGATGGACCAGTTCAATGCCTACTTCGAGGCCACGCAGCTTCGCTTCGCTCAGCTGCTCGGCGACGAAATCGTGGCCACAGTTCGCCGCCTCGGTCTCATCCTCTTTCGCTTCGCGATGATCTTGACCGTCCTTCGCCGCATCGACGATGCGCCGAAGTCCGCCAAGAGTGGAGATAAAAAACTTCGCATGGTCTGCTCCGATGCCGACTTCGACACTGCCTTGGCCATGGTCAAAGTCCTGCTGCAGCACTCGGCAGCTGTCTTTCAGGCGCTGCCTCGCAACGCCAAGGCACCTGTCTTGAAAGGCCGTCAAGTTATCGCAGCCGAAACCCGCGAAAAGTTCCTGGCAGCATTGCCTGAAACTTTCGACCGCCCAACCTACATCAAAACCGCCGCTTCGCTCAACATCACCGAAAAAACCGCTGAGCGTTACCTGCAATTCTTCATCAAATCTGGCCAGCTATTGCACCCCTCAACTGGCCAGTACCGCAAGAACCCCGAAGGGGTGACACAACCCTAACCAGGGGTTTCACCCCCTGACATTCACACACCTAACCTCACATACTATGAAATCAGTAATCCTCATCGAAGCCTACACCATGTCCGCCTATCGTGCCATCCGTCCCGCTATCGTCGGTGCCCATATCGGCTACGTCGGCGTTTGTGGCCTCACATTCTCGGCCACCATCTATCAAAAGGACTATGCCTACCTCGTCGATGTCATCAACATTGCAGCGCAAAGCGCTGGCATCCCACGCGACGAGTACAACATAGTCGCCCTCCAGAACATTGCCAAACCCACAAAAACTGAATGATATGATTACCACCATTCGCATCGCAACCTACACCCTCCCAGCTCACGCCGCTATCCATCCCATAGTGGTAAAATCAAACGTCATCAAGCGTCGCTTGCTATTTGTGTGCTTTTATTGCACCATACGGACCCGGAAAGGGAAGGAAACTGTAGATGCACTTCAAAAAGCCTGGGATGATGCTGGAATAAAACACAGCGAATACAAAATCATTATCGAGGAATGAGGCCGTTTCCTCATTTCCTCATTTCCTCACTTGAACTATTGTGAGGAAACAATTATCTCAACCTTTATCTATTTGTTGATATTCCTCTGCAAAGGCTTGGTGAAGCCTGACCACTTCCATCAGCGAAGCCGCGTATTCACTGGCTTCAAGGTCATCTTCATGGTCAAGCCTTTCCAAGATTTCTTGTGCCGCCTGTAACTTGCTTTTCATATCAGAAAACAGCTTGTTTTGCTCTTCTTTGGTCATTTTCGAGTATTTTGAGCCTCTCACTTATCGTCTTGCACAAAAGAAAGAAGCGTGAGACAATCCGCACCTTCGTCAACGGGCTCTGGGGAACCACTACAACAAAAGTAACGAAAAGCTCACGCCTATCGGCGCGAGCCTTATCGTTCTGTTCCCGTTGTAGTTTGTTGAAATTTCCCAGATTTCGTTGACAGGAAGCAGAGCGTAAAGCTCTATTATTTATGTCTTTTTACGGCTGCAAATTTACAACTTTTATCCAACTATCATAGTCTTTCTCTTAGTCTATACATCGTATCGTGGACGGCTTGAAGTTGTGCCTCAGCAAATGATTTGATTTCTTCGCAATCAAATCTCTCTATCTTCTCGCCATCAATACTATAATGATAGCCATAGAAAAGGACGGTGTCCGTGTCGTTTTTGCTGACAGGGTCTATGCCGAATGACATTCCATGCTCAAAAAGCAAGAGGTCATATAGATCTATCCAATCTCCTGTTGTTACGGCAGAGCGCTTCCTTAATTCATCTATTATCTCGGGGCAAGCACTAAGCATCTCTTTCAACGCATCGTTAGTGCATTTCCTATGTTCTTTTTTAGCTTTTTTCATATTGTTACGTTCTTTTCTCCCCCTTTGCAAGGGGGGGCAAGCAGTCTCACTTCACCATCCCCTGATACAGCTTAAACAGCTCCGCCACGCATTGGCTCTCCGTCATCTTCAAGTCGAAACCATACGCTGCCATCACCGCCCTATCGTTCTCCTGATGAGCGCGGCGAAGTTCCATTGGCATTGTTAGTTCATCATAAAGGTCAGCCAAAGAAGCTTTAGGATATAATGAGCGGGCATCCAAAATGGCCTGAGCGGTCTTTTCAATTCTTTCTTTTTGAGCATCTGTTATCGATGGCCATGGGAAATTATTATAAACAACATCTTTGGAATACCGATAGTCACTTTTCAGCCTTCCACACACGGCACGCATCCATGCCATGTGTACATTAGAGACCAAAATGCCAAAATGGTATATGGAAGCATCTGGAATAAGCTTAACAAGATTATTTGTTACGACTTCATTTGCAATATAACCCATTGGCACATATCTGCGTCTTTCTGACGAGACTTCAGGTACTAAGAGATTAAAATGCTTCACACCATCTTCATAAAGAGGCACACCATACTCATCCAGTTTAGGAATATTAGGCTGAGTGCGTTGAGCATATAAATGAGGCGTTTCGGCAAACTTCCTGATTGCTGCAGCTGGACTCTTTAACCTTGCTTCTTTACATGCAGCAATGCGTTCCAATACGGCTGGCATTCTTCGTAATTCATCTGGACTAATCCCATCCAACCATAATGTATAGCGCAGTTTGTCATTCAGCAATGGTTTGTTATTGATCAACTCAGCTCCACCGATAAGAGTATGCATCCATCGCCTTGCTTTTGGCTCTCGTTTGAGGAATTCATCCTTTTCTTCTTTGGTGAAAATCAGACAACCGCCATCAGCAGGCTTGTTGCCATAAATCATCGCAGGAACATTGCACAAAGGCTTGTTTCGGCTGCTGACAATCATACTTGGAGCATCGACTAGATATGCATTTATATTGTGACATTCTACAGGTCCTCCATCATTGTATAAATACTTGTGTTTGCGCTCATTGTGTGAAAAACCAATGATAACACAGTGAACGTGGGCTTTCTCGCTTGCCTCGCTATCCCATCTGAATGTTGGCCAGGCAAAATTGATTTGAACATCTAAAGATTCCCACATTCGGCCAACCGTTTCACCTTGGGTAATACTATTTGTCGAAACAAAAGCGCATTCAACATCAGTTCCTCTGGTGTACTCACAAGCCTTTTTGAACCAACAACTCACATAATCAATGTTCTTAATGCCAGGATAAAGCACTTCAACATCTTCTTTCTGTTCCGCAGTCATAAATGTAAATCCCACAAACGGCGGATTGCCCATGATATAATCCAGCTTTTCCGCTGGTACCACATCGTTCCAATCCACCCGCAGCGCGTTGCCCTCCTTGATATTCGCGTAGCTCTTCAGCGGCAAAAAGTCAATGTCATGCTGCACAATCTGTTCCGTCTTGGTCAGCATCTGAGCTTCCGAAATCCACAGCGCGGTAGTGGCCACTGTCACAGCAAAGTCATTAATCTCGATGCCGTAGAACTGGTGGATGCTCACCTTAATAGGATCCAGGAAGGCCCCAATCTGGTACTGGCCATGATACCGCTCACGGATAGCCTCGTTCTCCAACCTTCGCAAGCTCAGGTAAGTCTCGGTCAGGAAGTTGCCGCTGCCACAGGCAGGGTCGAGGAAGGTCAGCGAAGCCAATTTGTCCTGGTACTCATCGAGACGACGCAGGCGCGTCTTCTCCACCTTCTCTTCCAATATCCCATCCAGCTCGCTACGAAGGTCGTTCAGGAAGAGCGGGTCAATCACCTTATGGATATTCTCTATCGAGGTGTAATGCATACCCCCGCTGCGCCTTGTTTCTGGGTTCAATGTGCTCTCAAACACAGCCCCGAAGATGGTGGGCGAAATCTCGCTCCAGTCGAAATCAAGGCTTGCGTTCTGGAGAAGCGTCTGTTTCAGTTCCTCGGTGAATTGAGGTATCTCAATCGCCTCTTCAAACAGTCCACCGTTGGTATAGGGGAAAGCCTTCAGGTCTTCCTTAAGGTACTTGCTGCGTTTCTCCAAAGGCGTGTTGAGCACCTCAAAGAGGTCGCTCAATGCCCGCCGTATATCATCGGCATCGTAACGCGAAAGGAAGTCGTGGAACTGGTCATGCCTGAACACTCCGGCATCCTCGGCATACAGGCAGAACACGATACGCACACACAGGATGTTCAGCCAACGCAAGGCCTCAGGCGAATTGTCGTCATACTGCTTCAGCAGCGCATCATAGATGCGGCCAACAATCTCGCCGGCCTTCATCGACACCTGCATCTCTTTGGAAATATGCTCACTCTTCAAGTCCACGAGAAACTGTAAGCGGTAATACTCCTTGCCCAGGTTCTCCAACAGGATCTGCTCAGGCTCGCCATTAGGCTGTTCCATGTCATAGACCAGGAACTCGGAAAAATTGCAGGTGACAATCCAACGCGGATGTTGAGATAGCGGCATATTGGCCACATATTTCTTCGCTTGCTGGAAAGGATTCAGCACGGAGCCATCGCTTTGCGGGATGCCCTTCCTCAAATCCTTGTTGATGGATTTCTGCTCAATCAGCACCCTCGTCGATGGAATGTGGCCATCGATGAAGTTGGTGGAGTCCACCATGCTACTCACTTGCTCTTCATAGCGGATGAAGGAGGGCAAATCCTCCACGCCATACACATTGCTTAATAAGTCGGCCCAAAACAGCTGGGACTCGCCGCGCTCATATCCGCGACCCTTCCACCGCTCGGCAAACGCCGCCGCTGCAGCAGCTTGTTGTTTCTCGTTTTTCATGCCGCAAATATAAGGTTTATTCTCAAAACTCCTTGCGGTTTAGAATAAAAACCCTACTTTTGCATCCGATAAAACTGTCACATGTGACACAAAAACCGAATAAATGGAAATCAAACGAGACTTATATTTGCAGAAGCTGATTGACCGTCGGCACAATGGATTGATTAAAGTCGTGACTGGTGTCCGCCGATGCGGAAAATCATACCTGGTGTTCAACCTGTTCACCAAATACTTGAAATCAATCGGCGTGGACGACGATCATATAATCAAGGTGAATCTGGAGGACCGCAGAAACAAGAAGCTCCGCAATCCTGATGCACTCCTTGAATATCTTGACGGAAAGTTTGTCGACGAGCAGATGCACTACATCCTGCTCGATGAGGTGCAGATGGTGGATGAGTTCGTGGATGTGCTGAATAGTTATCTCGATGTTCCCAATGCGGACGTGTACGTGACCGGCTCAAATGCCCGCTTCCTCTCAAAGGATGTAATCACCGAGTTCCGTGGCCGAGGCGACGAGGTAAAGATTTATCCCCTCTCGTTTGCTGAGTTCATGACCGCATACAACGGAAGCACACAATTGGGCTTGGACGAATACATGACATTCGGAGGCCTTCCCCTGATACTCACCTATAAGACGGAAGAGCAGAAATCAGCATATCTGAAGAACCTGTTTGAAGAGACCTATATCAAGGACATCAAGGAGCGTTATCAGATCAGGCACGAAGAAGAGTTTGAAGAACTGCTCAACATCATTTCTTCGTCCATCGGAAGCCTCACCAACCCCACCAAGCTGTCCAAGACCTTCAAAAGCGTGAAGCAAGTGACCATCGACCCCGAAACCATCAAGAACTATCTCGAATACCTTTGCGACTCGTTTCTTGTGTCAAAGGCCATGCGCTATGATGTCAAAGGCAAGAAGTATATCGACACCCCGTCAAAGTATTATTTCTCCGACATGGGATTGCGCAACGCTCGCATCAATTTCCGTCAGGACGAAAAGACCCACATAATGGAAAACGTCATCTACAATGAGCTGTTGATTCGAGGCTTCAACGTTGATGTGGGGGTCGTCCCCGTGGTCATCCGCGACGATAACGGCAAGCAAAAGCGTTCCCAACTGGAGATTGACTTTGTATGCAACCAAGGCAGCAAACGCTATTATATCCAATCGGCCTTCCGCATGAACAGCGAGAGCAAGGAGCAACAAGAGCAAGCCTCGTTGACCAAGGTAAACGATTCATTCAAAAAGATCATCATCACTGGCGAGGAAAGCCTCGTCCATCGCAACGAGCAAGGCATCACCACGATGAGCATCTACGACTTCCTACTTAATCCCAATGCCTTGGAGTTATAAAATCTAAGCTCCATCCGTCCTATAAGTCCTTCCATCGCATACAAGTAAAGCAAAGCCCCGAGCATCTGGGATGTCCGGGGCTTCTTGATATTTTGCCTATCCTTATGATAGGAGAATCTGTGATGCGGCATAAGCCACAAATCAGCTACTGTGTCGCTCCAAATCCTCTAACACAATCTCACACTGCGCTACACCATCCCTGACAACCCAATGCACGGATTCAACCTCACCAACAGTATCAAAGCATAATCCCTCCCATAATTGATCCTTCGTTGGTTTTGGTTTCGTCTCTTGCTTTCTTGGATTAATATACCATTCGGCCAAGTCGCGCGGCAGAAACTCACAATAATCAAACAGGTCGTCATTGTTTATGATGGCTTCCTTCACGGGATCCCAATCAACTGACACAAATTCCCCAACTCTGGGCGCACATGGAAACTCTGCATCAAGATGGTAACGGAAAGAACAGCCATTGTTCTTAATATACATACTTACTTTCATATCGCTGAAATTTTTGACAAAAATACATTTTAGAAGTTTTCATTATCTAATCTTCGTTATTATCCTCATACTTCTCCACCTTCTCGCAAACAACTTCTTCGCTGGTGATTGTAACTCCTACACCATCCAGAGAACATTCAACAAAACAGTTATACATGCGGAACTTCATTTCATATAGATACGGCAGCTCAAATGCCCCCTTCATTTCCACCGCATCAATGAATCGAAATGTTGCGATACACTCATAATTGATATTGATTCGCAATACTACTTCATTTCGTTTCCATGTTAAGTCATAGATTTCTGCATCATGGAACTGACATCTGTTTGTGTAGTCATACCCTAAGAATTCGTTTATCTTTTCAAGACCTTTCACCTTAGATGCAGCAGTTGACGTAACAACTTCTTTGCAATTGTTTTCCGCTTGTTCGTAACGTGCAAACTCTAAACTCTTTTCTATTTCCTTCATCTTCTTTGTCGGAACATCCATCCCCATCGAAGCAAGTCGCTTGAAACCTTCTAAAGCCTCTTCCAAGAATGGAATCCTGTCGTATGGTGAAGAATACGGCGACATCCCACAATAGATGCGATAACACAGGTCGGGATAGCATTCTACTGATTTATGCTCTTGCAACAAATCGTATGCAACCCGAAAATAGGCATTCGCTCTATCATACTTGTATTGCTTCAAGAGCTTCATACCATACTCATAATACTTAACTCCAACCTCCTTTGAATCCATGTCTATGCCTATTTTCTCCATTGTACAATAGATTTACAACTTCAATGATTCAATAAATGCCAGCTCCATTTCCTTCATGCTGTCACAGAAATCTGCATACGTCTTCGCCGACTTGCAGATTTCTATACCATAGATGGCAAGCTCGAAATGGTTTTCTTTAAAATACTCTTTAGGTATCTCCGTTTGTTTCTGCATCAGTGGTGCCACAAAACCACCTCTTTTCGCCTTAATTGCCGACCCATAAACAATAACCTGATTTTGGTCGTTAGGGTCAACTTTTGTTACCGATTTATAGCTCCCCAACCTCTTATACTTAGCATCAAGCACAAAATCGTCTTTATAGAAATCCGGGTATCTGACTCCTCTTCGTCCCTCGTAAATATAAATACCATTCTTGCGAAGCTTATTTTCTCCATGCACAAAGCCCAGCCCGTCAAGAACGGTATGGACGTACTCTTCCCACAACCAGGCACCATCGAACAGGATGCCGCAAATCACATCATCACTTTCCCCGTACTTTACTTCTTCCATCCGTAAGATCTGCAAGCACAGGGTTTGCAACGGTCGGTACTCTGTATAATATGGGTGCATCCTTAAACGCAGGTTTTTGCTGATGATACTGCTTCGCTCATTCTTGTCGTATAACGGTGTGTGCTCAATGATGGCCGCCACGTTCTCTTTTGTCTCGCCGTCAATATTCAACACTGCTTGGCCATACTTTTTCGTTTTCATATACTCAATAGTATGCCGGATGAGCTCAGTCATATTATTGTCATAACTGTACTCTCGCGTTGAATAAGCGAAGTCACCAACGAAAGGTGTGTTTCTCGCAATGTGCCTGCCAACATCCACGGTTCCTTTCAAGTGGGCATCATTATACCTATAGTTCTGGTACTCCCTGTAAATGCCTTGGCGCATCGCTGTTTTCAGGAAGTACGGAAACATGAACATGATAAAATCAAACACGTCTTCCTGCTCGTTGTTATGGTTGAGATCAAACAGGTTGAACGACAACACACGCTGAAGCATATAGTGAAGCAGGAAGTCATCTCTTCCCACATCGAATCTCGATTTTATCTTGATTTGTAGATTGCCCACGCCAATGAATCCCATCACATTGCCAGTTTTTACGTGTACTTTGTCAGGGTCACTGGTGCTCTCAATTTCCATAACAGTTGTATCCCCAATTCTATCATCAGACTCATCTATGCTGTATGGGAAGATGAGCAGGTTTTCATTCTCCCTACACAGCTCCGCAACCGTCTTTTTCGCTATAGGAAACAAGGCGGCCACATCTTTTCTGGTGAATGCACCCTCGTTAGAATTGTTGTTATCTGTCAGGTTAATTCTCATCTGTCAACTCTTCAGCTGCTTCTTTTACATCAAAATAAGCCTTGGCGAACTTGTCAAGAATATCATTCGACTTGCGGAAACCTCGCAGATATTCTTTCAGCAATGGTTCAATGTTCATTTCCCAAAGCTTCTTGAAGTCACCTCCGTTCTCTCCGAGCTTTAGGAAATAGGACGGGCCTATGCTATAGGCAGCACCCAAACCGCCAGTGCCAGCAATGACTTCGTTCAATCGTTTCATGGCCGCCTTAGCCTCATCTGCACAAGGCAGCGAGTCGAGCATGGTTTGGGTGTCCTCAGGCGTGATTTCTTTCCAAGTAAACCTACGGCGCATGGCAAAGTCCATGCTTTCCACCGAGCGGTCAATATCGTTCATCGTTCCGATGATATAGACATTTTCTGGCACATAGAAACCTTTTTTGAAGATGTCGCCCTCTTCGATGAGATTCTGATATTGGCTTTGCACCATGCCTTTTTCACCCCTATAGCCAGGGTCAATGGAATAGAACAGCTCACCGAAAATTTTTGATATTTCACCTCGGTTGATTTCGTCAATGATGAAGACGAAAGGTTTGTCAACCTTTACTTGTTCAGAATCGTATTTCCTAACAATACCCAGCGCCTCTTCAGCTGAAATATTCGCGCGATAAACTGTAGAAAGGGTAAAGGTCTTTCCTTTGTTTAGGTCAACGATATTTTCCTTAATCCCTTTGACCAACCATTTCACCGCTCTGTACCTTGGATAATCACCGCCTTCTTCCCGGTACTCGTAGTCACCTGTAACTATTCCAACAGCATCTATTTCTTTGGCTGAATAGCAGGACAAAACTATATCTCCGATTTGCATAGATGATTGGAACGCGCGAAGCACATTTTTACCCCCATCTTCAAACTCTGTAAAGTCATTGAAGTCTTCCACGTTTCCATACCCGCTCCATCCGATTCGAATATATCCATTGTTCATGCAATCTTTTCTGGTAGGATTGTCTCCAGTCCCTTCCAATGACACCTTCCAGACAGTAGGATTGTCGTTCAGTTCACCAAAAACCTCCTTGTCGGTTGACCGTGAAATAACAGCTCGTTTGCAAAACTCCTTGAACACACCATCTTTTCGTTCAAAACCTACATTTCCATTTCCATCCTTAATAGGCCTCAACCCCTCCACAAAATCAGTATAGTCGTAGGAAGGATGGAACTGGACAAATTTGGTTTCCGCTTTCATTACTTTGGCAATCTCTTTAGCCAAATAGGTTTTGCCCGTTCCTGGCGCACCTGTCAGGATAAGGTTGCGGTTCGACATCAATAGATCGATGTAAGGTTGTAGTTTTGTATTCATAGTTTCAGAAGCGTTTTCGTTTTCGATATTCAATAATTCAATGATATGCTGTGCTTGTTTGTCTGTTGTGCCATGGAAGAAAAGACTGTTCCCAATCGCATAATCCTCAACAGGAGCTTCAAGAAATGGCAGATGCCATTCTATATTTCGGCACATCGGGTCTGCTTTAGATTCGTCAAAAAGACAATCAGAAGCGAACTTGCCCCAGCCAAATAATAGATGGGACCGCTTGCCATTCTCCGTTTTTGATTTGAACACGACCACGATATCATCCGGCTTAGCTTCATGCACGAAATTCCAGTATGCAGTGGGAATATTGGTGTCTTTATTACCGACATCTTCTTGATAAGCCTTCAAAAGTGCGTTTTTGGACTTATAAGGCCTGAAGTCTTTGATGGTTTTTGCTGACGAGCCGCAACACAGCATTGTCTGATTGGCTGTTTCTTTGTCACCACTCCAAAGCCATACGCGCCTTTTTTCACTCCATGCCAATGCTCCGATATAGCCCAGTCTATCATGGATTTTACACACCAGCATCCAAACCATATCCTGAGCTAACAGCAAGTCGCTTTTCCGCTGTCCTTCTAGCATGGGCGAAACAAGGCTCTGAAGCTCCGCATCCTGCTTAGCCAAATCAGACAAAGGACGAATCATGTCAAGATAATGCTCATAACACGACCCCGTAGGCTTTCTTTCTTCGCTCAAATATCTACAAAGGTTGTCATACATTCCTTCGTATTTGTAGAAAGTGTACTTGTCAGGATTGCAACACGTAAGAATTGTTGCCGCAGTCCGCTCATCATTGGCCTTGCTATTATATCCATCCGGGGGAAGTAAACCTGGCACCGCTACTTTGAATTTCGCTATTCTATCATGTAGCGGTTGACTTTCATCAGCCAATTCATTCAATATCTTTTCAAATTCTTCTTTTTCGCTTTTTACCAGGTATTTGAGCGTCTTATTGTCTCTTACAACATCAATCAGATTTATAAACCCGCCTTTAGTGGCATTATTGGAATGCGTAACGCCATCAGCAACGATGTTATATGGATTCTTTCCTTTACTGGAAGTGATGAGTTCCCATTTATAAAGCTCGTCATAATTCTCTTCGCGAATAGGAATTTCTTTACGCAACTCTTTGTATCGTTCAATCAAAAACCAATACAGATACTCTCTAATGGCTGCGACCAACTCAGGGCGCAAAGTCCATTCAAACACCCCCTCATCCTTACTTGACACATTCTTGCCAGTTTTCATAGGAATTGGCCAATACGTGTTGCTGCCATCTTCATTGAACACCTGAAAACGAGCAAGCCTGTTCTGTACAGATCTTCCAAAACTCCTAATCAACGCATTAAGAGAACTGGCGTTCTTACCCAAACGATTACGAACTGCTACGCATGTTCCCTTATTCTCTGGCATATAATAGTAGCAAATCACAGCCTCCTTATACTTTTCAGGAACCGCTTCGTCTTTCAGTATTTCAAGCCATTCATCCTTGCTAATATCTACTTCGCAAGTAAACGTTCCCTGCGGGCCTTCTTTGGTGTATAGTTTCTCCATTTACATCCGGGTTTTATTGTGGCAAAAATAGTGAATGTTTGCTTATGAAACCGAATTGACAAATTAATAAATGAATATAATCGAAGTGATTGGAGCATTTCCACTAAGTGTGACTTAATGATAAATGTTGATAAACATATAAAAAGCATTACCTTTGCAAATCCTTACCCTTAGCTTTATGAAAGCGTCTATATTATTCAAACAATATGTCTGGCTCGTTGATACCATACGCCGAGCGGGTCGCATCACGCTGCGCGAGATCAACGACCGCTGGCTCCGTACCGAGATGAGCGATGGTATACCATACAGCCGCACCACATTCCGCCGCCACCGTGAAGAGGTGGAGGAAATGTTTGGCATTGTCATCGATTGCGACAACGAGAACCGATACTATATCGACGACCCCTCGTTGATGAGCAATGACAGTGTGCCTCGTTGGATGCTTAGTACCCTTGCCGTGAGCAACATCGTCAGCGAAGCTCGTGGCTTGCACGACCGCATCCTTCTTGAAAGCATCCCCAGCGAAAGCGAACACCTGCAAATTGTTATTGAGGCCATGCGCAACTCACACCGCATCAGTGTCACTTACCGCCGTTACGGTGATGCCAAGCCCTCAGTCTGGAAACTTGAACCGTATTGCATCAAACTCTTCCGTCGTCGCTGGTACTTGCTTGGCCGTTTCAGCGATGCTGGATATATCACCCTTTCCTTTGACCGTATGCTGGAAATCAACGTCACCGAAGAGACTTTCAAGTTGGATCGCAACTTTGATGCGCAAACCTACTTTAGCGACTACTTCGGTGTGATGACCGACGACCGTGTGCCGGTACAGCCCATAGTGTTACGTGCCTACGGCAACGAACCGTATTACCTTCGTGACTTACCGCTGCATCCTTCACAAAAGGAAATCGCGGTCACAAAAGATTACACAGATTTTGAAGTAACCCTGCATCCGACCCGCGACTTTTTGGCTCACATCCTTTCACGTGGTGGATGGCTACAGGTAATATCTCCCCAAGATATAGTATCGGAAATCGAGCAAATGTTACAAGCTGCACAAGAAAATTACAAATAATTTTCGACTGGCCCGTTTTTTGGCGCAGTGGGTATATACTTTTGCATCGTTCAACCAATTAAAACAGTAACGATATGAAAGCACACAGCCAATTTTTCACCAACTGCCACCTGGCAGGACGCAAGTATCACGATGCAGATCTGGTATGGGACGACCTTAAAGTAGGTCAGACCGTTCGCCTTGAACGTGATGAGCAGAACTATCACGATGCCTACGCAATCCAAGTCATCTACAACAAAGACGGCGAAGACTATCTGTTAGGCTATATCCCTCGCTCCGACAACCAGCAGCTTGCTTCTTTCTTTGAAATGGGCTGGGGCGACATCTTCGAGTGCCGCATCTCCAAGCTGAATCCCGAAACGCACCCTGAGCAACAGGTACAGCTTACCATCAGAATCCGCCGCCGCGACGAAGAAGAAACCACAAACAACACAACAAGAAAACGCAAATAATTATGGAATCAACAATCAAAGTGGTGGGCACTGGTAGCATTCACGTGGTGCCCGATGTTACACGCTTAGATATTAGCATCAACCGTGTATTTAAGACATACGAAGATGCCTATGCCAGTGCAAAGGAGAACAGCACGTGGATGGTGAAAATACTGGAGTATAATCAGCAATCTGGCAAACTGGCCAAAACCATCAGAATGGACATTTCCGAACACAGCGAAAACATCTACAAAAACGGCAGTTATGTTGGGTCGAAGAAAGATGGTTACGACCTCGAACAACGAATTAAAATAGACCTGGGTATGGATACTGTTTTGGTGAACAATATCATCAAAGGTATAGGTAAATTTATTCCTGGTGCTCAAATCAGTGTAGGTTATACCCTAAAAGATCCTCGACCCACTCAGCTTAAGATACTGGAACGTGCTGTCACAGACGCACGCGATAAAGCCTCAATTATGGCAAAAGCTGTAGGCCGCGAGCTTGGAGAAGTCAAAGAGATTGAATATGGTGAAATGGATGTCCACATCTATTCTGAGGCACGTTCGATTCACAGCAATGAAGAAGCCTCGGCAAGCACCCCTTACGGCCTTGATATTACACCTGATGACCTGGCAGTATCAGATAATGTGAATGTGGTTTGGCTTCTGAAATAATATGAGCATAGTTGAACCTGACATCAATCGGCTGCGTGAAATGATAGCCCGCTGCCAGTGGACGTATGCCAAGACCATGCCGTGGTGTCCCCACGAGTACATTGTCCGTGGCAAATGCCCATTGTCTTACGATGAGTTCATGTACTTTGTTGATATGCAACGCCGCTTTGGCATTCGCCAACGTTGGGGCAACTACAATTTACCATACCTCCATATTGACGGCTATAAATACTGGACAATGGATGACACTTATGAAGATACAGATGTCATCAATAGGGAGAAAGAATGATTTTAAAAAGTTGTATCTTTGGAGCCAAATAAAAACCACGTACAAATGTCCGACTACCGCATAATAGGCCCACGTGAAGACGGCTATATCGCCTATGAAGAAGGTTATTACATGGGCATTATGGACAAAGAGCATAATGTTATCATAAGCACAGAAAAGCATTACCGCTCTATCGATGTCTTTATGAATGGTGTGGCCATTGTCTTCTACTACGACCATAAGCTTGAAGAAGGTGGTTGGGGAATGATAGACATTCAGGGTAATGTGGTTTGTGAATGCAAATACTGGTATATAAAGCTTTTGGCTGGATCACTCTATTTGGTACAGGTTACTCCTGGCGGTAAAGAGAACCTGATGTGGAGCGATGGAAAGATGGTCTTCAAAGAATCCTACGGTTCTCTATATGGTTATCGTAATGGCTACATCATTGCCTGCAACACTATCCGTAAGACTAAAACCAATCCAACGCGCTATCTTAAAGGGTTGCTTCATGTCCGTGGCGAAGTGTTGCTGCCAGTGGAATATGACAAGATTGAGTGGATGGAAGATTATGATAATTATCTCTATATCGCTCGTGAAGGTCATTTCGGCTATGTGAAAGCGCTCTACGGTGAGCATGCCGGCATTGAGTATGACGTAGAATTGCCTGACCTGTGGCAAGGAGTGGAGGGCACCGTATGCGAAGGCTGTATCTACACTCGTGGTATTCAACCAGGCGGCAAAGGTTGTGGCCGACTGTTTACCCGCTCGTTCCGCGACCGCAGCCTGAAAGGTCATTGTGAATACCGTAAGACTAAACTAAACGAGCCTTCACAAGCTGAGCGAAAAGCAATTGAACGATGGAAACTTTATCTAAAGTTGGAAGACCCATTCAAAGAACCTCGCCAGTTGGTAAAAGATTTCATAGAAGAAAAACTTGATGGTGACATCAACCGTCTCGTAGATTACGACTTTCGTCAACTTGAAGGCATGAAACGCTATGGCGATACCCACGGCTATTCTTATGGCATCTACCAAACCGATTTGGTATGTGCCATTTGTACCATAATCTTCAATGATATTGCCTCAAAAGAGGTGATGTTTGACAAAAAGTATGGTAATCTAATTCTTAGACCATCGCCTGTGATACAAGAAAAAATGTGGGGTACACAGGTCGGTGATTGGTTCTTCATGCTTTCACGCATCCCTTATGGCGATAAAGCTCCATGGGTTGAACGTATCAAACCTTGCGCCGACCTTTGCAAAACCATTGGAAACATATATCTACAGCCATCGTATCTATCAGGTTACCGAAACTGCAATGTGTTTGGCCGTTTCCTTATTGACCACATGCTTAACGATCTGCAAAACGCATTGGTTGCCAACAAAGGTAGTAAGGCAATCATGTCTACCATATCAGGCTCAAAAAAACTCTTTGAACCCTATTTCGGCCAACAAGGTTGGGACTTGTTGATGAAGCGTTGGCTGTTCGATGAGGTGCTGATGGATTACTACGGCAATCCCGAACCTTTCACCGAAGATTTTTCGTTATGTGACCATACTCCACCTAAAGTCTACTTCAAAGCATTAGAGCAATGCATTAACCTCTGCCACGAATTGATTCCCAATCGTTCAAAGCGTATGGTGCAACGATTAAAAGATAAACTTTAAAAGTATTGTAGTTTTTTGGCGCATTGCCCGCCATCTCTGAAGCTCCATCGACAGAGAAGCATCTTTTAGCATCACCTTCCCATCCCCGCCAAGGTGTTCCGCCCACCGTCGAAGCCCTTGTACTGTGTGCGGCAGTGCAACGGTCGCTATCATTCCGCGTCGGAACACGGTTCGTGCCTCTCTGTGTTCCGCCGCTCCATTAACGCGCCCAGCATTGCCTTCCCAGTCCTTCAGGCATCGTCGGCGGTCTCCACATCGTGTTTGTCCCGTCAGCCGCACAAGGCCTGCTGCTGCCATTCGCCGCTACGGTCGCTCACGGGCGTTGCCAACGCTAACGAACTCCCTCAGCTTCTACTAAGGTCCGCGGCCTGACGACTACCTTTTCGCTCCGTCGGGCAGACGACGCTTCCGTACCTCCAGCGTCGTCTGCTCGCTCCGCTTTCAGTCCGTTGTCAGGTCGCTGGCTCTACCACCGCCTTAAAGCTTTATGATGAGAATAAGCCACACC
>JAFWRA010000228.1 GCA_017508895.1 Bacteroidales bacterium
AAGGCAATTTTGTGGAACAAGAATTTTTGCCAACCGAAATTTCTGGCACGGTTTTGTATGAGCCTCAGGATAACCCGCGTGAGCGTGAGTTGCGCAAGAACCTACGTGAGAAGTGGAAAGAGAAATATGGGTATTAGTTTAGAGTTTGAGTTTAGGGTTTAGAGATGTAGGACTGTCACACTGTGGCAGCCGAAACAAAAAAAGACATGAGCGAAGAAAACAAAGAAAAAAGCATTAGCCTGTGGAACAGGGTGCTGGAAACCAGCCTGCGTCTGCCTTTTGTGAAGGTGGACCGCGATGAGTTCTTGACCAAGGAACTGACCAAGTTCTGTACACCCATGGAGGTGATGACCGCATTGGACGACTCGCCAGTGAAGGTGCTCAGCAAGAAAGAGATCGACAAGCTGGCCAACCAGTGCATCAACTACCACTTGACCATGGTGTGCGGGACATCGGCTTTGATGGGCTTGCCAGGTGGATGGTGGGTGGCGGGAGCCATTCCTGCCGACATTACCCAGTTTTATGGCCACATCCTTGCGTTGATGCAGAAACTCATTTACTTATACGGCTGGCCAGCACTGACCAATGTCAACAAGCAACTCGACGACGAGTCGTTGAACATCATGACACTTTTTGTGGGTGCGATGATGGGCAACAAGCTTGCTGTTGAGGCCTTGACCAAGGTGGTAGGCCAGATTTCCAAGAATGCGGGAATAAAGATTTCAGAGGGTGTCATGGCACATTATGCCATCAAAATCGCACAATGGATTGGCATCAACATGACCAAGGAAGGCTTTGCCAAAGGCGTAGGAAAAGTGCTTCCCCTTGTAGGTGCACCTATCTCAGCCACAATTACATACTACACATTCCGACCTATGGCTCGTCGGCTCAAGAAGCATCTTGACGAGCTGTATGACATGCGGCATTGAATCAAAGAGTAACTGTTCTGAGTACGGAAACGTCCATGTCATTCCCCTGGGAACCTATGAACGTTTCCGTATTAGAGTTATTTTTTGAATTCAGTCTCGAAAATGTCGTGCAGCTGGCGGTCAGGTGTCTGAAGGATGGACTTGTAGTTCATCTTTTTCTCTGTCATCAGCCAATTGGTGTATTCGTCAACAAAACTCTTGATTTCTGATTGGTTCATCTTTATGTAGATCAAGTTGAGTTTTGCCTTGGCTTCAGTTTCATTCAGACCATCATTAGTCATGATCATTTCGGTGAGTTTGTCCATTGCTCTTTCCATAGTAATAGATTTTATGTTTTTCGGGGTGCAAATTTAGATAGAAAAACTGTTTTTGTCAAGATTTGGGAGAAAAAATCCTCTTTTATCATTGTTAAGATTTCTCTCTTGTCAATTAGTTTGATAATAACCAATGAGATAAAAAATCACTTTTTTTTGAAAAAACACTTGCATTTTAGAAAAAAATAGTATTTTTGCAGCGCTTCTTGAATAAAGAAGCCTTGCAGGAATGATATTTTCTGCAAGAAAAAGGTTTCATAAATTTTGGTTTTTGGTTCTTGAAAATCCTGGCGTTTTTTTTGCCGGGATTTTCTTGTTTATATAGGGAAATCACTATTTTTGCCGCAATAAAAAACAAATAATCTCTCTAAAAATGAAAAAACTGCTTTCTGTTTTTATTGCTATTTTTGCTTTTTCCATTCAATGCGCCCTGTCAGCGCCTTTGAGGAATATCGAAGTCCAACTCACCCAGCCCAACGGTCAGGTAATCCATTGTTATGCCTCGGGTGATGAATTCTACAACTACCTGCACGATGCGAACGGCTTCACTATTGTCAAGAATGAAGACGGTTACTACTGCTATGCCATGCGCGGGAGCCAAGGTGAGGTTGTTGCTTCCTCTTACCGCGTCAACAGTGTTGACCCTGCTGAGGTTGGACTTCAACCTTATGTGAAAATCTCCGAAAAGTCCTATCAGGATCGTCGTCAGGAACGCTTGCAACATATCAGACCCATCAAACGGTCGGCCAATCGCGAGCTGAATCATGGCGTTTACAACAACTTGGTGGTTTTTATCCGTTTTGCAGGCGACACCTACCATACCACGCCTTTTTCTACCGTTGACTCTATGTTCAACGCTTACAACTATGAGTCAATCTCAATGCGAAACTTCTTCCATCACGCTTCTTACAACCAACTGGACTTACGCTCTTATTGCTATCCTATTCCCGAAGGCGAGACCATCCTCTCATATGAGGACGACTATCCGAAAGAATACTATATGCCTTACGACCCGGTGAGCAATCCTCTTGGCTACCACGATTACGAGAGTGCAGACCGCGAGTTCTCCCTGTTGGAACGTGCCATTTATTATGTGGCCGACCAAGTGCCCGACACCCTCGACCTCGACTATAACGACGATGGTTTGGTCGATAATGTGGTATTTGTCATCAAAGGGCAACCTGGCGAATGGTCTTCGCTGCTCTGGCCCCATCGTTGGTGCATCTACGACCGCTATGTGCCTTTGCACGACTTGCAAGTCTACGACTTCAACCTTCAACTTGAACAAGGTGGCTATTTCAACGTCAGCACGCTTTGCCACGAGATGAACCACTCCTTGGGCGCACCCGACCTGTATCATTACAGTGGCGGTATCGACCCAGTAGGGTCATGGGACCTCATGTGCGGCACCACCGAACCTCCACAACAGATTGGCATGTACATGAAATACAAATATGGCAACTGGGTGGACGACATTCCTGACATTACAGGGAATTATGGCTACTATGAAATCGAGGCCGACTCGTGGGAAGGCAACCGCCGCAATGCTTACCGTATCAGGACCAGCGACCCGAACCAATACATCGTTATCGAATACCGCAACGGAAACGACCTCTTCGACAGCCATGTTCCTGACGGGGGACTGCTCATCTACCGCATCGACACGCGTTTCGATGGCAATGCAGGATGGAACGGCTACGACACTTTCGATGAGGTGTATCTGTTCCGCCCAGGCGGTAGCGTCAACGAAGCTGGCGACCTTGACCATGCCAACTTCTGTGCCGAACGAGGACGCACCGAGTTCAACGGCGAATCATCTGACCCGCACATCTTCCTCACCAACGACGATGGATATACGGAATGGGACCAAATCCGCAACATCAGCACGAGGGGCGACAAAATGAGTTTCGTCTATGCCCCCAATTGGAACTTTGAATATTCAATGCCCGGACCGGAGAACTTCAACGTCAATGTGAACAGCATCGAACATCAATTGGAATTTTCTTGGAGTTACAAAGAAAGTGCTGACACTTATAAGCTTTTCCACTTCGCTCCTTCAGGTGAATTGATTGAAATTGCAAGAGACATCACTGACACCACCTATGTCCTTCCTTATTCTGAGAGTGATATCGGCTATCGTCATTACGCCTTGATGTCTGTCAGCGGCGGCTTGATGATGTACCATTCCGACTATTCCGAAACATGGGCTATCATCGGCAACTACGAGACCATCCAACTCTCTTTGACTTCTGATTCGCCCTATGGCACCAAAGGCGGCGAGCTGGAGATTACTTATAACCAGCCGAATATGCCTATGCAATGGCTCACCATTTATGAAGGTACGCATAACGAAGCCGAATTGTATGTGCCAGCCAACACCGAGGTCATTTTCCGTTGGAATCCAGGCTTCGACCTTGATAGCGAAGGCATTCACCTCTTTGCCAAGCATCTCAACGAAAACGGCGAAGGCACCCTCTTTGACCTTGACCGACCTCAAGATGGTGTGATTGCCACTTATACCGTAGCCGACAACGGTTTGGGTGTGATTCCGCCCCAAAATGTAACTGCAGTTTCCACTGGTCCGCACATCCAGCTGAAGTGGACGGTGCCTACTGAAAACAAAAGTTTCGATATCTATCGCGACGGCAGATTGTGTCATTCCGTTGAAGGCTATACCTTCCTTGATGACCAAATCATGCGATCGGGAACCCACAACTACCATGTGGAAAGCATCATTGGTGACATTTCCTCCTGGAATCCCGACAACTTGGTCTATGCCACCGTTATGGACTACTATTGTGAACCACCGCTGAACCTCGCTGGCACCTATGATGGCGACGGTCATGTAGCCCTTACTTGGGAGGCTCCTGAGTTTGTGGGCAGTGGCTTGATGGCTTACGACAACAACCAGTTTGCCGAGCAAATCGGTTCGAACAGTCATAAATGGGGCATCAAGATAGACCCAGGGCATTTGGCTTTGTTTGAAGGTCATCCTGTTACGCATATAGAGATGTTTGATTGCTCTGCAGGACAATACACCTATTCAATTTATAATGGCGAAACCGTCAATAATAACTCGTTGATTTACACACAGCAGCACGATACGGAAGGCACGCATGAATGGGTGAGGTTCCCTCTTGATGAGAGTGTCAGTTTTGATGCCTCTTTGCCGCTCTGGATTTGTGTAGCCACATCGGGTGCAACCCAGCCTATCCCTTGCTGTGAATACGTCGGTGAACCGAACAGTTGTATGATCAAATCGGGCGCATTCTGGAAGCCAGTCACCACTTTCGGACAGAACTTCTCTTGGCTGTTGCGTGCCTACACCACGCCTGCTGATGGCCGCAGTTTCTCTTACAATGTTTATTGGGGTCCTGAGGAAGGCGGTGTGGAGCAGATGGTGCTGGGTTATGAAGGACTTACGGTGACTGAGGCCGCTTACAATACTACTGAGAACATGAGATATAATGTGACAGCTACTTGGGATGGCCGAGAGACTGAGTTCTCCAATACTGTGTATCTTGGCCCAAGTGTGGGTGTGATAGAGAATGCCGTTGATTCACAGGAATATGTTGCGTTCCCGAATCCTGCCCATAGATGGCTGACCATTCAGGGTGAGGAGATGCGTCATGTAAGCATTTATTCAGTCATTGGCACAATGGTCTACGACAGTGATGTCATTGGCGACCACCTAGAGGTTAACATGGAAAAGCTTCCCGATGGCTTGTACCTCGTAAATATCCATACGAAAGAAGGTCTTAAGGTGATAAAAGTGATGAAACGATAAAACAAAGAAAGCCTCAACTTTGGTTGAGGCTTTCTTGTTCTATATGGGGCAATTTCTATGTTGATCAATCCAAAACGACTTTGACAGTGGTGCTTCCTGCCTTGACGACATAAAGACCAGGCTTCAGTCTGAGTTGGAAGCTTGTCGCTTGGCTTTTCTGGGCAACGCTGCGACCAAGCAGGTCAAAAATGACGATGTCGGTCGGCGTCGGGCTTTCCACCTTGAGGTCTCCGTTGGCAGTAAATATTTTTAGTTCGCTGGTGTTCTCTTCAAGGTCCAGCATGTCGGAGTAATAGAGGGTGAATTGAGTGTCGGCCGTTGAGGATACCACTTTCGCATCGAGCCAGCGGTAGGTGATGGGGAGTGACTCGCCCAAGTCGCTGGTGAAATAGCTGAAGTTCAGGTTCCAATAGGCTTCGCAGCCCATCATTTCAGCGGCTTTTTTCTCGCTGTCGAAGCGGTTAGCATACTCGTCACGCACAATCCATTCCGATTCATTGTAGATGCTCGTGGTCTTTGAAACCATCTCTCCGTTGGAGTTGTAATGGAATTCGGTCTTGACGTCGAATGACATGTCGCCGCCACCCCAACCAGCGGAGTAGTTGGTCTGGCTAATGACGCGGTCGCCCTCATATTCAAACGTGGTCTTACCCCGGAGCATCCAGTTGTTGCCTCCCCACATCGTTCTCATGTAAATCAGCAGCTCAGTGCAATGTCCATTTTCGTAGCGTAACGAGTCCTTGGAACTAAGACGCCATTGTCCGTTGCGGATGGTGGAGTAGGTTTCAGAGGTCAGCTGCCCATCGTTGTTGTAGACATATTCGTATTTGCTGTTGTTTTCCCATTGCTCGTTGTTGAATCTGGAAATCAAGAGCTCGGTGATGTTTTCGCCATCGTAGGTGTACACCCTTCTGGATTCGTTGCGCCAAACCGAGTCGAAGCGGGATGTGATGACGGAATCGATTAATCCTGTCGCACCGATATAGTTTTCCAGATTGTAATAAGGAATCCAATTCTCATCTTCCCATTTGAAGTGCTGTTCTCGGATGAGGTTCCCGTTCTCGTCATATTTGAATTCGCTTTTGTCGGAAGGTAGCCAGCGATTGTTTTCCATCACGGAATAGATTTCAGTGTCCCAAAGACCTTCGTTAATGTAGGTGTATTCGCTTTTCCATTGGGTCCAGTCGAAGTCGTCGCTGCCTACAACACTGTCCAAGCGGGCAGTGAAGTCTCGATTGAAGTGGTGCATCTTGTTGGGATTGGTAATGCTTTCAGGATGCTCGGCTTCATAGAGGCATTTCTCCAAGGTGTTGCGGAAGAACTTTGGAAGGTCATTTTGCTGCGCCTTCAATGGAAGGACGACGCAAAGAGCTGTTATTATGATGATTGTTTTTTTCATGATGCAAATTATTTTATGATGAGTTTTTGGATGCAGTTGCCAAGGGAAGTGTAGGCCTTGATGAGGTAGACGCCTTTTTGTAATCCGGATAGTTCAAGGTTGCATGTACCGTTGTTTGCTATGGCCTTCAACACTTCTTGTCCTAAGATGTTGTAAAGGACAATGCTGTTCAAACCAGGGGCGGTCACCGTGGCGGTTTCGTTGGCCGGATTGGGGAAGACTTCAATGACCTCGTCAAGATGATGATTGACACCATAGTTACCGTAATAGACTTTGTTGGAAGGGCTCGACTCCACTTCGCCCTGAACACCAGTGACGTAGTACATGGCTCCGCTGGTTTCCGTTTCCATGTTGATAACATAGTTGGTCTCAGTTACATTGGAGGCAATCTTTTCGCCGTTGCAGTATATGTTATAGGAATCCGCAGCGTAGGCTGGTTGCCAATCCAGCACCAGTTCGCCTGTGTCGTTGTAGTTGGATTTAAGATGCATCGGGACCATAGTCCTGTTGATTTCAAGCTCACGCCATTCGGGATGGTCGAGCACTGTGGCGAAAGCGGATTCGCATTGGGTGCTTTGATAGATGGCTTTGACTTTATAAAAATAGACCTTCCCGGAATAGTTGTTGCTTGATTCAGTGAATGAGGTGGCTGTCAACGATTTGGCTAACTTGTATTCGTCACCTAACTCCCTCCTGTAAATCCTATATCCTGTGAGATTCTCGCCCTCGGCAGCATCCCATGAGAATTTGAACCTGCCGTTTTCAAGTCGCTCGTAGGTGAAGTTTTTTGGAGCCAAGCATTCGCCTTCAGCCATGGCGCAGACGGTTTCCGTTGCATCCGATTCACCCGTTTCGGTGAACAACGTAAGGTGATAACAGTGACCTTCAAAGGCGGCATTCTTATCCAAGAAGGAGGTGCCTTCAGCGACCATGGAGTATAATAGGCCGTCGCGATAGATGTTGTAGCCGTAACCCGGGTCAGCGACACTTGTCCAGCTGAGTTTGATGTCCTCACCGTCGATTTCGGCAGCAAGGTCGGAAGGGAGGTTGACGATTTCGCTGGTCTCACCACAGGCATTGTTGGCGATGAAGAAAGTGCCAATGGGCATGTCGACGGATGACCCTTCATATTTGAAGATGGTATTGCTTTCGCTGTCTTTGATGACAAAACTGAGGTCTACAGAGTCAGAAGACGCTGACCATTCGAACCTAACTCGTCCCATGGCCATGTCGATTTCGTGTGTGGTTTCTTCGCCACGTTCGGGGGCAATCTTGGCGAACATGATGCCTGCGGAATTATACATCGTCAGTGTGCCACCATTCCATCCTTCTCCATGGCTTGTGGTGGTGACAGTCCAGGGACAGGTCGGACCGAGGTTGACTTCGTTGAAATAGATTTTCTTGCCGTTGTTGCCTTTGTAGACAGGGTAGATGGTGTAGTTGACCAGAATGGGGGCGCTCACTGGGTCGACGTAAGTCATGGCTTCTCCAGGGGTAAGGTTTTCGAACACTTTCACAATGGTTTCATCACGCATGATAACGACTTGGCTCAAGGTGTCGATGACATCTCCGTTAAGGGTGAGGGTAGGGTTGACCCAACTCAACGTGGCCGTGAAGGCATCGTCGCCGTTGGGAATAGCGGTAAAGTTGGTGACAGGTTTGGGCGTGTTGTCGAAGACCTCGGCAGGCACATAGTTGAAGATGGCGTCAGCACCGCTGTTGTAGTCGATTTCGTCGACCACAAACCAGCCGTTGCTGCTACCGCCCCAGCCCCAGTTGAAGTGGAAGAGGTCGTTTTCGTCGTAGCCGTCGCAAACGAAGGCGTGGCCAGCGTCAGAGCTGTTGCCCGAGTAATAGACAGGCCAGCCTTGGTCGAAGGAGTCCTTTAGCATGGCTTGCCATTCTTCCAGCGAATAGCTGTCACGTTTGCGGAGTCGGGCTTTGTTGGAGTAGCCGAAATACATCAGCACGGCATCAGGCACATCTTCCGAATAGGCGCCACTGCCCGAACCGGAATACATCATGTCAACTGCGATGCCGCAGTGGTACATGAAATAGGCAATGGCGTCGATTTGCTCTTGGGGTGAGGAAAGATTGATGGAGAGGGGCATGTTGTCCCAATCGTAGGTCGTTTCGCCGAAGTTGGCCGTCAGCGTTTCACCTTGGTGGTTGTAGGAGTGGCTTCCGGATCCAATGGTGGGATGGTTCCAATACTTCATCACTTGTGACATGGCTGTAGCCACACAACCTGCATAGGCTTTTCCACCTGAACCGCCGGGGGCAGGCGGACAGAACCAGTTGTACGGCTCGCTTTGGTTCCAGCGGGTTTCCACCAAGAAACTGGCCTTTTTGCCACGGTTGCGGGAGGGCAGTTGTCCGCTTTCCTTGAGCATCTCCCATTCCATGGCGACTTCTGCGTTTTGGACGGATTTACGTGCTTGGCAGCGACCTTCCGCGATGGAGTTGAGGTAATAGGCCAGCTCGGGCGACATGTTATCGGTCTCAAAGATTCCCTCGTCGGAGTAGCCAACGATTGGGCGGAAGCAGTCGTCCGCGGAAAGGATAACGAATCCCGTGTTCCCGAAGTTGAAGACATAGAACGAGGTCTCGCCTCGTGACGTCGTGCCTGTGTACACAAGTTGTAGGTCAGTAAGTTGGCAGGCTTGGTTGAGGTTGGCATTCACGAAGGCCAAGCCCAGTTCCTTTGCCCTGTCCACCCCGATGGGATACGCATAGATGCCTATGCTACAGAGCAATACGAAAAAGAGAATAAAAGCTTTCTTCATAGTGTGATTATTTTTAGTTGATTTCATGCGCCAAATGTAGGAAAAAAAGGAATGTTTTGTCATTCTTATAGTAAAACTTTTGGTGTAGTTTGCATTTTTTGTATCTTTGCAAAACTCTGTTACGCTAAGACTAGAGACGAACCGATAGAGCAATAGCATTATGGCAAAACAAACCAAACCCAATAAAAAGCAAGAGAAAACCATGGAGGCGGCCCTATGGGAGTCATGCAACAAACTGCGCGGTGCCGTGGAACCTGCCGAATATAAGCATGTAGTATTGAGCCTTATCTTTCTCAAATATGCTGGCGACCGTTTTGAGCAACGCAAGCAGGAACTCGTTGAGCAAGGACTGAAGGAATATATCGACCAAGTGGAGTTCTATACGGCGGAGAATGTGTTTTACCTGACTCCTGAGTGCCGTTGGACCTACATCATGGAGAACGCCAAGCAGTCCAACATTTTCCAAATCATTGATGACGCGCTCACCAATATCGAGAAGATGAATAAACAGCTGGCAGGCGCATTGCCGAGCAACTACTACTCCAACCTTGGTTTGGACAAGACCAAGTTTGCCTCGCTGCTCGACGAAATCAACAAACTGGATACCGTCAAGGACTCGGAGAACGATTTAATGGGACGTGTTTATGAGTATTTCTTGGGCAAGTTTGCCATCGCAGAAGGCAAGGGTAAGGGAGAATATTACACGCCAAAATCCATTGTCAACCTCATCGCTGAGCTCATTGAGCCGTATGATGGCAAGATATATGACCCATGCTGTGGCTCAGGTGGTATGTTTGTGCAGTCGATGAAGTTCGTGAAGGCGCACCATGGCAACCAGAAGAACGTGAGCGTTTATGGTCAGGAAAACACCAACACCACCTTCAAGCTGGCCCGCATGAACCTCGCTATCCGTGGCATTTCGGCAGACATCAAACAGGGCGACACCTTCCATAACGACCAGCACAAGGATTTGAAAGCTGACTACATCATGGCCAATCCGCCTTTCAACCAAAAAGACTGGCGCGAGGAGAACCAACTCACCAACGATGCCCGCTGGAGCGGCTACGAACTGCCGCCGACCTCGAACGCCAACTATGGCTGGATTTTGAATATCCTTTCCAAACTCTCGACCAACGGCGTGGCGGGTTTCCTGTTGGCCAACGGCGCTTTGAGTGCCGACGGTACCGAGTTGGCCATCCGTCGCAAACTCATCGAGAACGACAAAGTGGAGGCCATTCTCATTCTGCCGAGAAACCTGTTTTATTCCACCGATATCAGCGTGACGCTGTGGATCTTGAACAACAACAAGAAGGCGCGTGTGGTGAAGAAAAACGGTGTGGAGATGCATTACCGCGACCGCGAGGGCGAAGTGCTGTTTATGGACTTACGGCAGATGGGTATTCCGTTTGAGAAGAAATATATCGAGCTGGACCCTGAGACACGCGACACCGTGACCCGCACCTATCACAGCTGGCAACAGGAAGGCTACGAACAAACCTATAAGGACACACCGGAATTCTGTCAGTCGGTAAAGATACAGACCATAGCTGAAAAAGGCTATTCGTTGGTGCCGAGCAAATACATTGAGTTTGTTAACCGCGACGAGCAAATCGACTTCGACACGAAAATGAAAGAGTTGCAAGCTGAAATGCGAGACCTGATGCAACAAGAAGAAGAGAGCAAACAGGAACTGAAGAACCTCTTTGAAAAGTTAGGGTACAAGCTATGAGCAAGAAATCCATACGTTTCTATAACGACTATGAGGTTCGTGCCGTTTGGGACGAGGAGAACGCCAAATGGTGGTTCTCTGCCACGGATATTGTTCGGGCCATCAACGACGAAGAGGACTACAAGAAAGCTGGTAACTATTGGCGTTGGCTGAAAAAGAAATTGACCGGGGAAGGCATTCAACTCGTGAGTGTCACTCACGACTTCAAATTTATGGCTCCCGACGGCAAGCAGCGCAATGCCGATGCGCTGGATGCCGGATGTGTGCAGACCTTGGCACAACACTACCCCAACAACCGTGCGAACGCTTTCCTCAATTGGTTTGTGTATAGCGACAACACCATTGACGGACAAAGCAAGAAGAAAGCATATACCTTAATTGAAAGTGGCATTCTTGACGGCATGAAACCAGGCACCGTTGAATGTCTGCAACAGATACATGCCTATATCTTTGGAGGTCTTTACGACTTTGCAGGCAAGATACGCGCAAAGACCATCTCGAAAGGCGGCACCGTTTTTTGTCGTGCTGAATACCTGAGGCAAAACTTAGCGACCATCGAGCAGATGCCGCAAACGACTTTCGAAGAGATTGTGGACAAATATGTGGAGATGAACGTGGCGCATCCTTTTATGGAAGGCAACGGACGTTCTACGCGCATCTGGCTCGACCTGATATTCAAGCAGTCGCTGAAGAAATGTGTGGACTGGAGCAAGATTGACAAGAAAGACTATCTTGATGCCATGCACCGCAGCGTGACGGATGCCTCTCGTATCAAAGCCCTCTTGCAGCAGGCCTTGACTGACCGCATCGACGACCGAGAAATCTTCATGAAGGGCATCGACTATTCATACTATTACGAGCAGGAGGACTGAGTCATGGAATACCAGCGTTTAGGCGACTATATTAGGCCTGTGGATGTAAGGAACAGGGACTTGAAAGTGAACTTGTCTCAAGGAATCTGTAATGCCAAATATTTCCAAAACCCCAAGCAAGTTGCGGACAATCCTGAAACTCACAAAGTAGTTAGAACAGGACAATTTGCATATAACCGAGCAACAACGCGAAATGGTGATAAGATTTCCATCGCATTAAGGGAAGGCCCAGATTGTACGGTGTCATCGGCCTATCAAGTTTTTGAGATTGTGGATGAAAACCAATTGGATCCTAAATACTTAATGATGTGGTTTAAGCGTCCTGAATTTGACCGTCTTGCCATTTTTTATTCTCATGGCAGTGCTCACGAGTTCTTTGAATGGGATGCGATGTGCGAGGTGCGCCTTCCCATCCCCTCCATTGCCCGCCAGCGCGAAATCGTGGAAGAATACGAAACGCTAAGCCGTCGCATCCGCCTCAACGAGCAGATGATTGCCCGTTTGGAAGAGACCGCGCAGGCCTTGTACCGCAAGATGTTCGTGGATGGGATTGACAAGGAGAATCTGCCGGAGGGGTGGAGAAGGGGGAGATTGGGAGAAATTGCGGAATGCTATGATAGCAAACGTCGACCTGTTGCTGGTTATGATCGCGATAAAATGGAACCATCTAAGAGATTATATCCCTATTATGGGGCCGCGGCATTAATGGATTATGTTGATGACTATATTTTCGATGGTGAATATATTTTGATGGGTGAGGATGGTACGGTTATCAATGAAGACAACACACCTGTGGTACAATATGTAAGAGGAAAGTTTTGGGTCAATAACCATGCACATATTCTGAAAGGAAAGAATGGGTTTGACGAGAACTTGCTCTTTTTGATATTAAGGAACGCTGACGTACATGAACTTGTGACGGGTGGGGTACAGGCAAAAATCAACCAAGAAAACATGATGAAGATACCTGCAATCATACCACCACAAGACAAGCTTGAAAAGATTAAGAAACAGATTTCACCCGTCTTTCAAGTGTTATATTTACGACAACAAGAAAACTCAAAATTAACTGAATTACAGTCTTTGCTATTGGCGAGGATGGGGAAATAAATGATTGATCATGGCAGGTTATTTATTATCTAAAGCACAATTTATTGATGCAAGAAAGCCCAAGGAAGACGCGGCTGTTCTAGTTGAGGCAAGAAATAATAGAAACACAGGTGTCCCTTCACAAGGGATAACAGTTTTTTTATCCCACAAGCATGATGAAGTAGCAGTGTTAGAGGATGTGATATGTATGCTAAAGAATCTTGGAGTTTTTGTATACGTTGATTGGTTGGATGAAGGTATGCCCAAAAACACCAATGGATATACCGCACATCGAATTAAGCAAAAGATAAAGGATTGCAAAAAGTTTATCTTGCTTGCAACAGAAGGTGCAATTGCGTCAAAATGGTGTAATTGGGAACTTGGATATGGAGACGCTCAAAAATACTTGAACAATATTGCAATTATGCCGATTACGGAAAAGCGCAGAGATGGCTTTTCTGGTAGTGAATATCTTCAAATCTATCCAGTTATTAAAACGGATTATGAATACATCGTTACAGGTTGTTACGTAGAATTCAAAGGAGAAAGGAAGTCATTGATTGAATGGTTACAACAATAATATTATGGAAAAAGCAAAAATTCAGCATTTAGAATTCATTCAGAACATAATTAATCGAATGAATTCAAATTCATTCCAAATAAAGGGATGGATGATTACTATTGTGTCAGCACTACTTGCACTATTTGCAAGCAGTAATAATGAAACCTACATCTTTGTTGCTGCAATACCAACATTGGTTTTCTGGTTTTTGGATTCTTATTACTTGCAGCAAGAAAGAAAATATAGACGGCTATATGAAGATGTATTACAGGAAGATTCTGCAATTTCTCCTTTTTCCTTATCAACAAAAGATTATAAAGGAGGTAGATTCTGCTTATGGAATTCCTTTATTTCACCAACAATTGCCTTGCTATATGGAATTGTTTTTTTGCTGTTGGTGATGCTTTATCTGATTTTCAAATTTGGAATTTGTTCAATAATAATTAATTAGAATATGGGGAGAAAAGTTTTTGTGTCTTATAAATACAAAGATACTAATGTAAGACAAATACCTAATATAACGTTGTATGAGCACAGGCGAACAAGAGTTCGTGATTACGTTGATATTTTGCAAGGGCTTTTGGAAAAAGTTGGACAAAACATTAACAAGGGAGAAAGAGATGGGGAAGATATGAGCGTTTTGGAAGATTCAACCATCCAATCTGTACTTGGTGATAAAATATATGATAGTACAATCACCCTTGTCCTAATTTCTCCAAACATGAAGGATCCTTTATTACCTGAAATTGAACAATGGATTCCTTGGGAAATATCTTATTCTTTGAGAGAGCAATCAAGAGAAGGGAGAACTAGTAAAACAAATGGTGTGATGGCAATAGTCCTACCTGATGCGAATAATAGTTATGGCTATTATATGCAGGAGCATACATGCCCGTATTGCAATAATAGGATTTTGTATACAGGAAGATTGTTTAAGATACTATCTGTAAACATGTTTAACCGTTATTTCCCTTCATATTCTAATTGTCCATATCATCCGAATAATAATCGTCCAGAGACAGGTGAAAGCTCCTATATTCCAAGTGTTAAGTGGGATGATTTTATTGCTGATATTGAGGGCAATTTGCAAAGAATAGAAAGAATTAAGGCAAATATTGCTGCATACGACATCAAGAAGAATCTGAAAACAATCATGGAGAATTCGTAAGATAAAAAAGTTTAGTCCATTATTATGTAATATTGAACATATCTTAATTTGAGTCTATGTCCTACTTCAACGAAAGCCAATTAGAACAGACAAACAAATACCAATGCAAATACAATGACCGCTGATATCCAATTCATACTATACCAGCTGCCCGAGGAGGAGGGCAAGGTGCAGGTCGTCATCAAGGATGAGACGATTTGGGCTACGCAGAAGGCTATGGCTCAATTGTTTGGTGTGGGCGTGCCTGCCATCAGCAAGCATCTGAAGAATATTTTCGAGGAAAATGAATTAGATGCCGATGTGGTTGTTTCCAAAATGGAAATAACCACCCAACATGGAGCTATTGAGGGGAAATTGCAACGAAATGAAACTTCATTCTATTCCCTCGACGCAATCATCGCCGTCGGCTATCGCGTCTCGTCTGCAAGGGCGACCAAGTTCCGTATTTGGGCGACCAAAGTCCTCAACGAGTTTATCAGAAAGGGCTTTGTATTGGACGACAATCGTCTGAAACAAGGCGAAAGGGTGTTCGGGAAAGATTATTTCCGAGAATTATTGGAGCGGGTTCGTTCCATTCGCGCAAGCGAACGACGCATTTGGCAGCAAATTACCGACATCTATGCAGAATGCAGTATCGACTACGACAAAAATTCGCCTACAACACGAGATTTTTATGCAATGATACAGAACCGCTTCCATTATGCCATTACTGGACAAACGGCTGCCGAAATCATTTATGCCAACGCCGACCATGAAAAGGCCAACATGGGCCTGACGACATGGAAAAACGCACCAGACGGAAGAATTTTGAAATCCGATGTTACGATAGCCAAAAACTATCTATCGGAACAAGAAGTGCGAAGACTGGAACGCGCTGTGTCAGGCTTTTTTGATTATATCGAGGACTTGATTGAGGGAGAAAACGCTTTTGATATGTCGCAATTTTCGGATAGCGTCAACGCCTTTCTTAACTTCCGGAATTATAAGATTCTGGTGGGAAAAGGAACGATCTCAAAAGCGGAAGCTGATGCGAAGGCGGAAGGCGAATACGAGATTTTCAATAGGACACAACCTATCATTTCAGACTTCGACAAGGAAATCAAACGATTGAAAGGAGAGTAACCCATGCCATATTTCAACGAAAGCCAACTAGAACAATCCATCATTGCCCTGCTGCAAGAGCAAGGTTATGAGTATATGAAAGGTGAGGACATCGTGCGCAACCTTGACGAGGTGGTGCTGCGCGACGACTTGGCGGAATACCTGCACAATCGCTACAAGAACGACAGCATCACTGACCAAGAGGTGGAGACCGCCATCCGCGTCATCATGCAGCAAACCGGTGGCTCGCTCTATGACGAAAACAAACACACCATCCACCTGCTCATGGACGGCTTTTCGCTGAAACGGGAAGACCCCTCCAAACAGAACCTCTATATCTATCCCATCGCCTTCGACGAACCGAACCAGAAACATAACCTCTTTAAAGTCGTCAACCAGTTTGACATCGTCGGTAACCAACACCGCATCCCCGATGCCATTGTTTTCGTCAATGGTCTGCCCGTGGTGGTGTTTGAGTTCAAGAACGCACTCAAGCAGAACACGACCATCGAGGATGCCTACAAGCAACTCACCATCCGCTACCGTCGCGATATCCCAGCTTTGTTCAAATACACAGCTTTCATCGTCATCTCCGATGGGGTGAACAACAAGTTCGGCACGCTTTACACGCCTTACGAGTTCTTCTATGCCTGGCGCAAGGTCAACGCCAAGGACAAGGCCGACAGCGGCATTTCATCGCTCAAGACGATGATCGCTGGCCTGTTCCGCAAAGACCGCCTCGTCGACGTCATCCACAACTTCGTCTATTTCCCCGACACATCCAAGGACGAGCGGAAGTTCATCTGCCGCTATCCGCAATATTTCGCTGCCCGCTCGCTCTATCAGAACATCCTCAACCACAGCAAGCTCAACGCGGGTGGCGACGGCAAAGGCGGCACCTATTTCGGGGCCACGGGTTGCGGCAAGTCGCTCACCATGCTCTTCCTCTCGCGCCTGCTCATGAAGAGCAAGGCCTTGTGCAGTCCCACCATCATCCTCATCACCGACCGCACAGACCTCGACGATCAGCTCTCCCGTCTGCTGCTCAACGCCAAACAGTTTGTCGGCGACAGCGTTATCGAACAAGTGGAAAGTCGTGAGGACTTGAAGGACAAACTGCAAGGACGCACCAGCGGTGGCGTGTTTCTCACTACCATACAGAAGTTCTCCAAGGACATCAACCTCCTTTCCAACCGTGCCAACATCATCTGCATCAGCGATGAAGCGCACCGTTCGCAGACAGGCATTGAGGAAAAAGTGGAGATTACCGACAAGGGCGTGAGGCGCTCCTACGGCTTTGCCAAATACTTGCGCGACTCGTTGCCCAATGCCACCTACGTCGGCTTTACCGGCACGCCCATCGACCCGACGTTGGAAGTCTTTGGCGGCATCGTCGATGAATACTCCATGATTGAAGCCGTCAACGATGGCATCACCAAGACCATCATGTACGAAGGCCGTGCCTCGCATGTGTTTGCCGACAGCGAACTCATCAAGCAGATTGAAGCCTATTATGACCAATGTGCCGAAGAAGGTGCCACCGAGTACCAAATCGAGGAGAGCAAGCGAGCCATGACCCAGATGAGCATTCTGCTCAACAGCCCCGACCTCATTCATCGGTTGGCTGACGACTTCATCCGTCACTATGAACGCCGTGTGGAGGAAGGCAGCACCGTAAAGGGCAAGGCTATGATTGTGTGTGCCACAAGGGAAATTGGTTATGCCATCTATAAAGAAATCATCGCTATGCGTCCCGAATGGGCAGAGGTGAGAGTGTGTGGTGACGGCGAAGAACTCACAAAAGAGGAAGCCGAGAAGATCAAACCCATGGAGAAGATCAAGATGGTCTTCATCCGACAGAAAGACGACGATCCTGAACTTTACAATCTTCTGGGAACTGATGAGGACAGAAAGAAACTTGACTTGCAGTTCAAGGAAGAGAAGTCGAACTTCAAGATTGCCATCGTGGTCGATATGTGGATCACTGGTTTCGATGTGCCTTGTCTGGACACCATGTATTGCTACAAGCCTTTGCAGATGCACACGCTGATTCAGACCGTCAGCCGCGTGAACCGCAACTATCCAGGCAAGGACAAAGGACTCATTGTGGATTACTTGGGCATCAAGAAGAAGTTCAACCAGGCGATGAAGAAATACGCCAATGGCGGACAGAATGAGACTCCTGTGGAAACCATCGACAATGCCGTCAAGTTGTTCAAGGACGAACTTGATTTGTTGAGGCGTATGTTCCACGGCTTTGACTATTCCAAGTTCTTTACTGGAACACCTTTGGAGCAACTGGATGCCCTGCAAATGGCCGCCGAACGCATACAGCATACTGAGGAGTTGGAGAAACGTTTTATGAAGCATACCAACATCATGAAGTCGGCCTACAACATGTGCAACAACGACGAGCGTATTACAAAAAACGAAATCGATGAAGTCCATTTCCTTACGGGCGTGCGGTCGGTTATCTACAAGACCACGACGGGAGAATCGCCCGACGCAACACAAATGAATAGGCATGTGTTGAAACTGGTCAATGAGGCACTCATCTCCGAAGAGGTCGTGGCCATCAATACGATGCGTCTCAACGACACGGAGCAAATCGACTTGTTGGCGACCCAATACATGGAAAAACTGAAGCGATTGCCATATCAGAACACGAAAGTCAAGCTGATGGAGCAACTGCTGAAGCGTGTCATCGATAGCGTGAAAAGGGTGAACAAGGTCAAGGCAGTTAGCTTCACCGACCGATTGAAAGGCATTATTGATAAATACAACGACCGTTCTGATGATATCGTATTGGCAGACGAGATTGTCACGGAAGTGGCCAAGCAGTTGGCAGACCTGTTTGAGGAAATTAAGAAAGAGAACAAATTGCCCGAAGGCATTCCCGACATTGAGGTGAAAGCCTTCTACGACATCCTGAAATCCGTCGCTGAGCAATACGGTTTCCTTGATGAATACACTGAAGAACAATACATTGCCCTTGCCAAAGACGTGAAAGAAGTGGTGGACGACAAAACCCAATACATTGATTGGGACAAGAAAGCTGACATCAAAGCGCAGTTGAAAGTGCAGATTATCCTCACTCTTGCCAAGCATAAATACCCGCCCGCGACACGCGACGAAGTCTTTAGGGCCATCTTTGAGCAAGCGGAGAATTTCAAGAAAAACAAAGCATCTGACTTTGATGATGATACGTCGTCAATACCCATGGTTCCTTATTCCGATTACGAAGAAGGGACGGAATATAGCTTGGCGGCAGAGTCTTTTGATGACGATAAATGAGGCATAAAAGACAAAGCACTTTGAGCGGTTGGGGCAAATTTGGGGCAAAAGAAAAATCCGCAGCTTGATTTTGAACAAGTTGCGGATTATTTATGTAGCCCATAGCGGAATCGAACCGCTGTTTTAAGTGTGAGAAACTTACGACCTAACCGCTAGTCGAATGGGCCAAAAAAAGGTTCTTTTTGCGGAACCTTTCGTGTGAACTAGGCGGGAGTCGAACCCACAACCGCCTGAT
>JAFWRA010000229.1 GCA_017508895.1 Bacteroidales bacterium
ATAAACAACCGGGTGAATATTGACTTTGCCAACCACACCTTTACCCCCAGCAACGAGGGCAACATCACACTGTACACCGAAAGTCCCACACGCCGCTGGGCCATCCTGCTTCCCAATGAAGACTCAGTGACCGTCAACGTTAATGCCACGGGTTACATTGAAAAAAATATTACCATTCCTCCTGTCCATAAAAATGATTATCTGCATGGCGATAATGCTGTCAGTTTTGAGTTGACGGCTAAGGATGCCGGCAACCCGCTGACGATGATGGCCTATGGGGGCGCTACAATCCGTGTGATCAATCCGCCGGAGGGAATGCAGTACGATATCGGCGAAGGCAAGCAAACCATAAACGGCGTGAACGAGATCAGCATCTATGTCAGCACAGGCAATAAGGTGCGTTTCTACGGCAACGGCACCAGAATCAAAGACTATAGTTCTACCAATATTGTCAGCACTAACAATGTGGAATTGAGTGGCAACATCATGAGTTTAGTGGACGAGAATTACTTTGCGAAGGCCACTTCAATGGTAGGTGCTTCTTTCGCAGGTCTTTTTTCTGGAGACGGTTTTCCTGGAGGCACCTCTATCCTCGATGCAAGCAGTCTGCTGCTGCCCGCCACGACGCTGAGCAAAGACTGCTATTCCGGCATGTTTGCCGGGTGCACCAAGCTGTCGGGCGGCCCCGCCGAGTTGCCCGCCTTAACATTGGCCTCTGGATGCTATTCTAACATGTTCAAAGGATGCGGCCAGGTAATGTGGGCGCAGACCCTCGTGCTGCCCGCCACGAAATTAGTCGACAGCTGCTATCTTAATATGTTTGACGGATGCGGTAACCTCTACAAATTGACCTGCTTAGCCACCACCATCAATGGCACTGACTGCACCACAAACTGGCTCAACGGAGTGTCCAATACCTCCCCTGATGGCGTCCCCATATTCACCAAGGCCAAGGATGTAAACTGGTGGACCAGGGGTAGCGACGGTATCCCATGGAGCTGGGATATCTACGAATACTAACCCTACAACAATCGTCTAACCTGAATATGAGAGGCAGCCTTCGTTTGAGGGCTGCCTTTCGTGTTTTTCGCAAATCTTCAACCTTGGCTTTTCTGCAATTGGACACCATCGCTGCGAGCCAGCAGCCAGCAGCCATGTCATGCCATAGAGGGCATGAGTGGTGGCGGGAGAAATTTCGGATTTGATTGTTGAAACCGATTAGTCCTTTATCTGCCAAAACCCTGTTTTGTCGCTTCCAACACGCTGCACCATGTTCTTTTGTTTCAACACACGAAGTACACGCTGAATCGTGGAATAAGACAAGCCCATTTTTCGGGCAATATACCCTGTTGTTAGTTGGTCATTTAGTTGGTCAAACTCTTTGATGAAGTAAAATACTTTTTCTTCATTTTCAGTAAGTTGCAATGATTTTACTTGGTCATTTACTTGGTCAATCGGGTTACGAGTCATTTGGACAAGCGTCCCGTTCCAAAAATTCTCAAATGTTGGAGCGGGCAGGTTGGCTTGAGTAAAAGCCTTGCATACTTTACTGATGCCTCGTCCCCATGATTCAATGAAACCAGCACGGTAGAACACGTTGGCTATAAGATGGTTGCGCGGATTTGAAAGGTGTTCTTCCGAGACTTTTTCCACATCAAAACCTTCAGGGAGTTTGCCTGCGTTCCAAAACCAAATCCTATCATTATACACTTTCATTTGTGTGTTTGTTCCAAGGTAATCGCGATGCACAATGGCATTGTAAACCAACTCACGCAAAGCGTCTTCCGGTATTTCAAGTTGCTCGACACGATGCATTCCATCATAATGGATGGGGGCTGTCAGATAGTCGGAACGCAATTTCCACATCACCTTGTCGGCCATCTGAATAAGATTGCCATCTATTTCGTCCTGATGAATAAGGTCTGTATCATCTATTCCAAAACGTCCTATACGGAAATGGGCTGTAATGAAATGACTTTGTGGGTTCTTGCCAAACAATAGGATAGCGGCATTGGTAAGTTGGCTGTCTTTAGTCAATAGGTTGAGATTGTGTAGTATCGTTTCCACGCCATCTGTCAATGCACTGTTAGGCATTCTTCCCGAAACAACTGCGTTGCGCACAAAATAAGTAACGGCCAATGGATCTATGTCTGCCAAAGAGGTGTATTCGCAAGGAAAAGCATCCCATTCATAGCCCAATTTCTCCAACAAAAATTGCTGTAATGCAATTCCGCCTAGTTCTTGTAAAGTGCTTCCGCTACGAATATAGTATTTTCCATTGCAAGTGACAGGTTGCCTGCTTTGTTTGATGTGAATGGCAATATACTCCTTGTCGTCTTTGGTAAGAATCTCTAAATCAGGAATGATGCCAGTGGCTTGGATAGCTTTGTTGGGCAGGTTTTCCAAAAGGTATTTGGCGTTGTTGATGCCGACCACTTCGCCAGCATCGTTTATGCCAATATAGAGCGTACCTCCTTGCGCGTTGGCAAAACCGCTAATGTAGGCAAGATATTTGTCAGACCACTGCTGCTTGTATTCTGTTGTTTGGGATTCCATTATTTCCATTTCGTTTGAACTGCCAAAAATAGAAAAAAACAGGAAAAGCAAGGGCGGGGTGGGAGAAATTTCGTTTTTTTGATGCAATAGCATTTTTCTTCTTTTTTTCAATATCTCGCAAACTTTTTCTATCTTTGCCCACATTAAAACAATTAAAAATCTAATTTAGTTAACGACAATAAAGAGATAAAACAAAGTAATACAACAACATAAGCATTAACTACCATTTCGCGTTCAAAATAAGCCTAGGAAACTGATTTTGATAATCGGGAAAAGGTTCAAGGTAAGCCTTAAATTGCAACTTAGTCATATTTGGGTAGCATACGCCTATAGGCGTGAGCTCAAATATGACGAGGGTTCCATCCTAGGCTTTCCCTGAACGCTATGAAGGCTCGCGCCTTCTCATTTCTCCGAATCAAGTGATTGATAGTAATGCTCAAAATCAATCACTTGGATGGCAAATTCTGTAAAACATCATGGCAGAGTGTATACCATCGGTACCATTTGGTATGGCGAAAGCATCATATATTTCTGAAACTATGAAGAAACATAAAAACAAAAATCTCCATCAAGACCGAATTGCAATGCGTATTGCTGACCGCTATGGAATGACGCGCGAATATAAGACGGCGAGAAGGAATGGTCTCAGCCCAATCGAAGCACTGGAAGATTGGGACATGATCTTGCCAGAAGAACGAAAGCTGTTTCTGTAAATTGAATAACCTATTGGTTGATTTGTCTGCTCTGGCTTGGCTTCAACACATTGAGCAGAAAATAGTTGGAGTAGTCTTTGATGTTGTTGGTAATGAAATGGCCACATTTCACCTTGTGGCAAAGCACATATTGGATGTTGTCTTCAATGTCGTGGGAGGCCTCGTCGATGGCTACCACAACGTCTTTCTCGGCGAACCCCACCAAATTGAACTTTGATAGCAAATATTTCACCTGCTTGCGAATCTCTTCGTTGGTACGCTTCTTCTGGTAAACGGAAACGAATTGTGCGATGCTTAAGGTAGAAATATACAGGCGTTTCCCCTTGAGAGAGAATAGGTATTTCAGACAACGGTCGTCGTCTGCGTTACCTGCCCAGGCACCGATGATGACATTGGTATCGACAAATATGCGGTTGCTGTCCATCATGCGATGATTTCGTGGTATTTCTTCATCTCGGCGGGTGTGAGCAAATCAAGGTTCTTTGAGGCCCATGACTTCATGGCCGTGTTGTAAATATCCTCTTTCTTCAGCCCTGCTCTCTTTAATAAGAGGTCTATAAGTTCAAGATACAAAACCTTCATTTCCTTTGCCTTTTGGGTTTCTTCCTTTTTTGTCATTGTTTTGTTGTTTGTGTTGTTTCGCACTGCAAAGATAACTTAATTTTAGGTCATGCTGACAAAAAGTTAGCAAAACAAAAAAAGAAAACCATAACTAATTGATAATCAATTATGGTTTCCTTTTCCATAGTATCCCAAACAAAAGCCGAGCCTACTTCTTTTACAGTTCAAAATATCCAAACCCCGCAATGGCCTCCAGCATCTGATCGACATAATCCCAAGAGGTGCTCGACCAGCGGAAACCGAGGCGGTACAGCACTTGTGAGGTGTACTGGTTGTCGGCGGGGATCATCACGGCTTTTTGTCCATGCGCCATGTCTTGGTAGGCAATCAGGCTGGAGAGACGCTTGGCCTTTTCGGGGTCTTGCTTGGCGGCTTCCAAAGCCTCGCCGAAGGCCTCGGCCTCCACCTGACGCGGGGCCTCGCCGATTTTCGCCAACTCTGCCAACACATCGCCGAAATGCACAAAGTGGTCGTTGTAGGGATGGAACAGACAACACTCTTGCGGCGTTTCGGATAGTAGCACGATGGCCTTCGCGACCTCGTTGATGGGGGAGAACTCCATCGGGGCGCTGGTCAATTCGTATGGATAGCAGCCCAACATCTGATAGACACGGATGCGCCCCATCGCACTGTTCGTATTGAAGTTGATTTGGAACTCACCGTCGGTGGAACGCGGCGCGAGGTTGCCCACACGCATCACCTTGGCGTTCAACTTGTGTAAGGCCACGGCATCAAGCACGACACGCTCGGAGAGGAACTTGGAATGGACGTATTGGTTGTTGAGGCTTTGGCCGAAATAGAGTTTCTGCTCGGTGTAAACCGTATTCTCCGGTGGCATCCCGTTGATGGACATTCCAGCGGTGCTGTAGGTGGAAACATGAATCAGCCGGGCGTTGTTCAACAGGCAGAACTGGACGCAATGCGCCGCGCCACCCACATTGACATCCTCAATCTCGGTGCCCTTGGAGAAGTGTTTCACCACGGCAGCACAGTTGAAGACCGTGTCCACCTTGCCGTCCACCTTGATTTCTTGGGTCACATCGCCGTTGATGACGCGCAAACGGCTGCCAAACAACTCGTTATAGTTGTGGCTGAAGTAGTAATACAGCATCCCTTTCAGGCGGCGTTCGGCCTTTTCTTCATTCTCCGCCCTCACCATGCACCAGATGACAGGCACATCCTTGCGGTCGATGAGTTCCTTGAGGATATGGATGCCCAAGAAGCCCGTGGCTCCCGTAACAAGCGCGTTTCCAATGGGTTGCTTCTCACCATTGCGGAATGCGTCAAGCGTATTGCCTTGCAGGACTTTTTCGATGGGGCCGTAGTTGTAATTACGTGCCTCTTCGTCCTCCTCGGCAACACCTCCCTTGAGGAAGTTGGACAATTGACGCGGTGTCGGGTTGGCGAACACGTCGCCGTAGGCGATATGATGGCCAGCCTTGTCAGCCTCGATGATGACGCGGGTCACCATGAGCGAGGTGCCGCCCAACTCAAAGAAGTTGTCCGTCGCACCAATCTTGTCCATGGACAGAATGTCGCTGTAAATCTTGCAGAACAGTTTCTCGACTTCGTTAGTCGGCTCAACATATTCATGGTCGGTGGCCTGAATGACGGGTGCCGGCAAGGCCTTGCGGTTCACCTTCTGGTTCTGGTTGAGCGGGATGCTTTCGATTTGCATCGTTGCGGCCGGAATCATGTAAGGCGGTTTCTGCTGGCCGATGAAGGCGTTCAGTTCTTTGATGTCCACCTTTTCGTCGCTGACGATGTAGGCAGCAATGTACTTTCCACCATTCTCATACTCAAAGGCTTGCACGGTGACATCCTTGATGCCTGGGAATTGGCGAATCACAGCCTCCACTTCTTTTAGTTCGATGCGGAAACCACGGATTTTCACCTGACCATCTTTACGTCCCGCAAACTGGATGTTGCCGTCGGGCAGATAGCGCACAATATCGCCAGTGCGATAGATGCGGGCGAATTTCGGGTCGTCGCTGAACGGGTTGTCGATATAGACCTCGGCGGTCTTTTCGGGACGGTTGAGGTAACTTCTCGTAACATGCGGACCACTAATCCACAACTCACCCATTGCTCCAGGAGGCAAGCGATTGAATTGCTTGTCAACAACATAGAGTCGAGAATTGTCGAGCGGCTTACCCACAGGAATGTCCTTCAGTTCTTCGTCAACTTCGTATTCTGTGATGAGGATGGTGCCTTCGGTCGGACCATAGCCATTGTGCAACTTGAAGTTCTTCGGCGGCACCAACGAAGCCAACTTCTCACCCGCCGCAATCAAGTGTTGCAGCGAGTGGTTGTCCATGTTGGTGGCAAATTGGTAGGCCACCTGCGTGGTCATGAACGAGTGGGTGATATGGTTCTCGTTGAAGTAATCGTTCACCGCAGGCAGGGTCAGGCGGATGTCGTCGCCGATGATATATACGCAGGCGCCGCAGGTCAGGGCAGGGTAGAGGTCCATCATGCAGCAGTCGAAGCCGTAGCTGGCGTAGCACGACACATGATGCTCGGCCTTGAGTTCAAAGCGTCGCTGATACCAATGGCAGAAAGCGGCCAAGTTGCCATGCTCCAACTGGCAACCCTTGGGCAAACCCGTTGAGCCAGAGGTATAAAGCAGGATGAACAAATCAGCCGGATTGACGGTGACATTGACAGGCTGGCTGACTGCCGGCAACTGCTTGATGTCTTTCGTCAGCAGCACATCGCCTTGGTATTCGTTCACGATGTCGCGCAACGACTCATCGGCAATAAGCAGTTTGGCGGAGGCGTCTTTAATCATGAAATTCAGACGTTCAGCGGGATAACTTGGGTCTAAGGGCTGATAGGCACAACCGGCCTTCAGCACGCCGAGTGCGGCAATGGGCATCCATTCGCAACGC
>JAFWRA010000230.1 GCA_017508895.1 Bacteroidales bacterium
ACGTTCACGAAGCCGATGACCATCACCGTCACCGCACCCGAGCTTTGTATGGCCGCCGTGCCCACCGTGCCGATGCCCACGCCGAGCCACTTGTTATTCCCCATCTTGGCGAACAGTCGCTTCAAGCCCGCACTGCTGGCGCTTTCAAGGCTGGAACTCAACATCTTGCAGGCCACTAAAAATACCCCGATGCCTGCGATTAAGGTCAAAATTGCTATAACAATAAGCATAAGCATAGATTTTTGAAAGCGGCCAACGATGGCTCATTGACCGCTTTCGTTATGAAGAAAAAGGTTGACTTATCGGATAAAAAAAGATGGTCCGAACCGAAGTTCGCACCATCTTTTATGTTTTTCGTGATGATATAGTTATGGCTGTCGACCAAGTTTTTCCTTGGGACATAACGCCTTACCTGTCCAAGACGTAAAGCCGCCGAGCATAGATTTTCATCTTGTTTAGCGCCTAAGGTTAAAATTGGGCATAGCTCGCATCTGCTTTGAAACCCTTCCGATGGATTATTGAGCAAAAACTCCGAATCCTCGTCTTCGTCAAATTCATCTCCATCGAATGACATATTAGACAGGATTTCAGTTTGTTCCATGATAATCACATCCTCTTTGGCCGTGTCGGTAAGGTCAAGAAGGAACAGTCCCATCAGGATGAGGACGACGACAGAAACATATTTTCGGAAAAAGTCAATCATGGCTTTGTACGTTAGAATAACTGATAAACATTGGAATTATTGTCCTTGTGGTCAAAAAATAGTACTTTTGCCGAAAATTAGAATTTATGTACAGCCTGAATTACAAAGTAACCACCAGCACCTGCGACAGTGAGGGCAAACTCAAACTGTTTTCCGCCCTACAGATGATGCAAGACTGCTCGGAAATGTGGATCGACAGCGAGCCACAGGTAAAAGAATACTTCACACGCGAGAACATGGCGCAGCTGTTGGCCTCAAGGCAGGTGGAAATCATGCGCGTGCCCAATTTCAAGGAAGAACTGACCGTGACCACCTCGGTCTACGGCATGAAGCCCATGTTCGGTTTCCGCAACACTTTTATTTATGATGCCGAAGGCAAGCCTTGCTACCGCACTTGGAGCATGGGCGCTTTTGTCGACAAGGCCAATGGCAAGCTGAAGCGTGTGGACGATGCCGTGGCCAACTCCCTGCTCATCGAGCCGCAATTAGAGATGAACTACAAAGACCGCCGCATCATACTGCCGAAGGAAGGAGGCAAGGCCTTCGCGCCCATCCAAGTGATGCGCGCCGACATCGACTACAACCGCCATGTCAACAACGCCAACTACATCCGCATGGCGATGGAACTGCTTCCTGAAGATTTCATCATAAAGGGTCTTCGCGTGGAATACCGTGTGGCCGCCAAACTGGGTGACAGCCTCACCCCAACCCTTTTTGAAATAGAAAACGGCTTCGTCATCTCGCTTGCCATTAGCAACGAGGCGAGTGCCATCGTGGAATTTACGAGATAATCTTGATGCGATGGGAAGGCTCTAAGATGTTGAGGCAAACTTCCTATTCGGAGTGGGGAGGCGGCAGCAAGAAGCTCAGAGCCAACTGGATATCTTTTATCAAGTACAATGCTCAGTTTTTTTGTTCAGGCGAGTCCCTCCTTCCCTCGTTTTTTCTGTATTTTTGCATCGATTTTATGAGATTCTATTGATTACTTGAAAATAGATTTTCCATTTTAATTACAATTTAATCACAAATTATTTGAATTATGAAAAACAAGTTTCGTTTCGCAAAGTTGCTTGTGATAGCCTTTGCCATTGTGTTCGTAGGATGCAAAAAACAGGAGCCACTGCCAGGACATTCGGTTTTAGGCAACCAACTGCTTGCACTCGACATTGTCAGTAGCCTCGACACCATCATCCCGAACCAAAATCCCGCCAACTTCAAGGAACTTTACAAAATAAAGTTCACTCAACCAATCGATCACAACAACCCTTCGGCGGGCACCTTCCAGCAGAAAGCGTTCCTTTTCTATGTCGGAAACGACCGTCCCACAGTATTGTACACCTGCGGCTACACCCTCAGCGATGACTATATGCAGCAGCCATTTATGCCTTTAGCATACAACATGAACGCCAACCTGTTGATGGTGGAGCATCGCTACTTCGGCGAATCCAAACCAGCCAACGACCCGAGATGGACCTACCTTAACATAAAGCAGGCTGCTTCCGACCATCACGCCATCATTCAAGCTCTGAAACCTTTGTTGCCTAAAGAGTGGGTGTCGACAGGCACCAGCAAAGACGGCATGACATCGGTGTTCCTGCGTTATTTCTACCCTGACGACATCACCGTGACCACAGCGTTTTGCGCGCCATTTATGACCTCGCTCACCTACGAGCCTGTAGGCCGCTATGTGCAAGAGGTGAGCGGTTCGCCGCAAGAACACGATCAGATGATAGCCGTCTTGAACCGGATGCTTCAGGGTGGGGAAAGCGGCCTTTACGCCCGCTTCCGTGAATTGCTTAGAGAAGCCAATATCACTGAAGAGTATTCATATACCGATTATGTTGCGGCATGCTTCCAATATATTTTCGATTTCTTTTCGTACCAAACACCCTCCACGCGACACATGGCTTCATTGGACTTGCCTAACGACCAGTTTATTAATACAGTTTTGAAGGAAGTGTTTCACCCAACAGATGACGGTAGTTCCACTTATCCGTATGGCATACAGACAGCAAAAGAGTTGGGGCAGTTTATTTTCGATTATAATGCCTACGCTAACGTGCTCAATGGCACAAGCTTCGATATTAATGCGTTGAAAAAGAACCCAAGCGGTTTAAAAGATGAAGACCTCTGGGTTTACGAGACCTACGACAACACTTTGCTCACCGACATTCGCAACCGTTTCATTCCAACCACCACATGTCCGATTCTCTTTGTGTATTCCAAAGACGACCCGTGGACTGGAGCGCGTCCCGATCAAATCAACGAGCAGTATTCAAAGCTGATTATCAATCCTATTGGCGTTCATGATCATGACATTAATAGTGAGGAGCACTATTCGCCTGAGACGAGAACAGAAATCATGGACTTCATAGCACGCTTCGTGCCCTACGGCGACGATCCTGTCGTGGCAAAACGTCCCGCTTACAACTACGACATCAAAACTAACGACCGCTTCATGATATTTGGAAGCCGTTAAAGGTTTGAAACACTAGATTATCATTAGTCTTTTTCACAAAGGAGGAAACACACGCCGTCTCCTCCTTTTTTTATACTTTATTTGCAAACAAAATAATTTTATATTTGCAGCTTCAAAACTAAACTTAATTATGATGAAAAAGACAATTTATCTCGTATTGTTCTTACTCGTATTTGCCGGCTTCACCAAGGCACAAGGTCCTCAATCAACCGCCAACTGGTTTGGATACATCCTACCTCCCAGTCCGGCAGAATACAAGTATGTCTCCTTTACCATGCAGGATTTAGGGTCGGTGACCATCGCATCGGATGTGGTTCCTGCAGTGTCGTCAGCCACCTTTGCCGAAGGATATGTGTGGAGCGTGAATAATGTCTACGGATATTGCCTTTACAGGTCAAGATTTGATGCCACCAACAATCGTATTGAAGAACCTGAATTGATGGTTGAAAACATTCCTTATTTCAATGACATGGTATACAATCCTGCCGACGGAATGATTTATGTTATTACAGGAGAACACCTAAAAAGCTTTGATCCAGCCGTCCCCGGCAACATGCAAGACCACGGCGTGATAGAGCACGACGGCTTCAATTTGGCTATCGACATGGAGGGTAACGCTTATATGATAAGTTCTTGGGGCGAATTTGGTATGCTGAATCTTTCCAATGCACAATTGACTGTTATCAACTCGATTGATTTGCCGTTAAAAATGGCTTTCGACATGATGACGGGCGAATTGTTTGGCGCCCATTATGGCAATCTGTATCAGCTTGACCCCAATACCGGTGCCTATACCCTATTAGGTGCGCTCCATGGTGGAGGCAACAGCTATGATCCGACCTGCCTGTTTATGACCTACGGCTCCACTCCGTCGGAATTCACGGTCGGTGATCTAATCTATCGTGTCAATGACGACCAAGTTTCCGTGACGGTCATTGGCCATGTTGACGGATACAATGCACAAGGGGCGTTGGTCATTCCTGAATCGGTGAGTTATGAGGGCCATGACTATGCCGTGACGATCATAGGAAACGCTGCATTTATGTATTGTTTCTATCTTACAAGTTTGACCATTCCAAACTCAGTAAACACCATCGAAGAGGCTGCATTTGCCTATTGTTCTGGTTTTACTGGCAATCTGATGATTCCGAATTCTGTCAACACCATCGAGGCAAGTGCCTTCCACACATGCTATGGTTTTGACGGAACACTGATGTTGGGTAGCGGCGTCACGAGCATAGGCGCCTGGGCTTTCAACTCATGCGATGGCTTGACCGGCGTGTTGAACATTCCGAGCAATGTGGCATCCATTGGCGAAGACGCTTTCGTGTATTGTAAATTCGACAGCATTGTGGTCGACCCTGAAAACCCAAATTATGACTCCAGAAACGACTGCAACGCCATCATTGAAACAAGCACGAACGAACTGACCACAGGTTGCAAGAATACGGTTATTCCTAATTCCGTCACTGCCATTGGCGACAACGCCTTCAAGGGCATTACGGGGATGACTTCGATTGAGATACCGGATTCGGTGGTTTCCATAGGAGATAACGCCTTTGCTTTTTGCTTCGATTTGGCGGGTGACTTGGTGATTCCGAATTCGGTGACCCATATTGGTGAGAGCGCTTTCTTCCAGTGCGAAGGACTAGACGGGAAACTGGTTATAGGCGAATCCGTTTCTTCCATCGGCGACTGGGCCTTCAGAAAGTGTTCACACATTTCGGAGGCAGTGTCATTAGCTACCACACCTGCTACGCTTGGAAACGAATTTGGAGGGACGGCGTTCACCGAATTTGGCATCCAAACACTTACCGTTCCTTGCGGATGCATCGAGGCCTATCAAAACTCTCAATGGTATGACCCAATCGGATTGAATGGATTCTATGAGTTCATTGAAGATTGCACTGTGGTTTCTGAAACCGATGCTGTCAATACAGCAGTTTATCCGAATCCGACATACGGCAAGGTGAGAATCGAGGCTGAAAGCATCCAAAGCATCAGCATTTTCAATATGCTTGGAGAAAAAGTCTTCGAATGTCCCGCCTATGGCGACACCTTTGAATATGACTTCAGCCAGCAAACAGCCGGCATGTACTTCATCAAGGTGGAGACCAAAAAGGGTACCGAGACCATGAAGGTTACGGTAAGGTAATGGGATGGGCGAAACTTGAAACACACTTCTTATACAAACCCATGAAGGAGCTCTTGACGGAACCATAATACCATGCTAGTAATTATGCTCATAGCCGCCCTAATGTTGGGCATCATAATCGCCGTCCTGCCCCATGTCGTATGGCTGTTGGCTTGGATGGTCGGGAAATGCTTCCATTACACGGTGTCATACACCCCATTCGGATGGACAGCACTTGCGCTTGCCGTGATGGTGTGGGCAGTGCTGGCATGGGGGTGCTTCGTGGGACGTTGGCGGCTGCAAATTATACGGATGGAGTATGCCCATCCTGACATCCCGTCCGCTTTCGACGGTTACAAAATCGTTCACATCTCCGACCTGCACCTCTCCACCTTCGACGACAATCCTAAACAATTACAGCGTTTTGTGGATAGCATCAATGCCCTTGAGCCTGACCTGATTTGCTTCACGGGCGACTTGGTCACCTTTGGCACGTCAGAGGCGGACCCCTACACTACGACGTTGCGGCGGTTGCAGGCCACAAACGGAGTCATCAGTGTCCTCGGCAACCACGACTTCCTTATTTACAACCGCAAGTTGGCAGATGACGAAACACGCGAAAAAGAAGTAAAGGCCATTACACGGTATGAACGCGAGCAGCTCGGCTGGCAGTTGTTGAGAAACGAGCACATCGTAATCGAACGCGATGGAGCCATGATGACCCTCATTGGCGTAGACAATACCGTAGGCAAAGGTCAGGGATTCAGCACCATCAATCGTGGTGACCTGTCGAAAGCCATGGCTGGCACCAAAGGATTCCGTATCCTCCTCACTCACGACCCTGGCCATTGGCGGTCGGAGGTACTCCCCAACTCTGACCTACCCTTGACCCTTAGTGGCCACACCCATTCGGCTCAGGTGCGGCTGTTCGGCTGGACACCCGCCTCGTGGATGTTCAAGGAGGCATGGGGTCGCTACGACGAGAACGGACAGACCCTCAATGTGAACGCCGGCCTTGGCTGCACATTGCCCATCCGTATCAACTGCCCAGCAGAGGTCACGCTGATTTCTCTTCATGGTACCGACTAACACCCTTGCAGGCATGGCTTCAACTTACTAATAGCAATTACGACAACAAAATTATCTCCTTTGCGATAGTTTTGTTTGCCGGCATTATAGATTTTTTTATTTTTGCGAAAATTATATCATAAACTACAATAAGATGACTAAAAGTAATATCGTTAATAAATCAACAAACACAACAAGATTCATTATGGCAACATTAATCGTCGCCACCATGTCGTTCGCTGGTTGCGAGCAGAGTGGCAGAACCAACCCGTCTCAACAAGCCAAAGAAACCCAATCTTCGGATAAGGATGCAACGGTGTATCTGACTAGAGAAATCTCCCCAGAGGCACTTGTTAGGATCTACAAGGCACTGGGAGTGGAAGCCACTGGTCGCGTGGCAGTGAAAATATCAACGGGCGAAGGCAGCAACCCTAACTACCTGAAACCCGAGCTCATCAAGGACTTGGTGCAAGGAGTTGACGGAACCATCGTAGAATGCAACACCGCTTATGGCAACGGACCTGGTGACGAGAAAGATGAGCGTAACAACTCAGCTGTCCACTGGGAAGTGATCAGGCGTCACGGTTTCACCAATTATTTCCCCGTCGACATCATGGATGAATACGATGAAATTCGGATACCCGTGAAGGATCAGTCGCACATCAAGTACGACATCGTGGGCGGACACATGGCCAACTACGATTTCATGATTGCCCTCAACCACTTCAAGGGACACCCCATGGGTGGCTACGGTGGTGCATTGAAGAATCTCAGTATCGGATGCGCCAGCAGCAACGGCAAAGCCTATATCCACTCCGCAGGAAAGATGGAGAAACTCGACATGGCCAAACTTTGGACACCCGAATTTATCGGCGACCAGGACGGCTTCCTCGAAAGCATGGCGGCAGCAGCTCAAGCCGTGACGAACTACTTCCAAAAAAAGCAGGGCATCATCTACATCAGCGTGATGAACAACATGAGCATCGACTGCGACTGCGTCGATCATCCTGCTTCTGTGAAGCTTGAGGACTACGGCATCCTCGCCTCCACTGACCCCGTGGCTCTTGACCAAGCCTGTGTTGACATTATCAACAATCAAGAGGTAACGGCCAAGAACGACCCCACCGACCTGCTGAACCGCATCGACAAGCAACATGGCACGCACACCATCAAGCATGCCGAAACCATCGGCTTAGGTACACGCAAATATCACATTGTCAACATTGACAAGTAGAGTATCCAATAACCCGACTGCAACTGAACTTCATCAGGCAGCTTGGCCAACAACATGGCTATTCTGCTTAAGAAGACTTATACTTTAGATTGTTAATTATGGCAAACCCTACTACGAAACAAGAGCTCAAGGCCTCCATGCAAGAAGGCTATGCGAAACTGATTGAACAAATCGGGAAGATGAGCGCGGACGAAGTCAATGCTCCGTTCAACTTCACCGCTGACCCAAAGAAATGCGGTGTCCGTTGGCAATATGACCGTTGCCTCCGCGACTTGTTGGTGCATCTTTACGAATGGCAGGTCTTGATGCGCATTTTCGTGCAAAACATCCGCGAAGGACGCCCAAAAGACTACCTACCTGACGCGTATCGCAAGAACTACCACGAGATGGACAAGATGATTGTGGAGCAGCACCAATCCACCTCATTGGAAGAAGCGAAAGAGCTCCTTGCACAGACCCATCAGGAAATGCTCAACCTGACCGATGGCTTTACAGACGAGGAACTCTTTGGCAAAGGCATCTTCAAATGCACCTATACCACCACGATGGCAGCCTATTTCGTGAGCGTCACCACAAGTCCGTATTCGCAGGCGGTAAAGTTGCTCAAAACGCATCAGAAAAATTGCACAAAATTGAACTAAAATGGAAGCAAAAGAACAAGTATTACAAGCCATGCGCGAAATTGGCACACCTGTCAACGCAGGTAAAATCGCTGAAGTCACCGGCCTCGACCGGAAAGTGGTTGACAAGGCCTTTGATGCTTTGAAGAAAGAAGGTGCCATCATATCTCCTATCCGCTGTAAGTGGGAACCAGCGAAATAAACTATCTTTTCTTAAATACAAATCCTTCCTTTTCCCAAGCGGGCATTTCCCGTTCGACGATGATGCTGTAGAATCGGCCAAAGTCGACGGAGTCAGGAGAGGCATTCCAAGCCCGTTCGGCCACACCTAAGGCTTTGGGGAGCATTTGATATGTGGCATCATCGAAACTGCGGAGTTGCGACGACCAAAGTTGAGCCTGCACGCCAATGACGTCGCCTTTGTAGTCTTTGGGCTGCAAAGCAAAGGTCTTGCGCTCATCCACATAGCCTGCCCAAGAAAGGCCAATCTCATCGGAGGAATCACTATAAGCAAGGTCAAGGTAGGTGTAAGCAGCGGGCGAAAGCGCCACGGGGAATCCTTCGATGCCATCGGTGTTCCAGACATTGAGGTAATACAACGAACGTTTGAGTCTTTCCTGGGTTGCAGGTTCCAAACCCCGAGCAATGTCTTCCCATCCCGCAAGGCGGATGTCACGTGCTTCAGCAAGGTCGAGCATATTGTTAATAAACAATTCTTTCATCTCATGACGGTCGTGGCCCGACCAAGCACCATCCGGCACCTCATCTCCACCGATATGGATGGCAGGCAGCGGCACGCCCGCCTCTTGGTGCAAGAGAATGACCTCGTCGAAGACCTTGCCATAAAACTTGTACACACTTGGCAAATCCACGCTCAGCACGTTGTCGGTGAAGTCCTGTGCCGACCAGTAGCGTGAAGTGTCGGAAGGGTCTTGCAAGCGGAAACTGCTATCGCCCGTGCGCCGTTCATAGGCCTGCATCGCCTTGATGGAAGCCCGTGAGTGGCCAGGCATATCGAACTCGGGAATCACCGCGATGCGGCGCTCCCACGCATAACGGAGGATCCGTTTGTACTCTTCAGATGAATAGTAAGTCACATTCCCGATTTTGCCATTGGCTGTAGGCTTAAGTGCCTTGGTCTCCTGTAGGTTCCAGTCGGGCAAGGCATGATACGCTCCATATTCAGTTAGTTCAGGAAAGTCTTTGATTTCCAAGCACCACGACTCATCATCAGCAATATGGAAATGCAAGGCGTTGAGTTTCCATGAGGCCATCAAGTCGAGGATTTTGAGCACTTCATTTACGCTCCTGAAGTCACGCACCACATCGAGCATGAAGCCACGATACTGGTAATCGGGCCAGTCCTCAATGGTCATAGGTTGCAAAGGATGTGGCAACTTGGAAAGTGTGGTCTGGGCATAAAAAGCTCCGTCCTCATCATCGGTTTCAATTTGGGGTCTTCCCTCCTCTACTATCATGATGCGATACCATCCCGCAGGATGTATTTCAGAGGCTTCCATCGGCTCTGAGCCGTAATGGATACGCTTGAGTTGCGGAATGATGTCGCCCGACCGGACCTCATCAGTGTAAGCGAAATTGGATACTTCTGTTTCAGGCATTTCTAAGAAGTGATACGTCACTTCCATCGGCTGGTCTTGCTTCCCTCTTTGTTGCAGGATAAATCCCGCAGGTGCCCATGAGTGTCTCGGCAACGGGCGTCCATAATATTTCAACGTTACTATGCCGCTCTTCGGGATGTCGATATACCATGTAGTTCCTTGATAATGATGCATCACTGGGCCTTCCACGAAGGTCTTGCCATCGAAGAGTTCCTGAAACCAAACGCGTGAATCTTTGGGCACATCATTGAGCACCAAGGTATGCAATGCCCGCCCGTCATCTTGACTGGTGCCTTCGATCCACACAGCTGTGGGGACACGTGAGCAGGCTACCGCAAACAGCAGGATGAATAGTAATTGTATTGTCTTCCACATGACACTCAGTTTTTTGCAGCAAATATAAGCAAAATCACTTAAACACCATCGCAAAAACCGTCAAGCTGCTATCGCTCTGTTCAAGGACGAGGTTGCCGTTATGTCTAACCATGATTTGTTTCGACAAACTCAAGCCAATGCCCGTTCCATTCGGTTTGGTGGTGTAGAACGGAATGAAGATTTCCTCGGTCTGGCGTAACGGGATGGCTTTCCCGTTGTTGGCCACACGGATGACGGTTTGGTCCTCCGAATTCAGGTCGGCGGTGATGCGGATGGAAGTGGCACCTGCCTGCACAGCGTTCTTAATCAAGTTGTTAAAGACCATCATGATTTGACCTTCATCGGCATAGATGAGCAGGTCTGGCGTGTTGGCTTGATAGGTCAAAGTGGCCCCTTGCTCCGCAATCTTGGCCTTGTTGAGGAGCAACACGCGGTCCATCAGTTCATCCACCATCACCGCCTTGCGGACAGGCGGCTGGGATTGTGTCATACTGCGGTACGACTCCACAAAACGGATCAAGTCCTTCGACGAGGCTGAAATGGTCTCCAGCCCTACCTTCACATCAACGCCTTCCTCGGTGAGCAGGGCATCACTCAAGGAAGCGATGGGTGCGACGGTGTTCATGATTTCGTGCGTCATCACGCGAAACAGCTTGTTCTGCGAGGACTCCTCGTTGGCTGCGTCGCGTCGCTCGAAGATGCCCTTGATGCGGTTGAGGGCTCGGTTGAGTGCCGACTTCTCCTTAAAGTGGAAGTTCAACTCGCCGTCCTCAAGGGCGTCCATCATGAAACCCACCTTTCGGGCATCGTTTCTGCGCACGATGAGTGTCGTCACCACAATCGCTGCAACGACGGCCACCACCACGACCAATATCCAAATCCAGACACTCATATTCCGTATTCCTTTAGGCGACGGTATAAGGTCGGACGGCTGATTTTCAATGCCTTGGCCACTAGGGTCAAGTTGCCGTTGTAGGTCTTCATCGCATTGCGGATGACCTGTTCCTCGGCACTTTCGAGGGTTTGGTTTTGCGGTTTTGGCTTATCTTCATCCATCAGTTCCGAGGCGCGGAGTTGGAGGTCGGCGGCGCGTATGAGTTCCGCCTCGGAATAGATGACCGCCTTCTCGATACAGCCTTGCAGCTCGCGGATGTTGCCACTCCAACGGCAGCGTTTCAGGAGATTCATTGCCTCGTCGGAAAGGCCTTGTGCCTTACGGTGGTACTTCTCGGCATATTGCTTGACAAACATCTCTGCCAAAGTGACGATTTCGTCGGGACGCTCGCGCAAGGGCGGCAGGTGCAGCGTCACCGTGTTGATGCGGTAGAACAAGTCTTCGCGAAAACGCCCTTCCTTGACCATCGTCGCCAGGTCCATGTTGGTGGCACAAATCAGGCGGATGTTGATAGGGATGGATTTCGTGTCGCCCACCTTGGTGATGCTGCGGTTTTGGATGACGCGCAGCAGTTTGGCCTGCTGTGCCAGCGGCACATTGCCAATCTCATCGAGGAAAAGCGTGGTGCCGTTGGCCTGCTCGAACTTGCCGATGTGGTCGGCATGGGCATCGGTGAAGGCGCCTTTCACGTGGCCGAACATCTCGCTCTCAAATAAGGTATCCGTGATGGCTCCTATATCCACGCCCACCATCAGCTTGGTGGCGCGATTGGAAAGTCGGTGTATCTCATTGGCCAACACATCCTTACCCGTGCCGTTCTCGCCCGTGATGAGCACGGTGGCATCGGTGGGAGCCACTTTCTCCACCATCTCGCGCAGTTGCTGCATCGCTTCGCTCTCGCCCCAGCGCATCGCGGGTGCGGCATTCGTGTAGGGTGGACTCATGCGATGTGTCCCTACACGATGTTTCTTGCAAGCCTCTTCGAGTGTGGCAAGCAATTTGGCATTGTCCCAAGGCTTCACCACGAAGTCGAAGGCACCGCGTTTCATGCCTTCCACGGCGAGGGCAATGTCGGCGTAGGCTGTGAAGAGCACCACCTCCACCTCGGGGAAGTCGCGTTTCAGTTCCGAGAGCCAGAAGAGGCCTTCGTTGCCCGTGTTGATGTCGGTCTCGAAGTTCATATCGAGCAGCACCACATCGGGCTTGAATGTCCGCATGGTCTCCATCAGCACCTTGGGCGAGGCGATGAGTTCCACCTCGGCGAAGCGCATGGGTAGCAATATCTTCAGTGCCGACCGGATGCCGGCGTTGTCGTCGACGACTAGGATTTTAGATTTGAGTTTGGACATTTCAGTTATTAGTTGTTCAGTTATTCAGTTGTCAGTTTTTTGACGCGGGACTTCGAGACGCGGAACACGGGACCCAAGTCGCCGTATTTCAAACTTTTCTCCTATCCAACCAAAGTTTCATCAACGGGTCGGAAATGGAATAGGTTTTTTCTTTTCTTGTAATAAGGTCGTATTCAAGCAATTTGAGAGCTGCTGATTGACTTGAACTTGGCGAACGCAAACGGTATTTCTTGTTGAATGCCGTGGAAGTGATGCCTTGCACCTGTTTTTCGGCATGGATGGCGTAAAGCAGTTCCTTTTGCGCTTCGGTAATATAGGCCAACTGTTCACGCAACCGAGAGTCATTCTCATCAATATAATCCTCAATCAGCTGATTTACAGCCTCAACATCGCAAGTTTGGCCTTTAGGTGTTTCCGAAAAAGCGTCCTTCATGATACGTTGCACATACAAAGTTACGCCCATAAAAACCTCGTAAACATGCAAAAAGGCATCAGGTGCAAGGTCTTTCCCCGACTCTTGAAAATGGCGAGTCGCGAAATCCAGATAGACATCGGAGGCGATAGGTTCCAATCGGAGCGATTTTGCACTTTGAAAAAACGGCCTCTTTGACGAGAAAAACATTTCTTCCATTAGCCTTCTCTGACTGCCTGAAAACACAAAATTGGCATTCGAGAGTTTTTGGATATGCGTTCTCAATAAAGCCTCTATATTCTTCTCGGAATACCGCGTAATCTGTTGAAATTCATCAATAACGACAATGCAACGCTTATCGACTTTTTCAAGGTAACTGAAGATTTCCGCTAAAGTATATTCCGGGTTCTGCACATCGCCCAACTTGATGTCGAAAGTGGGCATGTTTTGGACGGTGTCGTAGCCGAAACTTGCGCTAAGCGACTTCAAGAAAGTGACAAACTGCTTGCGCAACTTCACACTTCGAGAGGCCACATTGTCGAAAACCGCTGTCCCAAGAGCAAGGATAAACTCGCGGAAGGTCGTAGTGTGAAGTATATCGACCGAAACAGTGATATACTCATCTTTGATTTCCGGCTTCTCAAAAACAAAATCCACCAAAGCTGTCTTCCCCATTCTACGCGGTGAAGTCAGCACCACATTCATCTGATTATGAATCGATTTCTCCAAATCAGCCGCTTCCTTCACGCGGTCGCAAAAGTATTCGGGGGCAATCTTTCCTGAAACTATGAAGGGATTGATGTTTTTTACCATAAGGCCTTGATTTTGGGGACAAAGATAATGCTTTTACTCAAATTACCGAAAAAAAATTACCGAAAAAACATAATTTGCAATTTCATTCCTTCTTCAAAGCCTCCGCTGGATTCGTCCGCGCGGCCTTCAAGGTCTGCCAAAGCACAGATAGGAAGGCCATAAACATACCAAGGATGGCAGCCACGGCGATAATCCAACCGTAATGCTCGATGCGATAGGCGAAACGATCCAAATAACGGCCACAGAACCAAACGGCAAGCGGAATACCGATGAGTGCCGCGATACCAACCAAAACCATGTAGTCCTTCACTGTGCGCCACAACTCACGCTGGACGTTGCTGCCAAACACCTTGCGTACGGCGATGCTCTTGGTGCTTTGCTCGCTGTAATAGGTGCTCATGGCCATGAGGCCGAGCAAGGAAATTAGCACTGACAGCAACATGAACAGTTCCAGCAGGCGCATGGCCATTTTTGCAGGTTGCAGCAACAAATTGTTAAGGTCTTTCACATAGCCGTTTTGCGCTGGTTCCACGTAGGTGCCGTTCTTTTCCTCGGAATAGTCGGCGTAGGCTTGCATAATGGCTTTTTCGGTCTCTCTGTAATCACCTGAAACATCAATCATTACACCATTGCCCCAAATCAAGTCTTCCGCACGAGCAATGATGACCGCCGAAAACTGGTTGGGTTCAGAAGATGCCGCCGAGCGCGTCGGGATGTCCTCATAGATTCCGCCTACGGTCTCGGGGTTGCTGCCGTTGATATGCATGTTGCGTGTGTAATAATGTGCCGTTGAGTCGCTCAAAGCGAGTTTTTCGGCCAAAGTCCTCGACATCCATACCGAATTGGTACGCAGTCCGAAATCTTCAACAACTTGCAAATCAAGCATATTGAAATATGTTTCGTCGCATAAGATAAGTTGCATGTTCACCCTTTCGCCTTCGGGCGTGGTTACAGTGGTACCCATATTCATCTGCCCAGCAAAACCGCGACCGTAGCCCACTGCATTCACATTCGGAATCTTTTCCAAACGGTCGATGAGCGGCGCAATATCAGAATAATCTTTTACCCAGCATTGCAGCGAATACAAGCCCTCTGAACGCATGTTGGTGGGACGGTTCATCATGTGACGCATCTGCGCCTCCATCAAAATCGCCATGGCAATCAAGGCTATGGTGACTGTGTTTTGGAACACAATGAAAATCTTGCTGAACACTCTTTTGGTTTGAAGCCGATAGGTGCCACGCACCACGTCAATCGGTTCAAAACGCGAGGCAATGGCAGCAGGTGCAATGCCCGACAGTACGCCCACCAATACTATGGCTGCAAGATAAACTGCCACAACGCCCACCGTCCAGTCGAATCGGATCAGTACAAACTGCCCCAATGATGCATCGATACTCATATCGCCGCCCCCAACGTTTTTCAGCAAACCGTTCATCATCGGGAACAAGGCACAGGCCAACAAAAACGCCAGCACGAAGCACACAGCCGTAAACGACACGGATTCAAGGATATACTTTAAAACGATTCTCCCTTTCGTGGCACCGTGAAGCCGCCTTGTGGCCATCTCCTTGGCGCGTTTTCCCGAAAGGGCCATGTTGAGGTTGATGTAGTTGAAAATGGCCGAAACGAGCAGCAGCAACACCACCACGGTCAGTGTTTGCATCACCGGCTTTTTACCTCCTTTGAACATCCATTGGTTGTCATTGAAAAAGACTTCCGGCAAAGTGTAAATCGGCATGGCACTCACGAAACCATCGGAGTAATTAGGCAGTCCGACCTCCTCGACCTTCTTTGCAAATTGCTCACGGTCAGTGCCTTCCTGAACTTTAATCAAGGTCATATATTGCCCAATGGAACTGAAAGGCTTTTGGTTGGGCAATGTGTTAAACTTGGGGTTGAGCAGCACATCGGAGTTAGGCATCATTGAGTTGGGAGCATCCTTGAAAATGCCACAGACCATGCTTTCGATTTTATCATCGAAATAGGTGATTCGGATGGGCTTGCCGACGGCATCGCCGTTGAAGGCGCGGTTGGCAAGCGACTCGGAGATAAGACAATGCCCTTTGAGACGGTACTCGTCCATGCTGCCTTCGAGCAAGGTCAGGCTCGGGAAAAGATCAAAAATTTCGGGGTCAGTCTCGGTGATGACGGCACTGACAGGCTGTTCGTCGCCGAAGGTGATATAGCCGTCATAGTCGGAGCCAGAGATGCGGGCCACCGTTTCGGCTTCGGGAAGTTTGTCCTCAAAAACGGCCTTGTCCCACCACGATAGCGACATATAATCTTGATTTCCAACGGCATAAACCCTATCTCTATAAGGGTTGCCGTAAGCCACGGAATACTGTTGATACACATAATTGCCAATCAAGATGACGAAGGCAATGGAAACGATGAGACCGATGGCCTCGATGATGGTATAGAGTTTGTTTCGGGAAAGGAATTTGATGTAACTTGACATATTGTTGAATCGATGATTGTTGAACTGTTGAATTGTTGTAGATCGTATGGCATAATCCGTGCCAAATTTGTAAAACAATACGAATCAACAAAATACGATTTTACCCTTTTGTAAAAGTGTAAAGTTTCTTTACAGTGGGTGTAAAGAAACTTTACAGTCGGGGGCGATATTCAGCCTCTTTATTCTCAATATATCAACCCAACCATCCAAAGCGGCAATTTGTTGCCGTGAGGCGATTCGATGTCATCGGCCAAGATATAGGAATTGGGCAAATCGGCAATCTGGTCAAAGGTCTTGCCTTCGCCGCCGACTTCAAATGTCCACTTCCCGTCCACCTTGAAGTCGCCCTGCTGCTTGCCGTATTCCACCTTATGGCTATAGCTCAACTGATTGACGGCAAAGCACTCACGCACCGTGCCAATCTTCACTGGTGTGGTTGCCAAAGCATAAAAGAGGTTGGGGTTTTCAAGATAAATCTTGTCGGGCTTCTGCATTTTCTTCACGGAAACGAGGTCGCTGTAGAGCAGATGGATAAGTTTCGCGTCGGCTAAATGTCCCAGATATTCAATGACTGTGTTACGCTGTAACTCAATCATCGAAGCCATCTTGGAGATGTCCACATCGAAAGGAACCTGCTGCGCCAAGACATTCAACAGCGCCTTGACCTTTCTGCAATTGCTCGGATTCACCTTGCGAAGCTGCGGCAATTCGACATCGATGACATAGTTCGTCACCTGCTCAATGAGCGGATAATAATCGATTGGGTTTTTCAGATAGAATGGATAATACCCGTACTTCAGGTAGTCGTGGAAATGCTGCAACGGACGACACTTGTTGTTCACTTCAGCCGCGATTTCCTTGGCATCAGCCAGTATCTCTTCCAACGAATGGCAAGGCAGAGGAATACCTTTATAGAATTGGAGATATTCCCTGAACGAAAGCCCGGGCATATAATAGCCGCGGCAGCGACGCGAAAGGTCGGCATCGCCGTCAATCAACTTCAACAACGACGAGCCGCTCAAAATGATTTGAAGGTTGGGATAAGTATCGGCCACCTCCTTCACCTCGCGACTCCAGTTCTCGTATTTGTGCGCCTCGTCGAGCACCAGCAACTTGCCTCCATGTTTGTAGAACTTCTCGGCGACCTCTAAAATGGTATGTTGGGTAAAATAAGAGAAATCAAGGGAGCAATACAGCGCCTCCTCGCTACCGATACCATATTGTTGCCTGATGTATTGCCTCAACAAAGTCGATTTGCCCACGCCTCTCGGTCCCCGTATGCAAAGCATAGGAGCCTCCCAATTGACGTGGTTGATGAAGTTTCTCACAATCCCCATATTGGTGGCATTGAGCAAGGCATCCTGTTTCTCAAATAACTGTTCCATAGCGCTTTAGTTTAATCTGCTTTTTACAAAAAGCAATTTTATGATATTTTTGCTTTTTATAGAAAGCAATTTTTACTTAATTCTGCTTTTTACAGAAAGCAAAAATAGGTATTTTTTGAATACCGTGCACAAAAACCACCATTTTTTACCTAATTTTTTCATTTTTACCCTTTCTGCAACACTTCTGTAATCCTCTTGCTGCAAATGGCCTGCACCACACTCGAAACAATCAGCGAAAGGAGCAGGAAAGCCGCGAAGAACGACAACAAGGCCACGGTCAGCACAAGGGAAACGGGCACATGATAGGCAAAGCCTTGCAGCCAATGCAACGAGAAATAGACTGACAACGCTGTGGCCGCAATGACAGGCAAAATATACATCCTCAGCCGGGTTTTCAGGTAATGCCCTTGCACCTCTCTGGTGCTGGCACCAAACACCTTGCGCACCGCCATATTGAGCGACTCCTGATGCAGATGATAGGAAACCACACCAAAGAAGCCGAACAAGGCCAACAGCATCGCCGCAAGGAAATACAACAACGATAAGTGCCCGACCTGACGTTCCTCACGGTAGAGTTCCTTCTCGCCCAAAAACGAATAGGAAAACACATCAGAAAAATTAAACGGACGCACCACTTCTTGAATATACGCCAAGGTCTGCTGTCGGTTTTCAGGCGCGATTTTCACCACGATATTCGGCTGTGCCTCAGGTGCATATTCCATGATAAGAGGTGAAACGGCATTGCGCATATCGGAGAAATTGAAATCCTTCACCACGCCCACGATTCTCCCCGATGTCACTGTCAGCGTCAAATTCTTGCCGATGGCTTCCTCAGCGCTCCAGCCCATTGCCTTGATCGCCGCTTCGTTGACCACATATTGCCCATTCCCTTCGTACATCCCATCAAAATAATCATCCAAATTCAAGTCCTTGCTCAAATAGTCGCCTGCCAACAACTCCATCCCAACCATCTCTTGGAAATAGCCATCAGTATAAAGCACCTGAAATACAGCATCGTTTCCTTCCTCTCGCCCTTCCCAGTCCACGTCACGGATGAAACCATTAGGCTTGGAAAAGTCACCCATACAAAGGCCGACGCTGTAGATGTCGGGGTTTTTCATCAGTTCGTCACGAATGGGTCCAACTTTGTAGCAGGGCGTTACCAGACTGTTGAGTGACACAATGTTAGACATATCAATGCCTTTGTCGGAATGTCGCATAAAAGTGAGTTGCAACAGAATTACAATCGTAAACACGGCAGCAAGCGAA
>JAFWRA010000231.1 GCA_017508895.1 Bacteroidales bacterium
CAGGATGGCCCAGCGGCGTGTGGGACTTTCGGTGTACAGTGTGATGTTGCCCTCGTTGCTGGGGGTAAAGGTGTGGTTGGCAAAGTCAATATTCACCCGGTTGTTTATTCCCTCGAACCTAAGGGCCCATTCCTTGAGAATCCTGTTGGTGGTGAACTCCACCAAGGCGCATTGGTTCTCCAATGTGGTGGAATAAGTGGTGCTGCTATTGGAATAAGGAGTCGTCGACTTGCCGTACGACAGGATAGGGAGTCTTTCACTTTGTTCGGAGATGTCAACGCATTCCAAAGTAGTTTGAAAGGGCGTGGGTTCAACATAGGGTATATCCGGGTTCCAGCCACCAAAGAAGTAGAAATGAAGGGAATCCTCGGTGCTCATGGGGTTTTCGTCATTATATGCCAAAGCACCGGTGAAAGTACCATTGCTGTAAGTGAGGACACCTCTATACTTGCCGTCATTGCTGACATAAATCTTGTCGCCGTCGGTAAAACCCGCTGTGCCCGTATTGGGATCAATGTTGTATCTTTCGCCGCCGTTCACTTTCATGTTGATGTGAACCCAATTGTATTCAGCGTTGGGCGTGTCGGGCGTTTCCTGTTTCTTGCACTGGGCAAGGCCGAGGGCCAGCACCAAGGCTGCCACGAAAATTGTCAACTTTTTCATTGCTCGTCCTCCTTTTTCTTCAGTGCAACATAGCCGAGGCCCGCGCCAATCAGAATGACGATGCCGCTACCCAAAGGAGCGGGTTCTACAAAGCCTTGGATGGTCGCATTAATTCCAATTTCGCCGTCGCGGTTGCCCCCTCCTTCTCTGCCCAAAAGGCTGGTTTGGCCCCATTCCTGAAGACCGAACTTGTTTCCGTCATACTGTGCGTTAATTGTGCCCCATTCCCGAAGACCGAACTTGTTTTCGTCGTGCTGTGCGTTAGCTGTCAGAGGCAACAGCATCACTGCCATTGCCATCGAAAGCGCGATGGTTTTCAGATTCATTTCATTAGTTTTCATTTTGTTATTTAGCATTGCTTTTCTACCGTTTTGATGGCGCAAATTTACAGAAAAATCCTTTTCGCATGGAAGATGTTTTCAAAAAAAACCAAATTTCCCCCACCCTGCCCTTGCTTTTTCCATTTTTTCCTATTTTTGTGCCTTATTATTAATCCCAGTATTTAACTAAAACAAAAACTCAATATGAAAACAACCACTGATGCAACTGCTCCCTTAACAAGATCGCAATATGGCATCTACGCTGAATGTGTAAGCCATGAAAATGAGGTTTTCTATAACCTTCCGTTTCTCTTTGTCTTTGACGGCAGCCTCGATGCCGACCGCTTGTGCCGCGCCATCGAGACAACAATAAAGGCGCACCCCACTTTCTTCACTCGGATTGGGGTGACCGACGAAGGGGAACCTTTCCAGTCCGTCGACATGGAAAAGGAGGGCTTCAGCCTTACCGTCGAACAGGTTATAGACCTTGAGGCCGAGAAGCAGAAATTCATCGAGCCGTTCAAGCTCTATGGCGGCAGGCTGTTTCATACCAAAGTGCTGCGCGACGCGAATCATATCTATTGGCTTTTCGATATGCACCATATCATCAGCGACGGCACCTCGTACAATGTTATCATTCGCGATGTGGAGACGGCCTACAACGGCGGCACGCTTGCTCCCGAGGAAATGTCGATGCGGGAACTGGCCCTTGTCGAAGCTGAGATGCGCAAAACGCCCGCCTTCGAGGAAGGAAAACAATGGTATGCCCAAAACTTCGACTGTGGCGACACCTTCACCCAACTCCTCCCCGACCGCGAAATTCCTGGACAATCGGATGCCCATTTGGTCCGCATCCTCAATCTTGACATGGATCGGGTGGATGCCTTCTGCAAGGACAACGACATCAAAAAAAGCGCACTTTTCACGGCGGCGTATGCCTACCTGTTGGCCAAATACAACAACGAGCAGGAATCGTTGTTCAACACGGTTTACAACGGCCGCACCGAGCCCAAGTTCCAACATTCCGTTGGCATGACGGTGAAGACGCTGCCCGTTTACTCCAAGTTTACCGATGACACCACCGTGCTCGACTTCCTGAAAGCCAATCAGGAACAGATGGACGGCTGCCGCAAGCACGACATCTATGCCTACACCGACCTGATGGCCGACCTCAACCTGCAAAGCAACTCCATCTTTGTGTGGCACGGGCTCTTGCTTGATTACACCGAACTGATGGGCAAACCCATGCAGGCCATACAACTCCGCAAGCACAACGAGGAAGTGTCGTTCTATCTGATGGCCTTCTATGTCGGCAAACAATATCATATCAGGGCGGAATACAATGCCAACGAATACTCCGAAACGCTGATTGCCCAGTTCATGGAGAGTTACGAGGCCACCTTGGAAGGCTTTTTGAGCCAAACCAATCTGCGCGACATCAATATCACGACGGCTTCACAAGTGGAGCTGCTCGACAGTTTCAACCAGACCGACAATCCCTACGACGACACACAGACTGTTGTATCGTTGTTCCGCCGTCAAGCCAAAGCTACACCCGAAAAGACGGCTGTGGTCTTCAAGGACAAGCAATTCACCTACGCCGAACTGGATGAGATGAGCGATCGCATTGCGAGCCATATCGCATCGAAAGGATTGGGACTTGAGGACGTTGTAGCCATTCTGATAGCCCGTTCAGAATGGATGGTCATTGCCTCGTTAGGTGTGTTGAAGGCAGGCTGTGCTTATCAGCCGTTGGACCCGAGTTATCCTGCCGAGCGTCTGAACTTCATGATGAAGGATACGGCCTCTAAGTTGCTGATAGCCGACGAGGAACTCTGTTCCATCGTGGATGAATACAAAGGTGAAGTGTTGTTCACTAAAGACATCGAGAAACTGAAGGATTCCATGGATCATGATGAACCCAAGCCCGAGAGTCTCTTTACGCTCATCTACACAAGTGGCTCCACAGGAGTACCCAAAGGGTGTCAGCTCGAGCATCGGAATGTGGTGGCTTTCAGCCACATGCACCAGCGTGCGCTACATATCGAAGCGGATAGTCGCATAGGTGCGTATGCCAGTTTTGGTTTCGATGCCTGTTTGCTTGAATTATGGCCACCGCTTATGATGGGTGCCACCGTCTATATCATCCCTGAGGAGATCCGTCTTGACCTCATCGCCCTTAACGACTATTTTGAACAGAACGGCATCACCCATACGTTTATGACGACGCAGGTGGCACGTTCTTTTGTCAACGATATTCACAATCACTCCCTGAAGGCCTTTATCACTGGCGGTGAGAAATTGGCAGATGTCACTCCTCCGCCTTATTTGCTCCTGAACGGCTATGGTCCGTCGGAGAGTATCTGTTATGTAACGGCATTTGCCGTGAAGGAGAATCTGAAGAACATCCCCATTGGAAAGGCCGTGGAGAATATGCATCTCTACATCATGGATGCTTACGGGCATAGGTTGCCTGTTGGTGCAGCCGGTGAGCTATGGGTCAATGGCCCTCAAGTGGGACGTGGCTATCTGAATCGTCCGGAAAAGACAGCCGAGGCTTTCATTGAGACTCCTTGGGGTCGCTGCTACCGCACCGGCGACATCGTGCGCTACCTGCCTGACGGAAACATCCAGTTTGTGGGTCGTCGCGACGGACAGGTGAAGATTCGCG
>JAFWRA010000024.1 GCA_017508895.1 Bacteroidales bacterium
GAGGCATGGCTGCCTGCCGAGGTGGATGTCTCCATCCGACCGGGATGGTTCTATCATGCCAGTGAAGACAGCCTGGTGAAAACCGTGGAGCAATTGATGGACTTGTATTATCAAAGTGTTGGACATAATACCAACCTCTTACTCAATTTCCCTGTGAATCAAGAGGGTAGAATACCCAGTATCGACTCAGCGAATGCCGTCAATTGGTACCAGAAGTTGCAAAAGGACTTCGCTAATGATTTGTTGAAATCCTGTAAGGTGACCGCAAGCGACACTAGAGGCTGGCGATTCAAGGCCAAGCATGTGCTGTGCGACGACTACGCTCATTACTGGGCAACCCACGATGACGTGCAACAGGCAGAACTCATCTTCGAATTCCCGCAAACTACCGCCTTTAATCGATTACTAATTCAAGAGTATATTCCTTTAGGACAGAATGTTGATGCATTTTATTTAGACTATTACTTTAATGGCAAATGGTTGCCTATTGAAACCAATGAACCTACTACGACAATTGGTTACAAGCGACTTCTTCGTTTCCAGACCATTAAGGCTGGTAAGTTGAGAATTAGGTTTAAGGTGTTTAAGGGGACTTTGTGCATCAATCGAGTGGGGGCTTTTATGGTTGAATAATAGTTAAACATAGCGTTATGAAAAAAGCATTGGTATTAGCATTATTTGTACTCTTCGCCTTGCCGATGGTGTCTCAGACGGGGAACAAGAAACCGGGCATCAACAAAGAGAATTGCACGTTCACCAACAAGGACGGCAAAACCTTTAACCTTTACGGTAAAGTTAAGATCGTAGAGCATTTTCCGGACATCAAAGTGCAGATTGTGGATTCTTTCGAGGACCTCGATGTCAAGATTGTCGAGCATTTTCCTGACCAGTGTGGCAAAGTGAAGCTTGTGGAACACTTTCCCGATGTTAAGGTTCAGATTGTCAATAGCTTCCCCGATATTAAGGTCAAGATTGTAGATGCCTTCCCGGGAGTGAAACAATAGGCTATGGTTGAGTATCACCCTTTGAAACCGTTTCTGCCCGCTAATGCTAAAGTGCTGTTTCTCGGCAGTTTTCCGCCGCCGAAGAAGCGCTGGTGCATGGACTTTTTCTACCCCAACTTCATCAACGACCACTGGCGCATCGAAGGCCAGATCTGGTTTGGTGATAAGAACCATTTCGTTGACATCGAGCGCAAATGCTTCAAAATGAATGAAATCATGGCATTTCTGAACGAAAAAGGCATAGCGTTGTTCGATACTGCCATGGCAGTCAATCGGCTGAAAGACAACGCCTCTGATGCCTTTTTGGAGATTGTGGAGCATACCGATATTGAGGCGCTTCTGAAACAGATACCACAATGCCATTCCATCGCCACGACGGGCGAGAAAGCCACTACGGAAGTGTGCGCCTATTTTAATGTTGATACGATTCCTTCGCCTAATACAAAAGTAACTCTCAAAGATGGTTTAATATTGTATCGATTACCCTCATCTTCAAGAGCATATCCTTTGTCATTTGACAAAAAGGTTGAGGCTTATAAACAAATGTTTGATGCTGTGTTTGGTGGTGTTTAGGATATTGAAAACTCCGAATCACCGTATCTTTATAATACTATTTTTCCTTTTTTGGCGTTGTTTTTCAAAACTCCATTATGCGTAAAAACTATACGATTGCAGCCGCCCTGATTTTGATGTTCATTGGGATTACGGGCTGTCAAAAGGATCCGATTGTCACCGAGCCAAAAGCACCCGAAGGTGCCATCAACGCTGTGTTTTCGGTGTCGCCGGAAAAGAAGGTGTACTTCTCGAAAGGCAATTTGCAGTACCGCGCCACTACCAAGGTTTGGCGTTTCGCCGAACATCAGTATGATACCATCGGGAAGGCCAATATCAACAAATCGCCCGATTACGACGGCTGGATTGACCTTTTCGGTTGGGGCACAAGCGGTTATGACCATGGTGCAGCCTGCTATCAGCCTTGGTCGATGGATGAAAATGGGACGAACTATTGGGCCTACGGCGACTCCCATTGCAATCTGTACGACAAATCGGGGTTGGCCGATTGGGGATGTAACGCCATCATCAATGGCGGCAATTGCGAAAACTTTGGTTGGCGCACTTTGACGGTGGATGAATGGACATTCCTCTTCCATAGACCTACACCATCTGGAATCCGGTGGGCTAGGGTCAAGGTGTTTGGCGTGGTCGGGATGGCCTTGTTGCCCGACCAATGGGACGCTTCCACCTATTCGTTCCCTTTGAACGACCCTAACGAATTGCATATCAATGTGGTTCCTAACGAGGATTGGACGAACATTTTGGAACCGGCAGGTGTCGTCTTTTTGCCGCAAGCTGGTTGTATTGGATACGAGTCAACGTTTGTCAATAGTGGACGGTATTGGTCTTCTTCAGTGGATGGGCATTATGATTTGGCGTATAGCGTTTATATGTTTTCGCCAGATTATAACTTTGGTGATTTGATAGAGAAAAACAAGGGATGTTCGGTGCGTCTTGTTTATCCTGCTGAATGATTGCACAAAAAATTAGATGAATATGAGAAACAACAAGATAACGACAATGGCCATAGTGTTGGCGGTTTCATTGGCTTTTGCCGCTGGTTGCCAAAAAGAGGAATTGCAGCCCAAAGTGCCGCAGGGAGCCATAAATGCTCAATTTTCGGTGGCTCCCGACAAACATGTGTATTTTTCGCAAGGCAACCTGCAATATCGGGCCACTACCAACACTTGGCGGTTTGCGGAAAAACAATACGATAGGTATTTGACTTTGAACGAGAAGAAAGCAGCCGATTACGATGGATGGATTGACCTTTTTGCTTGGGGCACAAGTGGTTATGACCACGGCGCAGTGTGTTATCAACCTTGGTCAAAGAGTTGGAATTGGTGCAATTACTATGCCTATGGCGATTCGCTTTGCAACCTGAACGACAAGACGGGACAGGCCGATTGGGGCAGCAATGCCATTAGCAATGGAGGCGACCGCGAGAACTATGGTTGGCGCACCTTGACCAAGGACGAATGGGACTATGTCATCAACCAACGGATAACACCTTCAGGCATTCGCTATGCGAAAGTGAATGTTTGGGGTGTTCCAGGCTTGATGCTGTTGCCTGACGATTGGAATTCAAGCATTTATAAGCTCGACAACCCCAATACTTGGACGGGTGACAATGAAATTGTCGGCGACGCATGGACAGACATCCTTGAGCCTGCCGGTGTCGTTTTTCTGCCCGAAGCTGGCACTATGTTTGAAGATGAACCGTTCGCTGTGTTTGGAACTTATTGGTCGTCCTCAATTGACGACGGGGATTATCCCTATATGGGAGCATACGTGCTGGAATTCTGGTCAGGTGGAGGGTTCTATCTCGAGCCAGTGTTCCGCTCCTCCGGTAATTCGGTTCGTTTGGTTTATCCTGTTGAAAGACTTTTTATCGTCTAATCACCTTGTCATGAGAGCATCAATAGCAGGCAGGATCTCGCCCGACTTGCCTTCGAGGTAGATGTCGGTGATGTAGTTCGTGTAGGTCGAAGGTTCCATGTTGATTTCGATGATTTTGGCACCGTTGCGCTTGGCGATACCGGGAATCATGTTGGCCGGACTGACCTGTCCCGAAGTGCCGATGATGACAAAGGCATCGCAGTTCTCAGCAGCGCGTACAGAGCCATAATAGGCGTCCTCGGGGATGCCTTCGCCGAAGAAGATGAAGTCGGGCTTCATCAGGCCCCCGCATTGGGCGCAACGAGGCGGTTCCTCAGTGAGTGTCAGGCCCTTGGCATCGACCTTATGGCCGCATTTGGTGCAGACGAAGCGCGACATGTTGCCGTGGAATTCATACACAACGCTGTTGCCCGCCACGGTGTGCAGGTCGTCGATGTTCTGCGTGATGACACAGCTCAAGCGGCCTTCCTTTTCCCATTTGGCCAGGACGAGATGCCCGGGATTGGGTTTGATGTCCTTGTTGCTGAAGAAGTTATAGAACACCTCGCGAATGATCTTCCACGACTCCTTGGTGTGGCGATAGTAGAAGTCGATGTCGAGTGAGTTGGGGTCATACTGGTTCCAGATGCCGCCCTCGCCACGGAAATGCGGGATGCCGCTCTCAGCGGAAGTGCCGGCGCCGGTGAAGCCCACGATGTTCTTCGCCTTGGAGAGGATTTCGGCTGCTTGCTTGATTTTTTCTGAGTTATTCATGTTGGTATAATATTGATTGTTAGTTTCTTATTAACGTGAGACGCAAGAAAGGGGTTCATTACACTGACGCCTTTTACCGTCATGGCGGAGGAACATCCGCCATCTCCTGGGCAGTAGGGTGTCTCTATCGTTTAGGAGATTCCGGATCAAGTCCGGAATGACGTTTCAAGGTCAAGTGAGGTATTAGCATAAAGGAATCCTTTTTCGATGCAAAGTTATACAAAAAACCTTGCAGAGTAAACTGGAAATGCGTATA
>JAFWRA010000025.1 GCA_017508895.1 Bacteroidales bacterium
CACCTTCACGGCTACGGATTATGTCGTTTTTGATACTGTCTTCAATGAATGGGAAGGAACAGTTGACATAGTCCTTTATAAAGAATAAGTTAGAGGTCAGACTGTAAGAAAGAGGGCGCGGCATGGTTATCGCGCCTTCTTTCGATTTTGATTGCCGTAATTCATTCTCACACCAACATCGTCATATACACAGGCAACAGCAATGTGTTTTCATCATTTTGCATGTCTTTTGTGTAAATCATAACTGGATGATCTATGCGAGACGAATACTTCCTGCAAAAAGCATCCAATGAGGCATGGGTCTTATATCCCGATGACTTGACTTCGATAGGCACGAGTTTGTTGCCTCGTGAAAGCAGGAAATCAACCTCATAATTGTGCTTGTCGTCTTTCGGGAACGTGTGGTAATACAGTTGGTTGCCCGCTGCGGCCAACATTTGTGCTACGACATTTTCATAGATATATCCGAGGTTGGCCGCCAACTTGTCTGAAAGCAGTTTCTGGTAGATGGTGTTTTCGGTGTAGGCCTTGTCCCAAAAGCAAAGTGTCACGAAAAGCCCCGTGTCGGCCATAAAAACCTTGTAGCGGGTTAAGTCCTTGTTCAACGACATGCCCACCATTGGGTCGGCACAGCGGTAGCAAAACAAAGTGGTCTTGCTGTCGGCAAGGGCTTGCAGCATCTTCGACATTTTCTCCTCCGTCTTGTTTCCGACCACAGGATAAGGCTGATAACGAGAAATGTTGCTGCTCAATTGTGCAGGAATGTCTTGGAACAGTTTTTCAATATTGCCACTGGGGTCAATCTTTTGGAAATCATCAAGATAAAGGCGTATGATGTCGCGTTTGGTTTGGTCAACCATGCTCAAGTTGTTGGTTTCCAAATATGCATTGACGGCTTGCGGCATACCACCCACAAGCATATACAGACGGAAATCGAACATGGTTTTGCGGTGCGCTGCACCAAGTGGCCATTTTTTGTCGTAGAATTGCTTTAGCAATTCCATTGTGGCAGTGTCGTCCAAAGCCCACCTAAACTCCTCATAATCCATCGGATAAAGCGTTACACGTTCCTCCTCACTCGGGATGGTGATGTCTTTGGTGTTTTTCTTTATGCTGATAAGCGATCCCGTCTCGATGTAATCGTATCTGCCGTCAGCCACGAGGTATTTGATGGCTTGCCTTGCCCGAGGGCAGTTTTGCACTTCATCAAAGATAATGACGCTTTTGCGCGGATTGAGCACCACATTGTAATGTTGTTGCAACTGAAGGAAAATCTTGTCAAAGTCGGTCAAGTCCTCAAACAAGTTCTTGATACGTTCCGAAGTGTTGTTGAAATCGATAAGGATGTGCGTTTCATATTCTTTTTCCGCAAACGAAGCGACTAAAGTCGATTTCCCGACACGCCTTGCACCCTCAATTAAAATGGCTGTTTTGCCTTGTCTTTCGGTTTTCCAATGTAACAGTCTGTTGTACAATTTCCGCTTAAAAATCCTGTTCATGTCTATTTCATTGATTTTGTGCGGCAAAAATACAAAAAATGTGCTGACCCTGAAATTTTTTCATCGAAAATTCGAGCTGACCCCGAAATTTTTTCTTTCAAAAATAGGGTTGACCCCGAAATTTATCAATCGTTATAATGAATCTCCTCCAAATTCTCCTGAATCATCTCCTTCAGGTATTTCATGATACTGACATCGGTCATGGGCATTCCGTCTAAGGCTTCCTTGATTTCATCGGTGTCGAAGACAAATTCGCCGTCGTCGGTGATGTGCTTGTAGATGAAATGGATGTCCTCGTGGGCCGAAAACAGCATCACCAATGAGCCAGCCAAATCGCCCATCGGGGGACGGTCTAAGTGGTCGTGCTGGAACCAGAAGTTCAAAACGGTGCCCTTGCCGACTTCGCTTTCAATCTTCATGCCGCCGCCGCAGTTCTCGGTGTTCATTTTGATGAGCGGCAAGCCGAGACCCACTTTTCGCGTGGTGCGTGAGGTCGTCCAAGGGTCGGTCACCTTGGCCAAAAATTCAGGTGTCATGCCCTTGCCGTTGTCTTTGATGGTGAAGGCGTATATGTTGTCTTTCAGGCTGTCCTTGATGGTCAGTTCGACGAGGGTCGAATTGGCCGCCGTCGAGTTTTCCATCAGGTCGTAAACATGCATTGATAGTTCTTTCATAGTCTTGTTTTTGACTCGGGACTTAGGACTTAGGACTTGGGGACCTCTGTCTATCAACTTCTGTCCTTCGTCTTCCGTCCTCTGTCCTCCGTCTTTTCGTCTTTTATCCAATTATGTTGTTCATTTACTTATCCAAAAAGGAGTTGTAGTTTTTCCTTGGGTTCAGTATCGATGTAGCGTCCGTCCTCGCCGTGGAGGGTCTTGCGGAACTCGTCGAAGGTCTTGTCGTACATGTGCAGCACGCAGTGCACCTCGCCGATGATGTGAAGGAAGTGCGCGTCGCTGCTCTTGGTGAAGTTGAATTTCTTCAAGTAGGCATATTTCTTCAGGAAATCGGGCTTGGTGACGTGCTTCGAGATTTCCAAAGCGTCCGCCTTGATGTCGGGAGGCACGAAACCCAACTGACTCACCAAACTGCTTGCCGGCTTGTTGATGTGGGCTGGAACAAACAGCCCTCCGATTTCGTGCACCACGTCATAGAGTTGGTCCAAATCGGCATCCAAAGCCGACCACAGCAGCCATTCCTCGTCGCCGACCACTTCCTCGTTCTCATCCACAATGAGTTGATAACCAAATTTTTCTTCGTCAAGCGGAATATGGGGGAGATGTTCGTCAAGGTACTCTTGAAACTTGTCCAATTGCTCATCGGTCTCGAAATATGCGAGGGCATGGGCTTCTTCCTGCGTGGTGGTTTCTACGCCGCCAATGACGAGGATGCCGTTCTCGCGCCCAATTTTCTGGGTCACCTTCACCTGTCGCGTCGTGTTGTGGTCGCAGATGGCGATGACATCAAGGTGAAGTTTCTTGGCCTGCTCGACGATGGCGGAAGGACTCATATAGAGGTCGCCGCACGGCGAGAGCACCGTGTGCAGGTGGAGGTCGGCTCTATATGACTTGAGTTCCATAGGTGTTTTTTGTCACAAAACTTTCAAAACAAGGCAAAACTCTTTGTTTGTGCAAGGCGGCTCG
>JAFWRA010000232.1 GCA_017508895.1 Bacteroidales bacterium
ACTTCGTGACTGTGGTGCAGAATACCGTTGTACCTCCCATTCAACCCCGCTTCGTCGACTTCAAGAAAGACCTCACCTTTGGTAAGACCGAGGCTGGATTGCCTTACATTTACGTTCAGAACAAGGAAAATGGTCGCTTCACCTTAGCTTTCCGCTATGAGTTTGGCGACGAAGCCGACCTCCGCTATGGCGCTGCCGCTGATTACCTTGAATATCTCGGCACCGACCAGATGAGCAACGAAGAAATCAAGCAGCAGTTCTACAAACTCGCCTGCAACTACTATATCAATGTGGGTTCGCGCAACATCACCGTCACTTTGCACGGCTTGGGTGAAAACATGCCTGAAGCCTTGGCCTTGCTCGAAAACGTGATGCAGAACGCCAAAGCCGACCCGATGGTGGCCGAGATGTGCATCCAACAATTGGAGAAAGCCCGCATGGATGCCAAACTGAACCAGCGCAGCAACTTCAACGCCTTGGTGCAGTATGGACTTTACGGTCCCTACAACAGCCAGCGCAACCAGCTCTCGCCCGCACAAATCCGCCAACTCGACCCACAGGAAATGCTCGACATCTTGAAGAACCTCAAGAACTATGAACACACCGTGTTGTATTATGGCCCTATGACCGCACAAGACATGGCCAAGGCTGTTACGGAAAACCACGTGACTGTGGCCGAACTGCAAGCCGTTCCCGAAGGCAAGCACTACGAATTACAGCCTACGCCTGAGAACGAAATCGTCATTGCCCCATACGATGCCAAGAACATCTACATGCGCATGATCCACAACGAGCAACGCCCGTGGAACCCTGACGAGGCTGCAGTGAAGGCTTTGTTTAACGAGTATTATGGCGGTGGCATGAACACCATCGTATTCCAAGAGATGCGTGAGGCTCGCGGTCTGGCTTACAATGCCTACGCCGCCTACATGGAGCCCTACTACACCGACCAACCGGAGTATTTCTTCACCCACATCATCACGCAAAACGACAAGATGATGGATGCCGTCGGTCACTTCTTGGAGATCCTCAACGAGATGCCTGAGAGCGAGCAAGCCTTTGGCATCGCCAAGGAAGCTCTCACAAAACGTCTGGCCAGCCAGCGCACCACCAAGTTCGGTCTTATCAATGCATGGCTGAATGCTCAAATGAAGGGCATCGATTACGACATCAACGAGCGCATCTACAACGCCTTGCCAAACATCACCCTGCAAGACATCGTGAAGTTCGAGAAGGAACAGATGGCCAACAAGCCCTACCGCTACGTCATCCTCGGCAACGAGAAGGAGCTCAACATGAAGGCTATCCAGGAACTCGGTCCCGTCAAGCGCGTGAGTACTGAGGAGATATTTGGATACTAGTCCGCGCATGTCATTCCGTGCGTAGATATGTGCGAAGGCATGTGATTTTGAAACCATAGATCCCTTGCCATCGCATTACCTGCCGCGGGGATGGCATGGTTTCAAAAGCCTAAAAACAATGGCCGCTTTCACATCATCGTGAGAGCGGCCATTGTCATAGGCCATAAGCCAAAGTCAAATCACTCCAAGCTATCACCCGCCTCGTTCTCACCTTCTTTGGCCTGGCGTTCGAGCTCCATCTTACCAAAACGCAGCGTGAAGCCTGCCGAGATGTAGCGGCTGTTCAACATCTTTCGAGTGCTGTCGCTGAGATAGTACGGGTTGGTGTTGCTGGATCCCGAACCGATGCGGGCACCCCAGTTGAAGATATCCTGCACGTTGACGAACACCGACAAGCGGCGGTTGAAGAAGTCACTACGGAGACCCATGTTGAGGAAATAACGCGCCTTGCGCTCGCTCATCAGGCTGATGGTCGGAGAGTTGTAGTTGGCCGAAGCAGTGACTTGCAACTGATTGAAGAGCTTCGCCCAAGCGTTGACACGCACGCTCCACGACCACTTGTCGCGTTGGTCAATCTGATGCACTCCGTTACGGTCATATTCCATGCGGTAGCCATAATCATACACGTTGGCATACAGGCGCACATTGAAGAATCCAGTGGGACGGTAGGTCATGTTGAGCGAAGTACCATAGCGCCATGAAGTACCCATGTTATAAGGTATCGAGTAGTTAACGATTCGTTCCAAATAGTCGTCGTATTCGGCATCCGTCAACGAACTGACCTCATTGGTACTCAGACGACCGTAGGCTTCGAGGCCGATGTTTCCGAAACGCTCAAAGAACTTCTGCCAGCCTGCCTCCATGTTGTGGGTATAGCTGTTTTTGAGTCCATTTATATTACCAGTAGAATAGCTATCCTCACCATACCTGCGGAAGGTGCTGATTTCATCCTCGTCGGGATGCGACATGCGCATCGAATAGTTGAGTTTCCAGTTGTGCATGGATTCCGTACGATAGGTTAAATGAACAGACGGACGCACATTCCAGAAAAACAGCGTGTTCTTATCGGCAAACGGCATATCGCTGACATAATCGTATGAGATACGGTCATTACCCACTCCCATTCCAGTGCTGAGTGTAAATCCACCCCAGCGACGTGTCCAGTTGACATCGGCATTCAAACCTGTCTCAGAGCCGTTGAAATGGTAGGTGCGAAGGATGTCTATACTGTCATAATTGAGGCCGCCATCGTTGGAATAGTAACGCTTGTAGTCGTTGTTATCCATCTGATGGTCAGCACGCAAGCCATAGCTGAGTTCGCCATCCTCACTGTAGGGACGGTTGTAACGTGCATCAAGGTTGACACCCAGACCAAACATGTTGGTCAGCAGATACCGGTTTTCGTCAAAGTCGGTGTAGATGTCGTAAAAACGATTGTAATATTGGTCGGATGCATTCTTGTTGAAGCGGCTGTTCAAGCCAATACGAAGATTATGACCATTCTCGTCAAACTTCTTGGTATAGTCAGCACCAATGTGACCGAAACCAGAACCTGATACAGTAGTGTCGCCAATGCTGTAGGCCAAAATGCTATCAACAGGTTGCAAATAGAAGGTTTGTTCGTCGCGACGGCTACCGAGACTGCGGCTGTTGTTGTAGAAGCCACCAGCATCGAAGGAAATGTCACTTGTGGAATCAATCTCATAGTCAACGTTCATGAAAAGATTACCACTGAGGCTGCGGCTGTCTTGCTTCTGCGATGTTGTCCTGTACCACACGGAGTCATACGTCCCTTCGGTGACACCGTCCTCACGTTTCAGTTCCCAACTGTCGACAGTGTTGATTCTGTCGCTGTAGCGTCCAGAAGCAAACAGGTTGATGCTCAGCTTGTCCTTCTTCCACATATAGCTGACCCAAGGCGAGACAAAAGGCTGGTTGGAGCCGTTCACACCAAAGCTGATGAACTGGTTGCTCTTGATATGCGCCGAAGTCACAATGTTGATGACCGCTTCGGCATCAGTGGCATATTTTGCTGAAGGATTGGTGATGGTCTCAATGCGTGCGATGGCATTGGCGGGCAAGGTCTGAAGGTAGGTCTTCAGGTTCTCCTCGGTGAGTTTGGAGGGCTTGTCGTTGACCCAAATCTCCACGCTCGACACACCACGCAGCGTGATGTTGCCTTCCACGTCGACCTCCACGCCGGGTGCATTCTGCAAGGCATCCTCGGTGGTTCCCGTTTGGATGGACGGGTCCTCGCTGACGTTGTATATCAGCTTCTCGCCTTCCATGGCATACAACGGTCTTTCAGCCGCTACAGTAACCTCACCCAAAGAGGTGACGCCAGGATTAATGCGCAATGTGCCCAAATTGGTGTTGTTGGTAACTTTAAAAGGATGCATATAGCTCTCATAACCGATAGCCGACACACGAAGCACGAAAGACCCTTGCGGCACACCATCGATTTCGAAAACGCCGTCCATATTGCTGATACTGCCTTTGACGAATTCCGAGTCGATAGAGTCGAGCACTGCCACGTTGACGTAGGGCATAAACTCGCCCGTCTTGGCATCGCGCAACACGCCAACCACTTGGAATGTATCGCCCTCACGGACTTTCTTTTTCTGCTTCACAGTAGGCATATTACCCTGCTGAGTCTGACCCCATTGACGGTCACCACCGTATGGAGGACGGCCTCCAGGAGGGCGACCTCCGGGATTTCTGCCGCCAGGAGGTTGGGCCATACACAATATCGTCGAAAGGATTAATAGAAGAGAGAACACGGCTCTCAAGGAAAAAGACTTCTTCATTATTGTTGTTATAAAAATAGGTTGCAAAAATAGGAATAATTCTCATTCTTTCTTAGGTCTTTCGTGACCTTTTTGATTATGTTCACGATGCTTGTGCAGGCGATTCATAGCTTTGTGTTCCAATTCATAGACACGCAAAATCTGTTTCTGCGTAAGGAATTTGCTATACTCCTCATAGTATTTTTCCCGCAGGTCAAGGACGGCTCGGCTACGCTCAAAGCGTTCCTTAATGGCCTGTTCGGCCCCCTCTTCAGTTGCAGACTCGATTTCTGGCCTTGGGCCAAGTGCCCAAACCTCCTGCTGGCAGGCACAATAGATTTCAATAAAACGTTGTGTAGTCGCATCGTCGAAAGAGAGTTCTTGTGCAATGTGCATCGCTTGTTTCTCCGCCAATTGTTCGCGGTTCATACGTTGTTTTTCGTTTTGGGCCATACCAATGGTGCAAAACACAAACACCATCAAAGCCACCATGTTGATTTTCATTAGGTTTTTCATGATTCGATATTTTTAGTAATTGTCAAGATATTCGATTTCATCATAAAAGTCAAACATAAGCTCCTGGTCAGTATCGCTGAGTTGGGTGAACGCAATCTCCACCTGTTCAAACGATGATTCTTTAGTTTGGAACACGCCTTTACGCAATACCATCAACAAGGCCAACGAGGCCGCCACAGCGAGACCCGTCCAAAGAGCGGTATTTCGCAGATTGGATTTCTCCTTTTTCGTCATCGTTTCTTGCCTCAGGCGCTCTTCCATCATGTCGAAGAACCCATCTGGAACCGTGTAAGGCATTGTCTTTTTCATTTTCTCCAAATCGTTTTCCATATCCTAATCATTTGATTTCATGTAATTTACAATCTTTTCTTTGGCATTGTGGTAATTGGCTTTCACATTGGCAGCTGTCGACCCAGTGATTAAGGCGATGTCATCGTATGAAAGCTCGTTATAATAGCGCAGGTTGAAAGCAATCTGCTGTTTGGCAGGCAATGAGAGAATGGCTTTTTGCAGTTTTACGGCTTCAACATCGCTATAGTCAACGTAGTCGTCGGCTTTCAGACTGAAAAGGTATTCTGAAGTATCCTCCAATGAGAGTAAACTCTTGCCCTTGCTCTTGCCTAAGAATCTCAAGGCTTCATTGGTGGCGATACCAAAAATCCATGCGTTAAGCGGCTGGTCTTCTTTATATTGATCAAACGAACGAAAGACACGCACAAAAGTTTCCTGCATCACATCTTGGGCATCTGCATGGGCAACCACCATACGACGGATATGCCAATAGACAGGCTTCATGTAGGAAGCCATAAGAAGACCAAATCCCCTTTGGGAATCCTCCTTTATTGCTACTATGATTTCTTGGTCTGTTGGCATTCTTTACTCAACTCATGTCATACAACTTATATACCCGATAAAATGGGAAAAGTAAAATCGGTTTTTTGATTTTTTTCAATTCTGAGCAAAATTACTCATTTTCCAGCAGTAGAAAGCTTTATATGTTTCATTTCTAGGCTGTACAAAGAAAAATAATGTACTTTTGCAGGACATAACAACTATTCATACAATGAAAAAACTCCTAATCATTACTTTAATGATGGCTATTGTCTCAGTTCCTGCAATGGCCTGCACCAACCTCATCGTAGGCAAAAAGGCTTCCACCGACGGCAGCGTGATGTGTACCTATAACTGCGACGGCTTCGGCTTCTCGGGCTCGCTGTTCTATAGCCCCTCGGGACGACACGAACCAGGCGAACTCATTGAGATTCGCGGCTGGGGGCCTGCGCATGCCGGACAATACGTGAAACAGGTAGAATACACCTATAACGTAGTCGGCCTGATGAATGAGAAGCAGGTGACCATCGTCGAGACCACCTTCGACGGACGACTGGAGCTCGTCAACCAAGAGGGTTTGCTGGATTATTTCAGCCTGATGCGCCTGGCTTTGCAACGCTCAGCCACGGCCCGCGAGGCTATCAAATGCATGGTCGAATTGGTTGATGAATACGGCTACAACAGCAGTGGCGAGACCCTCACCATCTGCGACCCTAACGAGGCCTGGATTATGGAAATCATCGGAAAAGGGCCTGGCCACAATGGAGCCGTTTGGGTGGCCTTGCGTATCCCCGACGACTGCATCTGCGCCCACGCCAACCTGAGCCGCATCCGTCAGTTCCCCTTGGAGAAGCGTTCCAAAAATAGCATCAGTAGCAAGAACCTCAAGAAAATCAACAACCCGGAGATTGAATGCGTCTATGCCGAAGATGTCATCAGCTTTGCCAGGGAATGGGGTTATTTCAACGGCAAGGACGAAGATTTCTCGTTCCGCGATGCCTACTGCCCCATCGACTTCGAGAACGTGCGCTATGCCGACGCCCGCGTGTGGAGCTTCTTCCGCCATCATTACAGCCACGAGGAGATGGACAAATACCTGCCTTACATCAACGGTGAGTTCGATGTTTGCGACCATCTTCCACTTTGGATTAAGCCCGACAAACCGTTGTCATTGCGCGACTTGCAGGCCGACATGCGCGACCACTTTGAAGGCACGCCTCTTGATATGACCTCCGACATGACCGCTGGCCCTTGGGGCATGCCCATTCGTCCCCTGCCTATGCACTTCACGGATAGTGACAGCATCCCTTATTATCGCGAACGTCCCATCGCCACACAACAAAGCGGTTTCACCATGACCTGCCAGATGCGTTCATGGCTGCCCAACGACGTGGGTGGCGTCACCTGGTTCAACTGCGACGATGCCAACATGGTGGCTTACGTGCCGCTCTATTGCTGTATCACGCAAGTGCCCGACTGCTTCCGTCCCGAGAACAACCCGCGAAACGAGTTCAGTGATCAATCGGCTTTCTGGATGAACAACTGGGTGGCCAACATGGTCTACCCACGCTATTCCATGATGATTGGCGACCTCCGCAAGGCACAAAACGAGCTGGAAGACTATTACTTCGCCGACCAGGACAGCGTGCTCATCGCCATCGAAAAGATGATGCCCGCCGACCGTCGCAGCTACCTCAACAACAAAAGCATCGCTTACTCCGACAAAATGATGCAACGTTGGGACAAATTGGCCAAATACCTCATTGTGAAGTACAACGACCAAGTGGTGAAGCGTGTCGACAAGGAAGGTAATTTCCAACGCTGGGGCTACGAGACACCCGGCTACAACAAGCAGTTTATCGATGCCATCGGCAAGTCAACGGGTGACCGCTATAAGTTGAAAAAGGTCATTGAACGTAGGGAGAGATAGACCTTCACTATTTCCAAAACCTCAATACCGCAATCTCGCCAATCAAAGCAAGCAGAGCGATCAAGGCAAAAAGCTTCCATTGCATCGACTGATGGGCCATGGCTTCCACCAAGTCGGCGGTGGCGAAATCGGAAGTGTCTAAAACAGCAGCCACGTCGAACCCCGCATTGCCAAAGGCTTTATTCGCCTCCTCGCTGTCCACAAAGTCCATCTTCGATTCCACTCGGCTTTCATTCCATGCCGTCACTCGATTCAGAGTGTCGTTGATAAGAAGGTCATAGAAGCCTGCTGAGGGTAGGTTGTCGTTGAGATAGAGATATACCTTGCCGTTGCGCACTTCCGAGGCAGGCATCAGTTCAAAGCTTCGGTCGGAATTAGCAAAAAGATATTGGCGGTCGCCTTCTTGGCTTATATCACTTAGCACCAATATCTTATCTTGCCCAATCGTGTAGGCTAGTTTATCCATTTTTCCACCCATGAAGGCCATCTTGACCATCATTGGGACAAAAAGTGCGTTGTCGGCAAGGTCACTCCATTTAGAATCCAAGGCCGTGGCCATAACGAAGGCTTGCCCCTTCCCTACCGAAGTCATCATCAGCATCGGGTCACTGTTCTGCAAGGTCAACAAGGCAGTAGCCATACCGTTGGTTTTCAGGCGGACATGACGCTTTACCTTAGGAAAGTCGGGATGCTGGGGCAAATCCAGAATCATGTCGTTGAAAAAGGCGTGTTGCAGTGCCAAGTCCTCCACTGATGTAGCATTGGTATCGACTTCCATCAAGGTTAAACCAAGTTTGTTGTACAGATAGCGGTTGTTTTGGGGGTCATCCAGAGACGGGAACACGACAAGGCTTGCCCCGTCACTGACTGCATCCAACAGAGCTTGCTGCAAGGTCTCATTCATCACTGCGCTTTCGTTCACTATCAACAATTGGGCTTGTGCAATGGTAGTCAAATCGAAGCGCGAAGGCTCCATCAATGTGTAATGAAACTGTTCGTCGTCAAACAGCATGGCACAGCTTGAAGGCTGGTTACCTAACTCTACCACAGAAAGACTTGGCTTCACACTTAACACGAAATGATAGCTGTCGTCAAAGGTAATGGGGTGGTCAGTCAGGCTGGCGCTGCAACGTTGTTCGCCCGAGTCTTCCACCACAAATTGCATCTCTACCTCAGCAGTGCCGTTTTTCTCTAAATCCACCGTTGTGGAAGCGGCCATTGCATTGTTCATGGTGAAGTTGATGGGCATACCTTTCACCTCTTTGTCGCCTTGGTTGACCACCCTTACCATCAGTTCGTTGGTCAAGCCCGATTGAACGATAGGCGAAGCTAACCAAACCGAATCGATATAAAGATTGGTCTTGAACTCAGGTACCATTGGCACCATTACCACCTGCATGGCTGTGTCGGCTTTGGCTGCCGACAAATCGAAGGTATTGCTTTGGAAATCGGAATAGACAAATAAGGTAGAATTGGCAAAACCATGTTGCTTGCACAGCATCTCAAAACGGTCAATCACCTCACCCATGAGCACAGGTGAACCATCGGGGTACATGCGGTCGAGCTGGTCGAGCATCTCCTCCTGGTTCATCGGGTACTCGTTCTGTATCTCGAAGCTGTTGGTCATCAGCAGGTAACGGTTAGAGGGATTAAGCTTATGTACCAAATCACGTGCTGATTGCCGGGCATCCTCAATCAAGGTGGTGCGCTGCGACTGCCCTTTCATGCTCATTGAATTGTCGATATAGATGCCAATGAGGGTGTTCTCCGTATTGACATTCAACTGTTTCTCAGGATGATACGGAAAAGCAAAAGCCAAAACCAATGCTGCAATGAAAAGGCAACGAAGCAATAGCGTCACCAAATACTTCAGTTTCCTCGTCTTGGCATTCTCCTGTTGAATGGAACGCAGCACAGCCGTATTGCTGAAATACACCAACTTGTGCCGCCTGAAGTTGAACAGGTGGATGAGGATGGGAATCAGCAGGGCGAGCAAGCCCCAAAGCATTTGTGGATAGAGGAAACGCATAAATTGTCAAAAACGAGTTGCAAAAATACGATTTTTTATCGAGATGACACTTTTTCATAGGTCAAATGCTGACAATAAAAGACGAGCGGATTCGTAAATCCGCTCGAACTATCACAACAGGATGAAAACATAACTATATGTATCATTCTTTCACCATTTTGAGCGCCTCATGGCTTTTGCCTTCCGCATCCGTAATGCGCAACAGATAAACCCCTTCCGGAAAATTGCCTACATCGATTTCATTAGTGTTTCGCACGGTCTTCAACAACTGTCCAAGTGCATTGTAAACCTGCACCTCGGAGGATTCAATGCCTTCGATACGAACCCTGTTGCGTGCTGGATTGGGAAAAACCACCAATGGCGTATTCTCCGTTTCTTGCAAAGCATGAGGTTCTGAAGACACTGCAAGTGCATTTATGCATGTACATTCAGGGTCTATTTCGATGGCTTCACCGTTTTTGAACAACACCCCGTATGACGAGTTCAACATTTCATTAGGCTGCTTGCCAAAGTAGTAACCCGCTCCTCCGAAATACAAATCTTCTCCAACTTTCAATATCGTATAAAGTCCTATGAAATGTTCGTAGTCGTACTCATACAACACCTCTCCGTTCTTCCATACCATAGCTTTTTGTTCTTGGTTTTCAACATTGATTTCGCCGCAAGCATAAATATCTTCGCCGTCGATGCAGAAATCCCTAATACACGCATAACTCCCGTAATTATAAAGCACTTCGCCGTCTTTCCATATCATCCCATCATAACTAAAAGGCCCGATGTTTGTCCTTAACCCTCCGCAAGCATACACATGACCTTCATGGCAGATAATGGTTCGCAGTCCCGACCCCTCCCAGCTTCTTCCAAGCACATAAAGCGGCTCGTCATCTTTCCAGATGGTGAGGTCACCAATACCATTCACCATGTGATTCGTCCCAAGAATGTAACTATGCCCATCCATAAAATCGATGTCGTTAAAGAAAGCACGCGACGTGCCAAGGGTATCCCATAAAGCCACATCCTTCCAAATAGCACCTTTTTGTTGAACTAATTCTTCAAAAAAGATGTCACCAACAGAATATAACACATCTTCATTATAACAAATGCTCTTAATCACTGACCTATAACCGCCCGAAAAAATCCGTTCTCCGTTTTTCCAGATATATGCACCGTAGTTTCCGTTACCAGCATAATACACATCGCCTTCATTGGTGATGGTCAAATCCAAAACACCACAATACCAACTTTCCTCTTCGAAATTGGTATATAACAATTCATTGTTTTTGTAAACTGCCGCAAGCGTATCGCTCCTTACGCCAGCATAGTAAAAGTCGTTTTGTTGAGCGCAAACTAAAGCCACCTGCATTGCAAGGATAGCCAAAATCATTAATCTTTTCATTGTCGTTAGATTTTTATGGTTAATACTGTTTGTTGTTTTTCGATAGGCAAAACTACAAACAGCCTCCACTGCCGTCAAGGAAATGATGGTGCGGATTGGTGCGGGTTTTGTGAAACGAATAGGAATCAGTGGGTTATTTCTGTTTTTGCCATCCTGCGCAAAGTGGTTGAAAGCGGTTCGTCGCTACCGAAAATGCCTTTCAGTTTGCGGCTGCGCTCGCAAACTGTGTTGAAAGCGCGTTGCATCAAGGCGGCCACATCGGCTTCCTCCACGCCCAAAAGATAAAGGCAGCAATAGTCGATGTCGCCTTTGGTCAGCGCAGGATAATCGTTTTTGAGTTGGGCGGTGAACTGTCCGAAATGGGCATCGGTAGCCTCGCGCAAGGCCAAAAGTTGCTCCTTGGTGAGAGCGTAGTCCTTATAAATAAGGTAATCCACCTTCGACTTGAATTGTCCTTCGTTCACCCGCTCCATAATCAGGCGGCAGATGGGTTCCTCGGCAAACGAGGCGGCTTCGACCCGTTTTTTCATTGCTGAAAGAGCCTCTCCCTGCTCCTGCAATCGTCCCGAAAGAGCCTGCTTCTCGGCTTCCATACGCTTGTGTCGCTTCCGATTAAGCAACAGCCAAACCGCAAGCACCACAAGCAAAACCATCAGAGGAAGGACGATTTTCATAATCTGTCCACGGTTTTCCCTCTCCTCTTGCAGTCGGGCGTTGTCCTGCTTTTGCTGCAAATACTCCTGAAACAGGCTCGTGAAGCGCCATTCGTCTGCCTTGGTGCCAAACTCGGGCGGCGTGTTTTGCGCCACAAAGCGGGCATATTCGCCAGCCTTGTCCGATTCGCCACGGGCTTCATAAATCTCGCGCAAATAATCGGCACTTTGGGTTTTCAGGAACATATTGGGTGCTTCCTCAAAGACCCGATTGAGGTAAACGACAGCCGAATCATACTGATTGTCAAGTTTATATATATATCCTATACCCAAATAGCGGTCGTGTTTCTCGAATTCATTGCCAGCCGTTGCAATACGTTTGAGTGCGTCAACGGAGGCTTGCCCATCGTGCGCCAAATGATAGGACGACAATGCTTTCCGATTGATGACATTGCGGTAAAGCACCCCTGTCGTGTCTTTCATACTCGCCAACGAGCGGTCGTAATAATACAAGGCACTGTCGAACTGCTCCGACTTCTCGAACTCGTAGCCCAAGAAAAACAAGGTGTTGGCCAAACTCGAAGGCGGATTGTTGGCTTTCTTCTTGTATTTCAGCACGTTCTTGTAGAGATAAACCGTCGGCTCAATGAGGAATTTGTCGGAATAAATATTGGCCAATCGGGCATAGATCAGGGCCAAGAAACTCGCCTTGTGTCCCACCATCTGCTTCTCATCAAAATGTTGTTCCATGATTGTCAAGGCCTTATAGTATTCTTGACATGCCAACATCGTGAGGGAGTCATCAGTAAAGATGATGCCATTATTAATACAGATGGCATTCATATAATGGGCTCGGGCAGAAAGAAAAGCCGTATCCTTGTCGTTGGGATAAACGGAGGATACGCTGTCGAAATAAGTCAAAGCCTTCTCTACCTCATCGCAATAGGCCACCTCGCGACGCACCTTGAAGCAAGCCTCCGAAAGCATCAAACCCGAGTATTCAGCACTGGGCG
>JAFWRA010000233.1 GCA_017508895.1 Bacteroidales bacterium
AAAAAGGCACATGGTACTTCCTCACGATCAATTCCCTCGCGCAAATGGTGTATTGTTTGAAACGCATGGGTGAACCGTGCTTGGAACATGTAGGCAATAATTTTCGTCCAATTCCCATCAAATATGTCAACGACTTTTTCTTCCTACGCGATGAGATTGTACGCGTTTTTAACCGAACTATTATTACTAAAACCAGCAGCCAAATTCGCGATGACACAGCAAAACTCCAAGCCACTCTTTCCGATTACCGTAATGTGATCATTAAGGATATTCAAACAAAGCAACTCAACATAGAGAGCATGACAGTTTTCCTCAACATTGTTCAGGAGTCACATGAACTACTCAGCGCTTTGCGCCATACTATGAGAGGAAAGAATAAGTTTGAGAAATAGGGAAAGAACCCGCCGCAATAGTCAAATAAAACCTTGCGACGGTTGAGTTGTTAGAACTTTATGTTACGCTTCTTCAATGGCACCCACTGGGCAGCCTTCTTTGGCTTCGGCTGCGGCAGCCAATGCCGCTTCTGGCACCTCGCCTTCGATGGCGACAGCCACGTCACCTTGGATGCTGAACACCTCTGGGCATGTGGACTCGCAAAGCCCACAGCCGATGCAACTGTCATTCACTTTGTACTTCATGATGTTCCTTTCTGTTATTGGTTTATGTGTTGGTTAATCAATCCTTTGATTCTCTCGATGATGGCCTCCACTTCCATCCCCGACTTCTTGCTCATCTCGGTGATGGTAGCCTTGCCCAACATGATTTTGCCAACGGGCGTGTTGAGCATCTTGAACTTTTCGTTCACTTTTGCCATTTCCGCCTTCAACCAAGGATATTGGACGATGAGGTCGGCTAGTTTTGTGTCTTTTGTGATTTCCATATTATTGCGTTTTTGTTACGGACGCATTCAATGCGTCCCTACATTAGTTTTATGTCGGGATTTTTCTCCGTGAACTTTTCTTTCAGCACCTCGATGATCTCGGCGCGGCTGTTGCCTTTTTTCTCCATCTGTTTGATGGTCTTATAGGCTTGAAACAGCGTGGAAGGCCCGATTTCCGAACTGAAATAACCGATGCCTTGGTTCCAGGCCAGTAGTTCAAACACATCATCCAAAGCGGCTGAATCGAGGCCGTGGATGTAGGCCTTCACCAGCTCGCGGGTGGCTTGGCGCATACGACCTGCCCCGACTGCATTGGCCAGAGAAAGCAACAGACGTGTCTCGTATGGCAGATGACGGCGGCTGTCGTTCCAGGTCAAGTCCCAGAAGTTGACGGCGGTCTGTGCCAAATCATCATCGATCAAGGCCATGTTGGTGAGAGCGTAAGGGCGCATCGGGATGTCTTTCTCGGCCTGTTTCATCTGGGCGCGGTAGAAGTAAGTGTGGTATTCGGCCTCGGCCAACTTTTCAGTATAATGCTCGAAACCAAGGTCTTCAAGCACCTCATAAAGCGGAATTGGCTCAAAACTTTGGATGATTTCCATGCCTTCGCCGAGGGCCATCTTCGCAGCCTGCATTTTCAGTCCAGGGAAAAAGTTGCCCTGCACACCGCGCACGTCAATCTTCTTGAAATTCATGGTTTTGACTTTCCAATCGTTGTAACTCATAGTTGTGTCTCCTTTCATTGGTTTGATGGTACAAAAGTAGTTTCTTCCATTGCGGCAAACCGTAACAAATGTTACAGAGGAAAAGTTTTTGTGTTGTTTTTGGAAAAATCACTATCTTTGCGGTCAATAGAACGATTTAATATATGCAAAACACAAGTCCGTTAGCTGAAATATTTGGTTTTCCTATTTCAAATAGGACAGATAAAGCTATCTATTATCGCGAGAACAGGCTTTGTCCTTTTCATAATCGATTCCCAAATTGTACCAAAGACAAGGCGGATGATCCTCTTGGAGTTTGTAGTGTGAATCATGGCGACAATAAGGTTATTACTTGTCCCTCTAGATTTCGTGAAGATTGGAAAATTTTGCACAATGCAGCTGCATTTGTATGGCCAAAGGGAACAAAATGGACATCGTTACCTGAGATTAAGCTTGTGGATGCCAACGGCCAATCGGCCGGGAATGTTGACTATGTAATTGTAAGTTATAATGAAGATGGTCAGATTATCGACTTTGCCTCTATTGAGGTACAGGGCGTTTATATTAGCGGTAATCTGAGAAATCCGTTCCAACAATTCATGAAGTCACCTTCTGTCGATTTTGCATGGAATGGTAAGAATTACCCTCATCCAGACTATTTGTCTTCATCCCGAAAGCGTTTGATTCCTCAAATGCTTTACAAAGGAGGTATTTTTAAAGCATGGAATAAGAAACAATGCGTGGTGATTCAGAAATCGTTCTTTGAAACACTTCCGCCACTTCCACAAACCACAAAGAAAAAGGCTGACATCGCCTGGTTCCTATACGATCTTGAATTTGATAAAGCTGACCAATGCAACCATCTTGTATTGGTTGATACCGTTTATACGGAATTTCAATCTGCTTTGGAGAAAGTTATATATACTAAACCAGGACAGATGTCTGATTTCGTTGCTTTGTTGCAAGGGAAACTGGACGAGCGCATTACTAATGAACCCGAAACACGTTCTGTTTATGATTTGCTATGAGATTGCAAGAAATACAAACTAGCCTTTTCTCGGTTGATGAAATCGAAACGGTCACAGCAAAACAGAATGTGATAAATGTGGCCTCAGTTCCTCAACGAAGTCCTTTTCGCTATCCGGGAGGGAAAACGTGGCTTGTGCCTACGGCACGCAAATGGTTTGCACAAGCAAATGCTAATTCATGCTTGATAGAGCCTTTCGCTGGTGGTGGTATTATTGCATTAACAGGGGCTGCTGAACGGTATTTTAATCATGTAACTATGGTTGAAGTTGACGATGATATGGCTGCTGCATGGGAAACCATCCTATCTGATAATTGCGCATGGCTCATCAAACAAATCTCTGAGTTCGATGTTACGGCTGAGAGTGTCAATATGGCTATTGAACATGCCATTGATGGAGTAAAAGAACGTGGATTTGCAACCATTGTCCGCAATCGTACCAATCATGGTGGTATTTTAGCAAAGGGCTCTGGAATGATTAAAACTGGCGAAAATGGTCGTGGCCTATCCTCACGTTGGTATCCGAGTACTTTGGTGAAGCGGATTATTGACATCAATAGGATGCGAGAGAGGATAACCTTTATCCATGGTGATGCATTTGAAATTATGGAGCAAAAACTCAATGATGAGAGTTGCTTCTTCTTCATAGATCCTCCTTATACAAAAGCAGGACATCGATTATACAATCATTTTGAGGTTGACCATCGTAGAATCTTTGAGCTCGTAAGCCAAATGAGCGGTCATTTCCTTCTTACGTATGATGACACGTTTGAAGTTCGTGAATGGGCGAAAGAATATGATTTGCCTTTCATGACTATACCTATGCAAACTACGCATCTTGTTACAAAAAACGAGCTTTTGATTTCAGATTCTTTTGAGTGGTATGGTGTCTATGCCAACACGAGTGTATGCAAAGCAAAGAAGATGGCTTAGACTATGGAAGAACTGAAACGTGTCAAACTCTTCGCGGGATGCAGCGATGAATCTTTGGAGCGTCTGCTCGAAAGCCCTTGTCGCCGACAGGATTATCCCGCTGGAAGGCGGATGCTCAACCCAGGTGACCCTTGCCGTGCGCTGATGGTACTTGTCGAAGGTCAAGCCGAGGCGCGAATGATGGGCGAGGAAGGCCGCGAGGTGCTCGTCGACCACCTGAAAGCCCCAATGTTGCTGGCTCCAGCGTTTCTGTTTGCCAACAATAATGTTGTCCCCGTGGAAGTCACCGCCCTCACTGATTGCGTAGTGTGGCACATCAACCGCGAAGCCTTCTTCGAGTTTATGCAGCAGGAGCCGACCGTATTGCGCACCTTCCTTGAAATCCTCTCCGAGCGAGGCCGTTTCCTAAGCCGAAAGATGCGCACCTTTGCCGTCAACAGCCTTCGCAACCGCGTTATCGAATACCTCGATGCTAACGGCAGCATCACCTCAGTGGCCGCCGCTGCCGAACAACTTGGCGCAACAAGACCCTCACTCAGCCGTGTCCTCTCGGAGATGGTGAGCGAGGGCCTTATCACAAAAGATGGGAAAGGCTACAAGAAGTGTTAAAGTCCAAAGATTCTCATATCTTCCTCAACCGTACTAATCCCGCCAATGCCGAAGTTCTCGACCAAGACTTTTGCCACATTTGGTGAAAGGAAAGCAGGCAAGGTCGGGCCAAGGTGGATGTTCTTCACACCGAGGCTGAGCAGGGCTAATAGCACGATGACAGCCTTTTGCTCGTACCA
>JAFWRA010000234.1 GCA_017508895.1 Bacteroidales bacterium
GGATGGAACTCGCTAAGACTTATGACCCGAAAGGCCTGGAGGACAGGCTGTATCAGAAGTGGCTCGACGGAGGATATTTCCGTGCGGAAGTAAACCCGAACAAAAAGCCGTTCACGATCGTCATGCCTCCGCCAAACATTACCGGGCAGCTGCATATGGGCCATGCACTTGATAATACTCTGCAGGACATTCTCATCCGCTGGAAGAGAATGCAGGGTTTTGATATCATCTTCCAGACCGAGAAGCAGCTGAAGGAATACGGCGACAAACTGCCTGCCGACAAGAAGGCTGAAATCGAGGCTGCCCTCGGCAAGCTGAAGACCGCCCACCAGGCTCAAGACATCGCCGGCATCGACGCTGCCATGAACGAGATGAACGCCATGTGGCAGAAGGCCAGCGAAGAAATGTACAAGAACGCTGGTGCCCAAGGCGGCCCGCAAGGCGGCTTCGACCCGAACAACATGGGCGGCGGCTTCCAAGGCGGCAACCCGAACCAAGGCCCGCAAAACGGCGGCGGTGATGATACTGTCACTGATGCGGATTTTGAAGAGGTGAAGTAAGGTACTGCTTAAATCACTATCAAAAAAGGTGTAATCCGAGAGGGTTACGCCTTTTTTGTTTCACCTGATTAAGATGCCAAATAAGCACGCTTAAACCCGCTTAATTGGAAATCAACGGATAATACACTGAATTATAATGATATATAAAGGAAAAATAAGAACAATAGTTAAGGGGTTGAGGGTATGAAGAAGAAATTGGATGAATTATGAAACCGCCTTATTCAGCCAAAACACCACAAAAACACCCTGTTTTGGCTGGATAAAAAATTTAATCCAGCCAAAAGATAGCAAAAATGCATGGTTTTGGCTGAATAAAAAATTTTATTGAGCCAAATTAGATAAAAATTGTATCTTTGCGGCTGAATAAAACTATTGGAATTATGCTGAATATCATCGGGAGAGAATATGAAATGGCTGAATTGCAACGGCTTAAAGAAAGCAAGTCGCCCGAATTGGTGGCTGTATACGGCCGTCGCCGTGTGGGAAAGACTTTTCTCATCAGGGAATTCTTTCAAAATCAGTTCGCTTTCTACCACACGGGCGTGTCGCCTTTGGAGGTGTCGGGCAAGCAATTGGTGAAGCGTCAGTTGGAGGAATTTTTCGTTTCGCTGCGCGACTATGGACTGAAAGACGCTATTTGTCCCGCATCGTGGCCCGAGGCGTTCAGGTTGTTGCGTCGTCTGCTGGAACAACTGCCCGCCGCCGGCAAACATGTCGTCTTCCTTGATGAACTGCCGTGGATGGACACACCGAGGTCGGGCTTCATCACCGCTTTCGAGCATTTTTGGAACGGATGGGCCTCCTCGCGCCCCGAGTTGCTGTTCATCGTATGCGGCTCTGCCACTTCGTGGATTAAGGACAACCTCATCAACAACAAAGGCGGGCTGTATGGGCGGATCACTTACGAACTGAAGCTTGCGCCTTTCTCGCTTCACGAGTGCGAGGCATTCTACAAGGACAAAGGCATTGAACTTGACCGTTACGACATCGTGCAAAGCTATATGGCCATCGGGGGCATACCTTATTATATGAACTATTTCAGGCAAGGCCTCTCGCTGGCACAAAATATCGACCGTTTGTTTTTTGTCGCCAATGCCCCGCTTCATGCCGAGTTCGACCGCTTGTTTCATTCGTTGTTCGGCAATGCCGAGGAATCGGCGGCCATAGTGCGTTTGCTCGCATCGCGTAGGTTTGGATTCACCCGCAAGGAAATCTCAGCAAAAACAGGTATTGCCTCGGGAGGCACCCTGTCGAAGACCTTGGCTGCCTTGGTCAACAGCGATTTTGTGATGCCGTTCACGCCCATTGGCGAGGGCCGTGAAGTGTATTACAAACTGATTGACAATTTCTGCCTGTTTTATCTCAATTTCGTGGAAGGGAAAAACATTACCGACGAGCAATATTGGCAACATTCCGTGATGTCGCCCGCGTTGTCGGCTTGGCAGGGCTTTGCTTTCGAGGAGGTGTGTTTTAGTCACAGCCGTCAGATAAAAGGCGCATTGGGCATCAGCGGGGTACAGACGCAACTCTCATCGCTGATCATTCCCAAGGACGACAGCGGAGCCGGCACCCAAATCGACCTCATCATCGACCGTGCCGACCGTGTGATCAACCTCTGCGAAATCAAATTCACCAACAAGGAATACGTCATCGACAGCGACTATGAGCAGAAACTGCGCTACAGGGTGGCGCGAGTGCGTGAACTGACCAAAGACAAGAAAAACATTCACCTCACCCTCATCACCACCTACGGACTTCACTACAACCCCTACAGCGGTCGCATCCAAAAGACTGTCGTTATGGATGATTTGTTTGAGAGGGAGAAATTATAGAAGCTTATGGGGATGAGGGATTGAAAAAGGAATTATACGAATGATAAATTTGATACACAGAATTGACTATTTCATGATGAAATTGTCAAGATAATTGATTCCAAGGTCATTAGCAATTTGTTTATTGGCGTCAGAAATTGTTCCTGCAATAACAAGCAATACCTCATTGTCGTAATTGTCATTATCTAATACTCGTGAGGCATCCATTACCGATTGATACTTTACACATTGGAATATTCCTCTTAAAATATCTCCTTCTGGAGAAATAGATGGCTTTACCTCAACTGCAACATTCCTCTTATTCTTGCACTCAAAATAGACATCAAGCCTATCACCTGAAAGAAGGTCGAATTCTGTTTGAGCCATTTTGACATTTTTTAATCCTATGCTTTCTGGATGTTTGGCAATATACTCTTTAATGGTTTTATGTTCTTTTCCTTCCCCTCCGTAGGCGTGAATCTCACGTTTTATTTTCACTACAGTTTCACTATCAAGAATATGAGCAGGTTTAAGATTCAAAGCGTCTAATACCCAAGTCCAGTCATATCCAACACCCTAACCAAAGCAAAAACCACCTCCGACTTCATAATGTCTTGGCCGCAAGATTCCCGCCCTCTTTTTTTTCTCGTTTTCTCACAATGTTATCGAAAATTTTGTATTTTTGCCTCAATTAACGGCTTAAAAGGCAGGGTAATGGGTTCTGCCTGCCTTGGAAGTTAAAAGATAATCAAAACAAAATCAATCAATTAGAACCCAACCTAAACCAGTTTTAATTATGA
>JAFWRA010000235.1 GCA_017508895.1 Bacteroidales bacterium
AAAGAAGGAAAAACCATATTGTGACGGCCTCAACAGCTATAGATCCCATGCCTTTGCCCACCTGGCCATCGCTGGGATGACATAGCTGTTGAGGCCTGTAGCATCGCATTGCTGGGATGACATGCTTTCTGAAGCCTGCAAGATCATATAAATTGAAAATTAATTCTATCTTTGCGGCATGAAACCCAAAAGCAACAAGATACAGATCGCTTCGTTCGATGACACCACCGTCGTTGGCATCAACTCCGCCTTGGCCGACTACAAACTGGCCTGGAACATCAACAACAAGCTCCTCTTGGACCTGGTCAGATACGACGACCTCATCTTCGAAGGCGCGCCTTTCTCCTTTTTCTATTACACCGCTGGCGAAAACTACAACGTCTACAACCTTGTCTCACTCGTCAACAAAGACAAGCTGCTTTATCCTTTCACCCCACGATTGGACTATCTTTTCCTCATCCAGAACACCCTTTCCGCTGAACGGCAAATGCGCATCATGCGTAGTCTCCGCGAGATAGATGGTATCGGCCATGCCTTCGTGCTGGAAAAGGACAAGACTTTAAGGCAAGTGCTGGAGACCATTGCCGGCTGCGAGCAACAGATGATGGACAAGAAAAAGAAGTTGAACGACATCAACGCTGTCAAGCAAAAAATGCAAGAACAAGAAGCCCAATTTGCTGCTCTTAGGGCTCAATCCTGATTTCCACCCCACTTTCCTCCGTCACAAAAGAAGCAATAGGATCGGTGACACCCAAGTTGAAACGATGCTTGCCAAGGCTGATATGCTCACCAACAGTGGTGAACAAATGCCCTTCAACACTGGAATGTGGAGGAATCTCAGCAAAACGGTCAGAAAAACAATAGGTGACTTCATCCCCAGGCAGGTAATGGGCGTTGAAAAACAGATTATAATCTTCATTACGGAAAACTATAGGAGCATCACAAGGATTGTAAACGCTGAAATCAGCATGGATGATTTCGCCCCTATGGAAAACAAAAGGCTCATTGGGGTCGGCATTCGTAATCTTAAAGCTGATGACCAAACGGTTAGGCGAACGAAAATGCTGCATACGATAGCCAGGAAACGACGCTCCATTGATTTGGTATTCCTTGGAACGTCCCTTCACTGAACCAAAAACGAAAACCTCCTTCCCTATCCAAGCCTTGTCGAACTGCCAAAGGTCGAATTGGGTCTTACGGTCGTAGAAGCATTTCAGCGTGGAGCTCTCTTTACCCGTAAAATAATGATAAAGCGCAGGCCTTTGGAACGAGCCTAGGAATACCACCGGACAATCGCCCGCAGCTGTTCCGATGGCTTTATAATAATCTTCCTTGTCGCTGAAACCGAATCGGGAAGCCAAAGGCGTCAACAAAATGATTCTGAAAGCCAAAACCAACGCCAGGGAAGGCAGGACAAAACGCTGTATGTATTTCCTTAATTTCGCATCAACCAAAGCTTTGCGATAAACCAAAACCACCATCGGGATGACACAAACAATAGTCCAATGCGGCTCCACATGCCCCCTAAAAGCCATCAACCAGAAGAAGAAAAAGAACCCGATCAGGATAAACTTTAATCCTCGTTCGAAGACCAGCTTGCTGTACATGTCATTCCAACGGGGGCTTGTGCGATGGTGGGAATCTATGGGCTGCAAGCTGGTCTTGTCTTGAGGAGCATTAGGCATATTCCTTTTTATCAGAACATAAACAACCGCCCCAAACGTAAACGGGTTGAAAATCAGCAACTGGTTAGGCAGATACTCCAAGAAATAACTCCAGCGGAACGCCTCATTGCGTCCAACAAGGTGGTACTTGAAACTCGGAAAATCATTGTTGACTTGCCACAAGATATGCGGCATCAGCAAGGCCAAAGCCAAAAGGCAGGCTGTCCAGAACTTGCCGTCTTTCAGCAGTTTGAGGTTAGAAAGCACAATCAATCCTAAGAACAGGAAAGCATGATACTTGCTATAGACCATCAAAGCCATTGTCAAGCCCATCAACAAGGCATTTTTCCATGACTTGTCAACTAAATAGCGCTGATAAACCAACAAAAACAGGGCAGAAAACAGAATCAAGCTTGCATCGGGCGTGGTGACGAAGCCATAGATGTTGAACATCACGATGGAGAAGGCGATAATGAGGAAGACTTGAGAGTTTAGAGTTGAAAGTTGAGAGTTAGCCTCGCCCATGTCATTCCTACGTTGGTTTGTGCGTTGGCTGGAATCTATGGACGAGTAATAAGTTGCAATCTCCCACATCACCCAAAGCGACAAACAAGACGCAATGATGGTAAAGAACCTTACGCCCAAAGTGCCCGAAAAAAAGATGCTGCTCAAAAAGGTCATCAACCCCACCATGGGTGGATGGTCGAAATAGCCCCATGCAAGGTGTTCGCCAAATAGGGCATAATAAGCCTCATCCTCATGGATTTCAGTGAAAATGCCCTGCAACAGGTTGATGACAAACCAAACGAAAATGCCACAACAAAGGCAAAATCTCCAATTGAATCTTTTGTCCTTTGTCATGGCATTGGGTTTGTAGGGCTGTCACACCGTGGCAGCCGAGATGATTTTAACCGACATGAATGTTGTCCTTCACCAGTTTCAAAATCTTCTCGGTGTCGTTGCCCAGTTCCTTGCGGAGGTTGGCATCGTTGAAGTCGGTGAGGAATTTGATCATATAGTCGACGATGCTGTCGGAGAACACGCCCTTGTCGGTGTAAATCTTGCGGTCCTTGGCCAATTCCTTGGCGGCGGCCACGCAGCTGTCGGGCAGTTGTTCGAGACTCTCTTGGAGCTTCTTGTTCTTGTCGTCGTGGATGTTGACGCCGAGGCCGACGTAGGTCTTTTCAGCCACTTCGAGGGCGTTGGGCATCTCGAAGCCGTGGCGGGCGGCGCAGCAGAGGGCGGCCATCAGCAGGTACATGTCGGCGCAACCATCGGAGGCACGCCATTCGAAGGTCTGCTTCTCGCTGAAGTCCTTGTTCGACTTCTTCTCAAGCGGGTTGGCGTTGGCGGCCATGTCCTTGCCGTTGTTGATCCAGCCGAGCGGCACGCGCACCAAGGCGCTGCGGTTCGAGTAGGACCAGCACAGCGAGGTCGGGGCTTCCTGATGAGGCACCAGGCGGAGGAACGACAGCGGGTTGGGGTTGCCGAAGGCAGGCAGCGAAGTGCCAGCGTCCATGTAGCCGGCGATGGCTTTCTTGCCGTAGTCG
>JAFWRA010000236.1 GCA_017508895.1 Bacteroidales bacterium
GGGCCGAGTCGAAGTCCTCGCCAAACAGTAGGTGATGGAACTCTCCCAGACGCGGCAGCTTGAACTTGCCGCCCTTGCCACCAGGGAACTGGCAGAACTCAGCCGTCTTCTCCGTGCAGGTGTCGATGATTTGCCAGCGGCGCAAAGGATTCTCGCGACCACAGCGCAGGAACTCGCAGCCCAACACATTGAGGTCGAAGTTGATATTGTGGCCGACAAGGTATTTGGCTTTGGCGGCGGAAATCATAAACAGGTCGAGTACCTCGTTGAGTGGCTTGCCATATTTCATGGCGTGTTCGGTGGAGATGCCGTGCACCATCTTGGCGTCGATGGGAATGACAAAGCCGTCGGGTTGCACGAGATAGTTGTGGTTCTCCACAAAGCGACCTTTCTCGTCATGGATCTGCCAAGCCAGTTGCACCATGCGTGGCCAGTTGTCGAAGTCGGTCAGCGGGGCGTTTTCAATTTTGGGAAGACCAGTGGTCTCTGTATCGAAGACTAAAAACATAATCAGTTGAGAATTGATAATTTAGAATTGAAAGTTGGGGCAAGAATTGCCTCAACTTTCAGCCTTCAAAAATAAGAAATATATGGGAACGGCGCAAGCGCACCGAAAAGAATTTTCCGTATCTTTGCTCCATTATTACCTAACAACACAAACATCATGAAAACCCTCAAACACCTCTTCCTCATTCTCTTCGCCTTGCTCTCCTGCCGCGCAGCCATAGCACAAGATTATTTCCTCGACCGCTTCTATTCCGACGACGGAGTCGACCAAATTCAATTCTACTACAACGCCGACAACCTGCTGGAATCCTACCATTCCTTGTCCAATGCGGGAGGCGAGATTGATGACCTCATCGACTCCCTCTACTATGACGAACGAGGCAACATAATCCGAATCGACTTCTTCCAATATTACGACAACGAGTGGATTTTTCCGAGCTACATCACCTACACCTACGACGACAACAACCACCGCATCACCCGTACCAACTACAACGACTGGGGCAGCGGATTCGAGTTGCAAGGCATCTACACCTATTCTTATGATGGCGACCTGCTCACCAGCTACGAGATGACCCTTGGCGGCACATTACTCATGCGCGGCACATATTCCTACGACGGTAACGGCCTCTGCACACAACTCCTTGAAGAATACAACGACGCTTGGGGTGGCACGGGATGGAGCAACTCGGCCCTCACCACCTACACCTACGATGAAGCCGGCAATTGCACCAACGAGACCTACTCCTATTGGCAAAATGGATGGGTGCCCGACTCAAGCATCGACAGGCTATTCGATGCCAACGGCAACTGCAAGCAACGTGAGAAGCATTCCAATGGACAAGTCGCCGACCGCGTGACCTATAGCTACGATGAAACCTGCACCATCGAACATGTCCTCATGCCCTATCATCCAGAGCCTAACTACACTTGGGATCAATTCGCCAACCGTCCCCTCCGTTATGCTTGGGAAACTGCCAACGATGGCGGCCAGCTCATCTATGTCTGTGACTACATCTTTGAATATGGTGCTTTCGAGGGCGTTCCTCAACATGAAGCACCCATCGCAGACATGATGGTTGTCTATCCCAACCCCACCCAAGGCGAACTGACCCTCAGCCTCGAAGGCCTGCACCGCTATGAAATCATCGACATGAACGGCAAAACCGTCTTGCAAGGTCAGTCCAACGGAAAACGACACACTATCGATGTATCCACTTTGGCTTCAGGCCTTTATCTTGTGAAAGCCTACAACGGACAAAGTTGGAGCATTAGCAAGGTGCAAGTCAAATAAGGTCAGGCCTTTTTTTCAGTTAGAATCATAAACAATATCGCGAAAAGAATCAGCGCGACACCGAAGGCGACATTGAGCGTGAACGCTTCATGAAAGACCAGCGTGCCAATGACAATGGCCGTCAAAGGCTCGAGGATGCCGAGGATGGAGGTCTTGGTGGCACCCACTGCTTTGCTTGAAGCCGCCAAGGTGATAGTGGCAATAGCCGTAGGCAAAATCGCCAAACCCAAGACATTCAGCCAACTGACCGCATCGGGAACGGCATTGAGATGCATGCCGAAACCCGACAAGGCAAACAACATCACCGAGCCAATCAAGAAGCAATAGAAAGTCAAAGTAAGGTTAGGAATCGCTTTGACTTGCTTGCTCAGATTGACGATGACAATAAATAAGGTATAGCATAATCCAGAAGCCACCACCAAGGCAATGCCACGCCAGTCGATAAAGCCGCCACCACCTTTGAGCGAGAGCAAAATGGCACCCGCCACGCCCGCGAAGATGGAAATCCAAGTCTTCCAACTCGGGAACTGACCGAAAAACATCATGATCAGCGCGACCATAATGGGATAGACATAGAGTATGCTTGTGGCGATGCCCGAAGGGATGTATTTGTAGGCTTCAAACAAAGTGATGCTGCATCCAGTGAACAAAACACCCAAAATAGCCATTAAGCCAAACTGCTTCCAAGTGATGCGAATTTGTCGTTTTGCGACGAGCATATAGGCCAACATCAACAAAGTGGCCACGCCGTAACGATAAAACAATAAAGAGTTGACATCCAATCCCTTGTTGATGACAGGCACACCAAAGAGCGGGTTCATGCCATAGGTGATGCCCGAGACGATGCCCGCTATATAACCCCAATGAAGTGTATTCTTTTTTTCCATACTCAAAAACGGCGGCAAAATTAGGCATTGTCGGGCGATTTACGAAACGGGGAAAAAGAAAAATTTGTTCCGACCTGATTGCCAGTCCGATAAAAAGTTGTACTTTTGCAGCCGAAACCTCGGGTAGGTTTTAGTTAATTCATTAAAAATCAACTTAAAACATTAAATTATGCCTGCAAAAATTAGATTGCAA
>JAFWRA010000237.1 GCA_017508895.1 Bacteroidales bacterium
GTGACTAAGCTGGGATTCGAACCCAGGACCCCATCCTTAAAAGGGATGTGCTCTACCTGCTGAGCTACTTAGTCTCCTTGTGTGACTAAGCTGGGATTCGAACCCAGGACCCCATCCTTAAAAGGGATGTGCTCTACCTGCTGAGCTACTTAGTCGACCTCAAATTTGAGTTTGCAAAAGTACAACTTTTTTCTCTTTTAGCAAAAAGTTTTTCCGTTTATATTTTTAACAATTATCACAACATATTGCAGAACAACATATTACAAGCACACAGAAAGTCTATTTTCTAAAAATATTTGCCTAATCGGAGAATTATTTGTACCTTTGTTTCCTCAAACAATTCTTAAAATTATGACTTTCGACATACATATAAAGCAAGGTATAGGCGACTTAAAGTTCGACATGCCCGTGGAAGAAGTGGTCGCCATTTTGGGCGAAGCCGACGAGGTGGAGACCATCGACAATGCCATCGACGAAACCACCACCGTGCTGCGCTACCACGACTCTCTCACCCTCTTCTTCGAGGGACCTTACAACCCCACCCTCTCCTGCATCGACATCACCAACGAGGATGCCATCCTCTTCGGCAAGGAAATTTTCGACATGAACGAGAAGGAAATTGTGCGCCTCATGGTCGACAACCACTACTTCGAGCAGGATGTCGACGACGAGGACTGGGGCGAGCGGCGCATCACTTTCAACGAGGGCAATATCGACTTCTTCCTTGAGGACGACGAACTCATGTCGGTCATCATCGGCAAATGACACCTCACCTGCTCTCCACAGCCTACCTCCCCTCGGTAGCCTACATGGCCGTCCTAGCCAGGCACGGCAGCGTCGCCATTGAGCAGAAGGAAACCTTCCCCAAGCAAACCTTCCGCAACCGTGCCGCCATCGCCACGGGCAACGGTGTGCTGATGCTCAACGTGCCCGTCGTGCGCCCCTACGGCAACCACACCCGCACCGAGCAGATGACACTCTCCTACAACGAGCCCTGGCACATCCGCCATTGGCGCGCCATCGTAGCCGCCTACAGTGCCGCCCCCTACTTCCTCTACTACCGCGACGAACTGGAGCATATACTCCTGCAACGCCACGAGCGCCTCCTCGACCTCAACGACGCCCTCCTGCGCTACCTACTCAAAAAATTCAAAATCGACTGCAAAATCACCTACACCGACACCTTCACATCGCCCACCGTTCCCCCCTCTCCCACCGACCTCCGCACCCTCCTCACCGACAAGCACACCCTCCCCCACCCGACTTCTTTCGATGCGCCAGCCGTCCCCTCTTTAGAGGGGGTCCGCGAAGCGGGGGGGTATGTTCCTAAATCCTCTCATCCAACCACCCCACCCCTTTTCAATTCTCAATTCTCAATTCACAATTCTCAATTCCCCTCCTATCCCCAAGTCTTCGACACCCGCCTCGGCTTCCTACCCAACCTCAGCGCCATCGACCTCCTCTTCAACCTCGGCCCCGAAGCCAAACCCCTGCTCCTCCAAACCGCCCCAATCCTCCAATCATAAATACAACCGCGAACCTCACCAATCTGCGAATCTCCATTCGTAATATTCGTATATTCTTCAACAATACCAATCTGCCACAAACCCTAATAACCGATTTGGGTTAAATGAGCGATAACGAGCGGAAAATGTGTTGACACAATAAATAGCTTCTTGGGGAACGACCGTTTTATGCGTTGAAGTATTGACTTCCACTTGTCGCTATTTATATGACGTTATGATACTATATCACATACAACCTCCGCTGAAAACTATAGAAAGTGTTCTTGGCATTGTCCAGACCTCCGAGGGCCGCTATGCCGTCTTGTGTCGAGCCGTATTTCATCTTCAACAGCTCGGGCAGCTTGCTCGTACCTAGTTCTTCGACACCTTCACGCAGGTATAGCGAAATAACATATCTGACAAATTCCTGTTGCCTTGCAGCCAACCCCGCCACATAGGCATCGGTACGTAGCACACGCTCTTTCCTCTGGATGGGCTCCACATTGAACGAAACGTATTCAAGCACATCCAACAAGTCGGAGTCTTCCGCATCAATCAGCGTTCTTATGCTGTTCAATGTATCTTTGTCGTAACCGGCTTCGCCCATCTTCTCCAACAGTTCCTCGCGCGTCTTGGGTGAAGACCATTTCTCTGTCAGGTCTTCAATCGAGGTATAGAATTCGGGCATCTTGCCGAACATCTCGTTCAAGAATTCCTCTGCACTGATAGGTTTGCCGTCCGCTCCCCAGAACATGTCCGATTTGATAAAGCGGATTTTCCTCGTCCTGCCGTCCGACAAACGGATTTCCAGTTTCTCAGGCTTGGGGCAAATACAAGGGTCTTGTCCGCATACTGGACATACATGAGGCGGCTTTGGCGGCTTCGGTTTATATTCATGGCCGGGGTCACCAGCTTTTCCGTCATCCTCATCGTCGTCACCGTACCCCCCTTCGCAAGTACATGGATTGTTACCGCATACAGGACAAACAGGCTCACCGTCCCATGTTGGGTCTTGGAAGTTCTCGTAAGCCTTCACGAAGTCGTAGATGGAAAAATAATATTTGCCCTCGAAAAGTCTCGTTCCCCTGCCAATGATCTGCTTGAACTCAATCATACTCTTGATGGGTCTGAGCAAAACGATGTTTCGCACGTTCAAGGCATCCACACCCGTTGAAAGTTTCTGCGACGTGGTCAGTATAGTCGGGATGGTCTTTTCGTTGTCTTGGAAATCACTTAGGTATTGCTCCCCTGTCTCGCCATCATTCGCCGTGACACGTACCGCATATTCGGGATTGCCCTTGTGGAAGCGGTTTATCATATCCCTGATTTGCCCTGCGTGGTTCTGTGTTGAGCAAAACACGATGGTCTTCTCGTCGGGCTTGATGTGCGACATAAACTCCTTCACACGGGCTTCGTCACGCTGCTTGATATAGATATTGCCGGCATAGAAATCCTTCTCCGTATACACCTTGCCTTCTTCCACCTCGCCCGACAGCACCTCGTCTTCGGGGCTATAGATATAGTCGTCTATCGTGCCCTGCATCTTGCAATGCCTAAAGGGTGTCAAGAAGCCGTCGTCGATGCCTTGTTTCAAGGAATACTGATAAACGGGCTCACCAAAGTATTTGTAGGTGTCTGCATTGATTTCCCGTCTTGGTGTTGCCGTCAGGCCGATTTGTACGGCAGGGCTGAAATATTCAAGAATTGCCCGCCAATTACTCTCATCTTTCGCTCCTCCTCGGTGGCACTCGTCCACAATCACCAGGTCGAAAAAGTCCTTCGGATATTCGCCGAAGACATATTTCCCCTCCTCGCCCGTCATAAAGGTTTGGAAGATGGTGAAGAACACCGAGCCGTTGGTTGGCACTTTGCCGTTCTTCCGGATGCTGTCGGGCTTGATGCGTACAAGGGCATCGGGGGCAAAGCCAAAGAAGCCGTTGAAGGCTTGATTTGCTAACACGTTGCGGTCGGCAAGAAACAGGATGCGGGGTCTGTTGCCTGTCTTCTTTACGTTCCACTTGGTCTGAAAGAGTTTCCAAGCGATTTGGAAGGCTATGTAGGTCTTACCCGTTCCCGTTGCAAGGGTCAGCAATATGCGGTCTTTACCCGCAGCCATGGCTGTCAGGGCCTTGTTGATGGCGATTTCTTGATAGTAGCGTGGGGTCTTTGTCCCATTGTTGAACAAGGGCTGCTCGTTGAACTTATCCCGCCATTCGTCAGCATCGCCGAAAGTCCAACTCCATAGTTCTTCGGGTGTGGGATAGGCTGACACTTCCTGCTCCTCGCCCGTCTCCATATCCATCGCATATATCTTATCGCCGTTGGTGGCATAGGTAAAGCGGATATTAAGCATTTTGGCATATTGCTTCGCTTGAGCCACGCCATCTGACACATCCTTTTCATCGCTCTTTGCCTCTACCACAGCCAACTTCACCCCCTTATAACTCAGAATATAGTCAGCCTTCAGGGGTTTCGGGGCAACGCTCTTACTCACCCTTCCGTTGGTGATGGCATACTCCACGATGATGTGGCTCTGCTCAACCACGTTCCACCCCGCTTTCTTCAATGCGGGGTCTATCTTGTTCAATCGGGTTTGGGCTTCGTTCATTTTTACATAATTAAAATAGAAAAACGCAACTTATGAAAATAATGACAAAACTACAGAAACAATCATAGTAGCAATGGCAACCCAAACGGCTATTTTTGTCGTTTTAAGAGATTTGTTTGCTATAGATAGAGTTCTCTCTTCATAAGTCTCAAAACCATCATTATACAGTTTTCTTAAAGCAGTAGTGACGATAATTAAACCATTAAAAAAATCCGCCAATGGCAATGTGTCATTGTTAAATTCAAACTTCCTCTTAGGAGTATTTTTCGTTCCCATAAGAAAATTATAAGTTTTAAACTGAAAAGGAACAACAATAATGTATTTTTCGTCAATAAGCTCCTTTATCACCTGAAGTTTATAAATCACTTTATAAAGCTTATCAAAATTTTCGCCTACCAATTCTTCATCTGAATATGTACAGCCTAAATAGTACTTTCCATTAGGTTCGGTTTGTATATATTCTATGCGGAATACTTCATCGTCTTTGAAAAAGACATCCTGCATAAAATTCATTCCTACTTTAAAGTTCTTAAAATTGTAGTCAAGAAGGTCTTTTATGATTTCTTTTTCAGTCTCATTATACTTTTTCATGGCTCGATATTTTTCTATATTTCTCCGTTAAACGCCTTTCTCAACAAGGCTTGTTTCAGGTCATCGCACAGGGCAATGGTCTTTTCATAGTTCGCTTGAAGGGTCTTGCATTTTTCGTTCAAGGCATCAAGGCGGGCAACAATTTGCTGCTGTTCGGATAATTCAGGGACTGAGATGTCAAATCCAAGAACGTCATTCATATTTGCTCTCGGCATACGACAGCCCGCACAAGTAGCATTTATTCTATCTGTTATAGCGTCTGACAAAAACCAATACATCAAAAGATGAGGCAATAATTCTTTTGTCTCTATTGGGAAAATTTCCGTTGAGCAACACCCTTCAAAATCGGCAACAAAAACCTTTTTTAAGTATGGACGTAGCCTGCCATACATCACATATCCACTGTGAAATCTAAAAGTTGTGCTTAGTACATCCGCACCATTTTGAAGACCAAGCAGTTTTCCTGAACCTGTTTCGATGTTTTCCATACCAACATATTTCAAATGCGAATAATGTCCTTGCTCTTTTTGGTATTTACACACATCTCCAAATTTCTTTTTCTGCCATCCTTCTTTCGGCTCTAACTCTTTCTTCAACGCCGCCTGAAACAAATCCTTTGCGTTCTGCAAGTTCCGCTCAGCGTTGGCTTTCAGGGTGTCAATCTTGGCAAATTCGGCATCCAACAGGTTCACAATGCGCTGCTGCTCGGATAGTTCAGGATAATGGAAACTCATCGAAACATAACCCTTGAAATCAAGATTGCGGAAGCCAACAAGGTTAGATTGATACTTTTCCGTTTCGCCTTCAAAATAAAGGAATGTCAAATACTTATGTAGGTACTCAGGTAATATCTCCGATTGGTTCTTTACCCTCAGTGCCGATGTGAAGTTGCAAAAAGAAAAATCCTCATCATCAATATCAAACAAAATAACCCTTCCAACAGGCTGTTTTGGGCCACCACCTGACTTTTCCACAATAATATCGCCTCTTCTCAGCCTTCTTGCGTTCATCTTCTTCTCTTCAACCTCAATGATTGCAAGGTCATCCAATTTCATTTTGCAATCTTTGGAAAAGTTGGTAGTGCGAAGAATTTTGGCGGTTGTAAAAGGAGCTTTTGCTCCTTTCCAAATGCCATTCATCTGTTCGCAAGCATCTTGTATTGTTGTGGTTTTCCAACCTTGTTTCATAGCATCCCAATGATTTTCAGTTTTCAATTTCCAACATTCTTTTCACCTCAGCAATAAGTTGCTCCTTATCGGGCAGACAAAGCGTGTATTTTGAGGCGAAAATCTGGTTGGAAAGGCCTCCTAAGGCATATTCAGCGGTAAGGTTGTCTTTCTCAGTGCATAGGATTATTCCTATGGGAGGATTATCGCCCTCATCATTAACCTCCGTGGCGTAGTAGTTAAGATACATATTCAGTTGTCCGGCAGCCTCTGGGGTCAGTTTGGTGCGTTTCAACTCTATCAGCACATACGCCTTCAAAATCTTGTTGTAGAACACCATATCAACATAATAATGCGTGTTGTTTAGGGTAACTCTTTGTTGTGTCCCCACAAACATAAAACCTCTTCCTAGTTCCAGAAGAAAGTCTTCGATTCCCTTTACCAGCATTCGTTCCAAGTCGCTTTCCATCACCGGTTTCTTTTCAGGGATGCCCAAAAACTCAAATACGTATGGGTCTTTTATTATGTCGCTTGGCTGGCTTATTTCAATGCCTTTGCTTGCCAGTTGCAACACCTTTTCTTTATTGGCTTTCCCGTCCGACAAAAGTAAGCGTTCGAAAAGCGAACTGTCAATCTGCCGTTTTAGTTCGCGGAACGACCACCCAGCATTGACACACTCCTTTTCGTAAAACATCCGTTTGTCGTCATCCGCGATGGTGAGCAGCTCGCAATAATGACTCCAGGTCAATTTGTTAGACAGTGTCTGACAAATTGGATATTTAATATACAACATTCTCATCCAATGCAAGTTGGAGCGAGAAAATCCTTTACCAAACTCTTTTGTCAATCGCTTTGACAATTCGTTCAGTACCTGTTTCCCATATTCTGCACGTTGTTTATTGTTTTGTTCATCCTCGATAATCAATCTTCCTACATTCCAATACGTAAGGACAAGTGCGTTATTCACTTGTACCGCAACCGCTTTTCTTGCATTCTGCAACAGTTGGGCTATTTGCGAATACAGTCCATTTTCGGAGGTGATTTCTCTATTATTGTTTTCAATCGTTTTCATCATCTTCCTTTTCTTACAGCATTGCCATTATTTCGTCTAACAAGGTGTTGTTTTGGCTTGCAAGATTCTTAATTTCGTCTGCAATCTGCTGAGGTGTACGCTCATCAACCACTTCAACCTTGTTGGGATTCTTAACACTCAGGTCGTATTGCTCATTCAAGTCGGCGACATTGACGCTCCACGAATTTTCGCTGTCGGCTTTGGTCTTTTGCTTTTCCAAAAAGTCGGCAAGGTCGTTTTCGTTGAGTGGGTCGCTCTTGCCCAAGGTGCGGTCAAGGTTGAGTTGGTAGAACCAAACTTTTTTAGTCGGCTCACCCTTCTTAAAGAACAATACGATGGTCTTCACGCCCGCTTGGAACACACCCGATGGAAGGTCAAGGATGGTATGTAGGTTGCAGTCTTCAAGCAACTTCTTCCGCAAGGCAACTGAGGCATTATCGGTGTTGCTCAGGAAGGTATTCTTGATAACGATACCCGCTGAGCCACCCGCGCGGAGGTACTTGATAAAGTGCTGCAAGAACAAGTATGCCGTTTCACTTGTCTTTATCGGAAAATTCTGTTGCACCTCGGCACGTTCCTTACCGCCAAACGGGGGATTGGCAACGATGTAGTCGAAGCGGTCTTTCTCCTGCACATCGGCAAGGTTTTCGGTCAGGGTGTTGGTTCGAGTGAGGTTCGGACACTCCACGCCGTGCAAAATCATATTCATCATTCCGATGATAAACGCCAACCCTTTCACCTCTTTTCCATAGAAAGTTGAAGTCTGCAAAGTCCGCTCATCGGCGGTCTTCTTCACATTGCCGTGCATATAGTTGTATGCCTCGCACAGGAAGCCCGCCGAGCCAAAAGCCCCATCGTAAACGGTCTTTCCTATTTCGGGATTCACCACACGGACAATGGTACGGATAAGCGGTCGGGGTGTATAGTATTCGCCGCCGTTACGCCCTGCGTTGCCCATCTTGTTCAAAGAACTTTCGTAAAGGTAGGTGAGTTCGTGTTTCTGCTCGGTGGTTTGGAACTTCAAGCCATCTACCTGCTCAACAATATCACGGAGATTGTAGCCCGATGCAATGCGGTTTCGGATTTCGCCAAACACCACCCCGATTTTGCTTTCAATGCCTGTGTTGGTCGAACTTGTAAAGCGTTTCAGGTAGGGAAACAGCTTGTTGTTGACAAACTCTATCAAATCTTCACCAACGAGGACTTTATGCACATCATATTCGCCTTTTTCATTGAGAGGCATCGCCCAATCGTTCCAACGGTAGCCCTCAGCAATTACAGGGGTATAGGTCTTGTCCTGTAGGGCAGCCTCAACCTCTCGCGTCTTTTCAAGGTCGTCCAAATACTTGAGAAACAAAATCCATGATTTCTGTTCGATATAGTCAAGTTCGCTACTACACCCCTCATCGGTACGAAGGATATTATCGATGTTTTTGAATGTCTGTTCGAAAGCCATAATACTGTATTTTCAGTCTGCAAAAATACGATTTTATTCCCAATTACGAAAAAAGAGTTTTCAACAAGCAATGAAAAATAGGAGGATTTAACCTCTAACAAATACAATCCATTGATTTATCGGATGGGAGTTTTGAATGTCCAATGTCCAATGTCCAATGCATATGCTTTTGGTTGTCGGAAGAGTTCTATAATATAATAATAATAAAATAATTTATTATTTTATTATTATTATATTATAGGCCATATTGCAATAAGAAAACACATTGCATTGGACATTGGACATTGGACATCTTTGCAATGTGCTTATTTTTATTGTATTATGCGTTACAAGGGTTAGAGATGTCCAAAAGACATTGCAACGCCAAAGTAGCTTTCGTGTTGATATTAAGTATTTTGCGTATTTTTGAGTTGTTGAGCATAAAACAATTTGTGATA
>JAFWRA010000238.1 GCA_017508895.1 Bacteroidales bacterium
AACCTTGTTGTTCCTCACCTCTGAGGAAGGCATCAGCTCAAAGCTGCGATCGGCGTTGGCGAAGAGGAACCGACGGTCACCCACAAGTCCAATGTCGTTCAAAACCAACATTTTGTCTGTGCCGATGGTATACGAAATCCGTCCTGCCTGTGCACCCAGCAAGGCCGTCTTGACCATGGTTGGGACGAAAAGGGCGTTGTCGGCCAAGTCGCTCCAACTGGGACTCAAAGCCGTGGCAAAAATGAAGGCTTGCCCCTTCCCTACCTGTTCCGAAAGCAGCAAAGGATCGGCGTTTTGCAAAGTGAGCAATGTGGCAGGTATGCCATTGGATTTCAGTCGGATATGGCGTTTTACTTTAGGCAAATCGGGATGCTGCGGCAAGTTGAGTATCATGTCGCTGAAAAAGGCGTGTTGAAGGGCCAGGTCTTCCGTCGCCGTGGCGTTGGTGTCGACTTCCATCAAAGTAAGTCCCAGTCTTCCATACAAATAGATGTTGTTTTTCGGATTGTCCAAAGCAGGAAACACCACGAGGCTCGCCCCTTCGGAAATGGCATCCAAGAGGGTCTGTTGTAGGGTTTCATTGAGGTTGGCGGTCTCGTTCACGATGAGCAACTGCGCCTGCGAAAGGGCACTCAAATCGAAGCGCGAAGGCTCCATCAGCGTATAGTGGAATTGCTCGTCATCGTCGAAAACCAAGGAACCATACGGGCTCTCGCTGCCCAATTCGACCACGTTGAGCCTGTTTTTCACGCTCAAAACGAAATCGTAAGCATCGTCGAAAGTGATAGGATGGTCGGTCAAACTGACGCTGCAGCGTTGCTCACCCGTGCCGTCCACCACAAACTGCATCTCGATTTCGACCTCGCCGTTCTTCTCCAAGTCAACCGTGGTGGATGCCGCCATTGCGCCATTCATCGTGAAGCTGACGGGCAAGCCTTTCACTTCCTTATCGCCTTGATTGACAATGCGCACGTTGAGGTCGTTGGTCAGTCCAGGTTGCACGATGGGCGAACTGAGCCATACCGAATCGATGTAGAGGTTGCTCTTGTATTCAGGCACCATCGGGACGACAACCACTTGCAGGGCTGTATCGGCTTTAGCTGCCGAAAGGTCAAATGTATTACGCTGGAAATCAGAATACAGAAACAATGTCGAACTATTGAAACCATGCTGCTTGGCCAACATCTCGAAGCGGTCGATGACCTCGCCCATATCGGCAGGCGGACCGTCGGGATTCATGCGGTCGAGCTGGTCTAGCATCTCCTCCTGGTTCATCGGGTATTCGTTCTGAACCTCGAAGCTGTTGGTCATCAACAGGTAACGGTTCGAGGGGTTGAGCTTGTGCACCAAATCCCGCGCCGACTGCCGTGCATCCTCAATCAAAGTCGTGCGTTGCGACTGTCCCTTCATGCTCATGGAGTTGTCGACATACACGCCGATGAGGTTGTCCGACGTGTTGACATTCAGCTGTTTCTCAGGATGATACGGGAAAGCAAACGCCAACACCAAAGCCGCAATGAAGAGGCAACGCAACAGCAATGTCACCAAATACTTCAGTTTTCGCGTCTTGGCATTCTCCTGCTGAATGGAGCGCAGCACGGCGGTATTGCTGAAATACACCAACTTGTGCCGCCTGAAGTTGAACAAGTGGATGAGGATGGGAATCAGCAGGGCCAGCAGACCCCAGAGCATATTGGGATAAAGGAAACGCATAAGCTTCAATCAGGCGGCAAAAATACGAAATCTTTGTCAATACCCGAACAAATGTCTACCGCTACCACGTCGGCGGTAACGGTCGTTCGAGAATGAGGCACAGGCATCCTTAAGTTTTGCCTTTAGCGGAATGGCAATGCACAAACTGACCTCCAAGCCTTGCGGCAAACGGTTACCGATAATCTGGTAAGCGTTCACATTGACCGCTTGTGCCGTTCCGTTTTTCTCGTAATGCGAATAGCTGTCAAGAAAGCCTTGGTGGAACGATGCACTGAGTTTCAGCAAAATATCCTGATTTCCCAAGGACAGCTTGCTACGGATGCCCAAACCAGCAAAGGCACCGGCATGTATCAAATTCATGTTGGCACTGTCGACGGCTACGGTTTCGTCGAGCGCAATGGGAGCCGTCCTATCCAAATGAATCTTGCCAAACAGACACATTCCAGCTTCCGCCCCCACCATCACAAAAGGCTGAAAATACGGCTTCACTTCCCAACAAAACTCCAAAGGAAGCCGCAAATCCACATTGGAGGTCGCAATCGTATAATGGACTTGCGCCCCTGAATTGGCGTGTACATATTTCATGTCCGTGCCGCGCTGCACATACACGACCTCCGGCGACAAATAGGCGAATTCCATGATGGGAATGTCCACAAACAAACCTCCCGTCGGGGTGAAAACAAAGGATTGAGGCAGGCGCATCAATGCGGGATTCTTGAAATACAACATCCTCGGCATATTCACGCCACCCTTTATGCCTAAAGCAATCGACCGATCCGTTGGCTTGTTTTGGCTCATTTGGGCAAAGATTCCAGTGCTGCAAGCCAACAAAATACTCAATATCAAAACGTATTTCTTCATTGCTATACTCTTTTATGGCCAAGGCCAAACACATCTTTCGGCCAAACCGTCGCCGTCCTTGTAAAAGTAATACGTGCCCGGCGTTTGGGCTTGATTGCCTTCCGACTCCAACACGACGAAAGCCATGCGGAAATTGGAAAGTCCGCCTTGTGCCCAAGTGCCACATAGGATGACACCGCGCTTCACATGCGAGTCCGTACTAACGACCTTGTCTTCAACAAAATACACCGTAAAATCATTGTTGTTTCCCATAACGTATGCGGTATCGGTGCGCTGTTCGGTGGATTCGGCGAGCTCCACCACGACAATGCCGTTGTGCTGCTTGCTGAAACGCATATAGACATCGGGATAGGCAATCGGCGAGGTTACGTTATAAAGATTGGTCTTGACCAACAAGTTGGCATGGACAACATACGCATCTTCCGGTACGCTGTCGGGAACGGCTATGCTGACAGGAACGGCACCCGTAGGAATCCCCTGAAACATCGTCTCAAACTTGCCCTGCAGCGTGTCCGGAATCAACGAATTGATGTCGCGAACATAGTCCTCCGTCCCGATGAGGGCGACGGTTTTGCCCAAGTTTTCCTTGATGCAGGAACTCAATACCATGCCGCTTGTCAGCAATAGACAAAAGCCCAATATGATTCTCTTTCTTTTCATTTTCAATCCATTGTTTATTCAATGACCACTTTTTTGGCAACCGTGCCCGCTTTCCCGTTGGCCACAATGAAATAGATGCCCCTGCGACCACTCAAGTTGTACTGCATCGCACTGGATTCCATATCATTGTAGGTCACAAAGCTGTCCATCAAGTTGCCCATCACATCATACACCTTGACCTCCACTTTGCCTTCCATGTGCTCGAAACGAAGCTCCATGGCGCCGTTGTTGGGGTTGGGGACAACATCAAAGCCGAACCTTGCCGTTTCCTGTTCGCCGACGCCGAAGAACGACGACTTGAGGTAGAACCTTCGCGTGATGCTGTAAGGCTGGCAGTGGTGGTTGTAAATGGTGCAACTCAGCTCTGCCGCCGTGTTGTCGTGCTCGGCGACATACACCCTACAATAACGTCTTTCGGGCTCGTTTTGGTATTCAGCGGGGTCAGGCTCAATCAGCCACGATTCCTTGCTGATGCGCCACACGCACGAGTCCCAACCATTGAAGTGGCCGAGCGAGTCCTCCACGAAGAAGTCGTACTGGAACGAGAAAAACTCCGTGTTGGTGATGACGGCAATGGTGTCGCCGTTTTGATAATAGTCGTCCTCCGTGTAGGCGATAATTGGCGTGGGCGTGTATTGCATGTTGCTGATGTGCAGGTTGACCTCATAGAGGCATCCATCGGGTGTCAGGCCCGAAAGCAAAGTGTCGCAGTTCTTGGTGAAATAGAGCATTTCGCCAAACCATGGGAGAGATACAGTGTCACATTCGCCAACATATTCCATGGTTTCTTGGGTACTCGACTCGTTGATGGTCAGGTTGAGGACAAAGGTACTGTCGCACACAACATTACCAAATTCTTGCAGGAAGGATTTTGTGATCACATGGTTGCCAATCTCAGTGTAGGTCTCTCCAGTAATCGGCCAATAATACTCGTCGCAAACAATGACGGGCGGCAGCTCTTCATAGAACTCTTGGTGGAACTTCAGGTTCAGACGGTACTTGAAATCGCAGCCGCCTTCCGGGTCGGGAACGATGGCTTCATCGTAGGTGTCGGCAAAATACTCCACGTTGTTCTTATCCCATTTGAAATACGGCGTTTCGTCGTGTCCATAGCAGATGTATTCGTACTGAACAGGCGGCATTTGGTATTCATCAACGCTCAGCATGAGTTTTTCCACCTTCAGGCAGCCGTGGTTGTCGATGGTGTCGAAATAGCCTATGTCGCCGTCATTGCTGTACCATTCGCCGTGGAAATTGTAGGATTGCCCGATACAAATGCTCGCATCGACTATCGTGGTGTCGTTAGGCGGATAGACGGTGAGGTGAAGGCGCACAATGCTGTCGCAACCGTGTATGGAATAGTCGGTATAGGCCACATCGCAGTTTGTGGTGTACTCGGTGCCATAGAATGTGTAACTCTCGCCGTCGCAAATGAAGGCCGTGACGGTTGTCTCGTCGTAGGTCGGCCAATTGCCGAGATGCAGGTAGATGGTCTTGTCGCAGCCGAATTGGGTTGGCTCGTGGTGCTCATACACGCCTGGTTCGCTCACCTCTTCCCCATAGAAGTTGTACACCGAGCCGCTGCAAATGGTCTCGATGACGGTCTCCTCCTCGTTGGGATGCACCACAATGCTGACGCTGACGTCTTGCGAAGTGCCCCAGCTGTTGTCGGTGATGTGGCAAGTATAAGTCGTAGTGCCCACAGGCGGGGTTGCCACCGGATGCTGAATGTTGGCGTTGTTCAAACTGTTGGCGGGTGTCCAGCTGTAGCTGTAGTTGCCGCTACCGCCCGTTGGCAGGGCATGAAGCGTGGTTGATTCGCCTTCGCAAAGCTCCGAGTCGTCGGCGGTGGCGGTGGCACTCATGGAGCCCACATAGACCGTGCAGGTCGGGGCACCTACCAGCACCAACTCGCGGAAGGAGATGTCGTCCAAGCCGAAGTCGTTGCCATCGCCATTGGTGTTTTGGTTCAGGATGGTAATGGTGGCTGTAGTGGCTGAGCCACTGTACCAAAGCTCATAGAATTGCTCCCAAATCATCGTCGTTGCCGGAGCCGAAAACACGCTGCCCAACTGTGTGCCGTTGATGCTGAACTGGAGCAAGGCCATTTGGCCAGCCACACCCGCCAAGGTACAGGCCCAAGTCGAGAAAGCGTACCATTTGTTGGGGGTCACGCTGATTTGCTCCGTCCACACGTTGGTGCCCGGACTGATGGAACCGTTGACCATCATGAAGTTGCCGTTGTCGCCGTGGCCATAGCCGTGGAAATTCTCATGGTGCAGGCTGGCGTCGGAGTCGACGTAATAGGTGCCTTCGTTCCAAAGGTTGGAATTGTATTCGTAGGCCGAGGTGAAGCCCGTGTTGCCTTGGCTGAAATCGCCGTTCACCACGCTTTCCGCGCCTGGGGCATAGCCCTCGCAAGTGTAGGTGGTGGTCACCGTGGGCGATGCTACCGTGACGGGACCCTCGGTGGTCGACAAACCCGTGGCCGGCGACCATTGGTAATAGGTGGCTCCCGAAGCAGTGAGTGTCACCGAACCTCCAGGCTGAATGTTTGCGGATGGCGGCGTGATGACCACAGGCTGGGCAAAGGCGCACACCACGGAAAAAACCAAAAGGAAACTGAAGAAAAACCTAATTCTCATGGCGGTCAACATTTGGTGGCAAAGTTAGCAATTATTTCCTTGCTCTCTCCTATTTTGTGAATTATCTGCACAGAACCAAGCGTTTTTTCACCATCCCGTATGCCGTTTCAATCTCCAGCAGATAAACCGACGGCGTATAACCGTTGAGGTTCAGGATGATGTTGTCAGAACGGAGGCCTTCGCGCTTTTCAAGCACCTGCCCCATCATGTTGGTCAGCCGTATGCTTTCCATGCCCTCGGCTTCAATGGTCACGGTGCCTCGCGTCGGGTTGGGGAAAACACGGACTTCGTCCTGCCAGTCGTCCACGCCATAGAACGTGGCATTGATTTCGAAGGAGCGTTCCATCTCGCCACAATCCTCCACATTGAAATGGGCGGTCAGGAAGGCCGTCACAGGCGTCGTGACCAAGACACGGCAGAAATCGATGCCCGTTTCCACAATCTGCCAATCCGAATTGGACAGCGACCAAGTGACCTGTCCCGACAGACCCTCCATGTCAATCTCATAGCGATAAATGCCGCTGATCAAACTTGAGGCCACATACACCGAGGTGTTACCGCTGATGGTTCCCATTTGTTCGGAGTCTTTCACGGTCAGATTCAGCAGTTGGATTGAGCTGATACAACCGTTTTGTGCGAACACGGTATCATGAGGAATTTCGTAGATGCCTGGCCCGTAGGTAACGCCATGGAAGGTGTAGGAGTTGCACGCCCGAACCGGTTCGTCAGGAAGGGTTTCCGCTTGGACAAAGGTCACATTCAAGAAGACGGTACTGTCGCAGCCGGAAGGCGTTTGGAAAGTGTATGACGCTTGCCCGTCCTCGTTAAAATAATGGCCATTCCAGGTGAAAGGCTCGCAGACCAAAGTATCCGCAGGCGGCATCACTATCTCAGGGGCAAGACTGAAATGCAGCGTCACGATGCTATCGCAACCTTGCGACGAGACAAAGGTGTGTTGATAGTCGCCTTCAGCCACGCAATAGTGCTCATGCCACCACATAGGTTGGCACGAAACCACACTCTCCTCCCCCGAAAGCGGAGGAATGATGGTCAGATTGTAGAAAATGATGCTGTCGCAATGGGTC
>JAFWRA010000239.1 GCA_017508895.1 Bacteroidales bacterium
CACTTGATGAAGGTCAAAAGCAAAACGTAATAAACGAAATACGACAACACACCTGCCAAAGCTGCTCCGTTAATGTCCAATATTGGAACAAGCCAACGGTTCATCAAAACGGAAACGGTCGCAAGCAATATGGTGAATATCAATGAGTAATAATAATATTTCGAATAGCTGATTACGGTGATTGCCACGCCAAAAGAAGAATATATGAGTCGCCCCAAAGAGAGAATCAACACCGCCCACTTGCCCAAACGATAAATGTCGCCATTGGGAAGCAAGTCGAAAAGGAAATCAATGTTGATCCAAACGAGGAAAAACACGAAAGAGCCAACCATGAACTGGTGGAGCGCAACGTTCTTGCACAAAACATTGGCAGTTTCTGTATCCTGTTTAGCCATGGCTTGGGATATGTGAGGCTGCGAAATGGCACCCAACGAGCGGTAAGGCATCTCAATGACTGCTGCAATATTGGTTGCAATGGTGAACACACCCGCCAAACGGAAGCCCATGATGCCCGCAAGGAAGAACTTGCTCAGCATCGGGATGATATTCCCTGCCAAAGCCGCAGTAATCATAAATAAGGTGTAGAACAGGAAATCGCGCTTCAACTTCGGGTCGATGTAATTCCGCTCAATCTTGAACGAAACCCGTTTCAGCGTGAGAAGATAGACAACATTGATTAAAGTAGCCAAACCGTATAACACACAGAATGAAACCACTACACCGTCAAAATCAATAACCTTGTAATAATACAGCAAATAGATGACCAAAGTGCCTACGCGCAAACCCACCTCACGGATGAACTTGGGCAAAACGATGCGCAACAAGAGGTTGCTATTCGTCTCAAAAACAGAGATATAGAGCATGAAAAAGGCCAAAGGAATGACGAAGTTGACATACTCGCCAAACATCCCAGAATCTTTCGAAAAGAAACTCACTATCAAGGGCTTGAAAGTGAAAAACGCCAACAAAAAGATGGTAAAGCCAATCAAGGGCACTAACAATGTCCAGCCAAAAAAGCCATGGTCGCGGCGCTTTTCATCCTTGAAAAAGGGGTAATAGCGCATTGCCGAGGAATTGGTGCCAAGTTGCGCCAAACCTGAAAACAACAGCGCGCATTGCAGCAACACATCTATCAGGCCAATCTGCTCGGGCTGAAGGGCTTTCGTCTGGATGAAAAAAGTAGTGACGATACCCACAGCCACCCCGATATAGGTGGCAATGGTGCCTTCGATGCTCTGTCGTGCCACGATGCCCATAATGCTTCAATCGTTTTTGTTAAGCGGTTCGACAATCTTCTGCCGTTCGGCTTCAGCGAACTCTTCGTATGCCTTGATAATCAGTGCGTAATCTTTGTTCTTCTCTTCCAAATCCTTGACAAATGCTGCCTGTGTTTCGATATTCTTTCGCAAATTATCGATTTGTTGCTGTCGGTTCTCGCTAACTTGTTGATAGGCCAAAATGTGTTTCCGCAAGTCATCGATGACGATTTGCTTGCGACGCGTTTGGTCGTCAGTGCTCCGTTTGTCGGCTCTCTGTCGGATGCTCGAGTTCAAGTCGTTGCCCGCCAAAATCAGGATGGCGATAATCCAAATCCACAACAAGAGGATGATGAGCGTGCCAATGGAGCCATAAAGCACATTATAATGGGAAAAGTTGGAAATATAAATATTAAAGGCCACAGCACCAAGAACAAAAAGCGCAGTGGCAAGAATCGTTCCAGGACTGAAAATCACGAAGTTGCGGTAAAGTGTCTGTCCATCCGCGCCTTTTCGTTTGCGTTCGATTCGGTATTGGTCGCCAAAGCGGACATTACCAAAATAATAGAGCAACGCGATGCCGAAACTGAGGGCAAACACGCCTATCACCCAACGCAACACACTGAATATGAAGAACGTAAACGACCCTCCCTCAATAATCTCATGGATCACAAGAAACTTCAAAGCCATACCGCCAAGCGAAATCAGCAACACGGAAACGACCAGCAATGCCCCGATGACAAGAAGCATCAAGATGGCAAACATACGCTGCATAAGCCAGTCCTTCATGGTCATTCTCTTGTCAGTCAAATAGTTGGCATAAACATTACGGAAACCATTGAAAATAGCCACGATGCCACTGGAACCAAAAATCAGGCACAAGAAAACACTCACTGAAAGCAAGCCATCATGGGGTTGGTTCATTATACCGTCAATGGTGTCCTTCACATAGTTGAGCGTGCCGGACGGGATGAGGAAATCATCCAAAGTAAACATCAATCTTTCATAGAGGTGCGGAATCGGGATATAAGGAATAAGTGTGAAGAAAAAGAGAATCAACGGAAAGAGTGCCACAAAGAAATTGAACGCCACGCCTGCGGCACGGTCTGTTGTGCGGCCCTTAGTGAAGAATTTGAAGAAATCAATCAGCACATCCAAAAGCGGCAACTTGGTGCCCGGAAAGCGAACCACACGCAACACGTTGTCTGGTTTGCGGTACCACTCTGATAAAGCCTCCCATAGGGCATTGATCCAAGCCGTCAGCTTCCCGTCTTGTTTCTCTTTTTTTGGCATCCTCAAGACACATTAAAGCATACAAAAGTGGTGCTACACAAGCAAGGACTAACGTGCGGAACGAACCGGTCGAACTGAAAAACCAAGGTATCTGGCTTTGCAATCAACAGAGGGCCACCAATTTGAATAAAAGTTTATACTCCATGAGAAATAAGCACCAGATGAATAAAGTGAACTTGACCAATAATTACCGTAGTTGCCCACATCATAGAACTCATGAGCCCAACGACGGCCAGCAGCAGGCAAGAAGATGCTGTTCCCATTGGATGCAACAAACCGTCTACCGTTCACACCGTTTACTGTTGTCCACCCGGCATTCGTGTTTTCATTCAATTCGTTCCATTCTTCCTTGGTAGGTATGCGCCAGCCATCACCCCATGCAACCGTAGCAGCGTCATCTTCAGGCTCCAGTGTGACAAGGTTATCGACAAAACCATTAAGACCCAACTCTTGATCCGTGCAGTATTTGGTAATCAAATTCCAGTCCGTTCCATACTTATAATTAATCCAGTCATAGAAATCTTTGGGTTGAGTCTCGCCCCATGCAAAATAACTGCCGTATTCTTCTGGAACTGTCGCACCCACATTACATTCCGCCCACAAAAGGCCACTTGGCAAACCAAGATCTACATACGTGAATTCTTCAGTGGCACCTCCTCCGCCACTACCGCCACCACCACTGATGGTGTCTTCGGTGGTGAAATTCTTTTCATCACCATAATAATACATCACGCCCAGCAAGGCATAGGATCTCACATAATATTTGGTATTGGGCTCAAGGCCGTCCAAAGAACACGTAAAAGACCCACTCCAATTGTTCGTGAAAAGGTGCGCGCCGTTCACTGTAGGATTTCTCACAGTGTCCCAACAAATGCCCAATTCAGCAAGTGAAAAATTCTCCGACACTATCACTTCACATCCACACATGGCTGAAGTTTGAGTAATGTCATAAGGTTCCATTGTCGTCAAACTCAGCGTTACTTCATGGTTTTGGTTATTGTTGTCGACCTTCTTACATCCTATAGAAACAATTGCCAATGACACAAGCATTAAGGCAATGAAATCTTGCATTCTTTTCATCTGACAAATTCTTTTGATTTGAACTTGCAAAGAAACAAAAAAAAGAAACATGTCGGTATCATGTCATGAAAATTCCTTATATTTGCATCGCAAAGCAAAAACAGCAATGACCAACGAAAGCAACATCATTTCCCACGAAGGCGTCGTCACCAAAATCACTGACGAGGAGCTGGAAATCAAGATATTGTCACAGAGTGCATGCGCGGCATGCCACGCCAAAAGTGCTTGCGGCATGGGCGAACAGGCTGAGAAAATCCTCACCGTGCCCCGACCCAAAAGCAAAGACTTTGCACTGATGCAAAGAGTCAACGTTAGAATGGCCATCGGGCAGGGCAACAAGGCGGCGGTTTTGGCTTATCTCATCCCCATCATTTTGTTGTTGACCGTGCTTTTTGTCTGCCTCGGTTTAGGTTTAAGCGAAGGCATATCAGCCCTACTCAGTGTCGTTGCATTGATACCTTATTATATTATACTCTATCTGCGCCGCGACAAACTCAAGCAGAAGTTCGAATACCTCATTGATTAAAAAAGAAAAAACATTGTCATGAAAAACACCTTATTATTATTTGCCATTCTGGTATTTCCCCTACTCAGCTTTGGCCAAACTGTTAGTGTCGGCGACATCTTGTGCGAACAAGGGACCGACACCATCATTGTACATCCCCAAAACTATACAGAAGGTGCCATCGGTGTAGTATTCTATGTCGATGAAACGGGACAACATGGATGGGCACTTCATCCGCAGATTCAAGTCCAACAAATTTATTGGTCTTACGAATGCGACCTCCCCTGGGGTCTGACGGGATGGCAATCCATACGCGATGCCATTTATGACCTTGACGGGTACGACAACACAGGGTTCTTGCGTGCAGCATCTCAAAACAACCATTCCAAATACCCGGGCGCATGGGAGGTCGACTATGAGCACGGCTGGTATTGGCCAGCACTCGGCCAACTGAACATCCTTTATGGCAGCGCCCGCATTATCAACAATTCACTCAAAGTAATTAATGGTACAATGCTGAAGGGACAGTGGATTTACTGGTCTTCTTCGGTATATGGGTTCGACAACGACTGCGCCTTGTATAGTAGCTATACCGGCGCCATGGGTGCCATCACCAAATCAAGAAGCGAATTGTCAGGAATTCCTTTGTCTATCCGCAGCATTAGAAACTTCTAAAAACAAAAGCCATGAAAAACATAATTTTTACTCTATCGTTTCTTCTGATTTCCTCATTAGGATTGAATGCCCAAGGATATCATTTGGGTCAAGTAATCACAAATCCCGACGGCAGCCAAGGTGTGGTGTTCTACCTTAACGAGGATGGCTCCTCAGGCTGGATGGTGGCATTGCATGATGCGGCTTTTGCAGTTCCCTGGGGCCTGACTGACGAAATAGAAGGACTCGATCATGTCATCAATGCAAACAACGATATCATAACCAGTGCCTTCGCGGATACTGACGGATACTCCAACACG
>JAFWRA010000240.1 GCA_017508895.1 Bacteroidales bacterium
TCAAGATGGAGTATTTGTATTCGCCCGATTGCTCAATGTATTCGATGCGTTCGCGCTCCTGTCTAACCTCCGATGGCCCAAATGAATCCCAAAACATGGCATAAAAGGAGAAAGTGTTCGTCTTATCGGGTGTGTAGGTCAAGTCAAGGTTAAATCCAGGACTATACGTCGTGTAATTGCTGAACATGCTGCTTTTCAAATGACTGGTCAACAATTGATTACCTTCTTCATCCACGCCAAACAAGTCTTTATCGGCATGCGCCTCACTCCGACCATGATACCAATAGGCATTCGTGTAGGCGTTTACTGTCCACTTCTCGTTTTTCCAAATGTAGGAAAGCCATGGCATCACATAGGGCTGCGAAGAAGCATTGGCTCCGAAACAAAAGAACTCGTTCCGCTTGATTTTGGCGTTCATCACGATATTGATGATGCCATCGGCTTGGGTGGCATAGCGTGCCGAGGGGTTGGTGATAACTTCGATGCGGTCGATGGCGTTGGCGGGCAAGGTCTGGATGTAGGTCTTGAGGTTCTCTTCAGTGAGATTGGAAGGCTGGTCATTGATCCATATTTCAACGGAAGAAGTCCCTCGCAACGTGATGTTGCCTTCCACATCGACGCTCACACCAGGTGCATTCTGCAAGGCATCGGAGGCCACGCCGCCTTGCACGGTCGGGTCGTCTGAGACTTGATACAATGTTTTCTCACCTTCGACAGAATACAGCGGCCGCTCCGCCGTGATGGTGACGCCTTCAAGCAGTAAAGTGTCGATCGCCATCTGCAGGCTGTCGGCTTTCGGTTTGACTTCTGGGATTTCGACTTGGGCAAAGACCGCCATGCTGACCATCGCAAAGGCGGCTGTAAGGAATAGGTTTCTTGTGTTCATCGCATGGTACATTTTTAGGTTTGACCATGCAAAAGTATAGTGAAAAAACAGGCTTTCCGCAAGCCTCAGCCTCGTGTAGAGACATTTGCGGAAAGCCCGAAATCAACTATTTGTAATTCAAGGTATTGAAAAATGGATGGTAGAGACCTTTTTACTCCATCTCCAGCTCTTCATACTCATATCTGACCTTTTCTCCGACCGTCAGCACCAGATAACTTGGTGTCCCACCGTCATTGAGGTTGTCGGTCATGAGGTACTGCACACCGCCGAACTGACGTTGCTCGCGCATGTGGAAGTGACCCATGATAACCATATCAACATTGTTGCGACTCATCAGGTCCATGAAGGCGTATTGCTCGTCTTGTGGTAAGTTGGCAGCAGGCGTGGTAGTGTAGTTGTACGAGGTGCGGAACAACCAGTTGTGACTGATGACGAAGCAGTGACGATAGTCCTCGCGGTGCGAGAGCTTCTCCTCCAGCCATTCCAGCTGGCGTTTGCCATGAGTGCCGTTGCCTGAATCGAGGAAGATGTAAAGGTCTTTGAACCCACCTACGGTTTTGACTGTCACAGTATAAGTCGAAGTATGGAAATACTGTTTGAAGAATTTAGCACAGTCATAATAGACATCATGGTTGCCAATAACCAAAAAACATGGGTCGTTTTCGGCTTGATTCACGGAATCATAACGCAAAGCATCATTGGTCATTCTGAAACCCGCTTCTCCGCTTTCATTGACCATGTCGCCGGCATGGATGGCGAAAATGGCCATCGGGTCGTTGCGCTCGGCGGTGATGTACTTGTAGAGTCGGTCTTTCTCCCCCTGCGGCACGATGCTGTCGCGCTCGGAATAGTGTGAGTCGGAGCAGGAATAGATGTGGTACTCATCGGGAGCGTTCTCGATGACGGGTTCGCTGTTTTGGGCGTTGTAGTCGAGCCAGTCGGCCACGCGTTCTTCGGTGTCGCTACGGTTGACGACCATTCCGGCAATGTCAAGACGGTTGCAGCCAGTGGCAAAAATAGCGGCTGCTGCAAATAACAATATAAAGTGTGTCTTTTTCATTTTATCAAGAATTAGTGAATTTGAGAAATCGAATTTCTGTCTGAATTTTATGGAATTAGAGACAAAATCGCTTTGCGATTTTAGGGTTTCCAAATGAGGCCGACGTTTCCAAACCAGCCATTGTATTGTGCCGACAAATTGAGCACACCGCTGGGATGCAATCCTGCTTCAGCGGTCAAGCGCAGGCCATTGCCCAAGTCGTAATAGCCGTTCACGCTATAAAAAAACAACGTAAAACGTTCGATGACGAAGTCACGGTAATTCGAGACTCGAGCACCCACATTCCAAGGATGCTCCTGGTCAAAGAGGTTGCCCTCTACACAGAAAGTGACATTCATCGGCTCTAACACTGCATCCATGCCGCCATTCTTGCGCAGCGGAATGGGTGCCGTATAACGGTTAGTCAAGCCGAACTGGAAGTTGAAGTGACGGTTGCGCCAGCCCAAGTCCAGCACTCCATTGAACTCCTGCAAATTGTAGTTGGGGAACAAACGATAGAGATAGCGGTTCTCTAAGTAAAGCGTACCGCTTTTTGCTTGGAGCAGATTTACTTGGTATTGCAGGTTTAAAGAATAACGGCTCAAGGTCGTTGCTTGGAAACCTAGCCCGATGTTGAAATTGTCGGCCAAGCGATAGTCGCCTTTTAAGGCTAAAGATGCACTACTTCCTGAGGTACGCGTGTAATCGTACTCGCCATAAGTTTGCAAAGTCCACTGCGCCCTCGCGGCAAAGGTGAAGAGCAGCAGACTAAGGGTGATAAAAACTTTCTTCATAGGTTCAAAATTTGTCTGCAAAAGTAAGGAAAAGTCTCCAGCAAATCCAATTCAGTGCTTCTTTTTCCTATTTTTGCGACATCATAAAACAGCCCTAAGCGATGAACCAAATATACAAAATTGTTTTCACCTTATTTATTATCAATTTTTTAAGCATTAATCTTTCTGCACAATATGGTCCTCAATTCGATAATCGAGGCTTTGAACAATGGACAAACCGTGTCAACGAACCTGTGCATTGGCATTCGGGGGGCACGGCAACTGGGACATGGTCAGGCTTTTTGTCGAGCCAAATCGAACAGTCGTCGCAGACGCGACCTGGCACTACGGGGAGCAAGAGCGTCAGAGTGTTCCCCGACAGTGTACTTGGCATTACCGCCAACGGCACACTGACCAACGGACGCATCAATGCGGGCAGCATGTCGGCCACTGGCTCAGGCAACTACAACTATACGCAACGCTCCGAAAGTGCATTCAACACCCCCATCAACCAACTTCCTGATTCGCTCTCTGTTTGGGTGTGTTTCCGCAGCCAAAGCACCACCGACAAGGCTCAAGTGAAAGCCGTCGTCCACGGTAATGCCGATTACAAAATCATTGCCAACGGCACCGAAGAGCCCGCCGACATGCATGTGGCTACAGCGGTTTCGTCGTTCACCCGCACTTCGACCGCTAATGGAGCCTACACCTGGCGCCGTCTGAGCATACCTTTCAACAACAATGGTCCCTGCACCGATGTACGCTACATCCTCATTGCTGCCACCACCAACGAGACCCCTGGCACGGGCAGCACCAACGACGATCTTTTCGTAGACGATGTTTTGTTAGTTTACAATCCGACACTCAGACTTGAACAGTTAGTCTCCAACGAATACGCCATCAACTCAACCATCAATATCCCTTTCACGTTGACTGGAACCATGTCGCCCGACAATCTTAATGCATCTGCCAACCAGGTCATCGCCCAACTTTCCGATTCCAACGGCAATTTCAGCAATTCCACCGAGTTGGGTCGCATCACCACCAACACCAGTGGAAGCTTCACAGTACAGATTCCTAATGTGCCGGAAGGACAGCATTATAAAATTCGTGTGATTTCAACCAACTACCCCATGATTGGCAGCAACATTCAGGAAATCAGCATCATCGACACTTCTTCAATTGATGACTATTCCGCTTCCTGCCAAATCTTCCCCAACCCATTCAATTCGACCTTGAGCATTACAACAGAAAAAACGGTCAAAAACATCCTCATTTATGATGTCTTTGGCCGTTTAGTAAAGAACCAATCTGCTTCGGAAACGCAGATCAACCTCAATTTGAACGAGTTAAGTGAGGGAATCTACATGCTGCGTCTTGACTATGGCGACAGCATGTGCACCCACCTAATCGTCAAATTCGCTCGTTAATCACGTCCCAGTCAATGATTTGCCACAAGGCATTCAGATGGTCGGGACGGCGGTTCTGATAGTCAATGTAATAGGCGTGTTCCCACACATCGAAGGTCAGCAAAGGCTTGAAGCCGCGTTGCACAGGATTACCAGCATTGGTCTCCTGCGTGATTTGGAGTTTTCCGTCCTTGTCGACAGAGAGCCACACCCATCCTGAGCCAAACAAAGTGGCACCTTTCTTCGTGAACTCCTCCTTGAAAAGATCGAAGCTTCCAAATTGTTTTTCAATCAGTTCAGCCATCTTTCCTGTAGGTTTGTTGTCGGCTTTCGGAGCACGGAATTGAGTGAAATAAAGATTGTGGTTCAGAATCTGGCCAGCATTGTTGAAAACGCCACCGTCGGCAGTCTTCACGATTTCCTCCAAAGGCATCTCTTCGAATTTCGTGCCTTCGATGAGGCCGTTGAGGTTGTTGACATAAGCGTTCAGGTGCTTGCCGTGATGGAAACCCAAAGTCTCCTTGCTGATGATAGGCTCTAATGCATTTGCCTCATAGGGCAATTTAATGAGTTCGTATTTCATATTGTTGTGATTAGTTGTTCATGGTTGCAAAAATAGAAAAAAGTGGGATTCCGAAGCTGGAATCCCACTTTTTTCATTGATTCATATACATCTGATAGAGCGGAGAATCCGGCTCGCTCTTCAAGCGTTTCAAAGCACGATCACGAAGCTGACGGGTACGCTCACGCGAGATGTCAAGTTTCATGGCAATCTCCTCCAAAGAATACTCTCGAGAGGTGCCCAATCCGAAATACATGCTGATGATAGTGCGTTCCTTCTCGTTCAACATGTCGAGTGACTTGCGGATGGCCTTGCTGGTCGATTCTTGCTCCACAGCCGCATCCGTCTTCACTTCATCCTCTGCGACAAAGACATCCAAGAAGTTGGTATCATCTTCATCGTCGAGTGGTGCATCGGTCGAAACGGCTCGGGAGTTAAGACTCATCAACTGATCCACCTTGTCCTCAGGCATACCAAGTTCATCGGCAATCTCCTTGATGGTGGGACGACGCTCTAGTTTCTGCTCCAACAGCGATACGGCCTTTTTCACCTTTGCCAAGGCACCCACCTGGTTCATGGGCAGACGGATGATACGCGCCTGCTCAGCTACAGCCTGCAGGATGCTCTGACGAATCCACCACACGGCATATGAGATGAATTTAAATCCACGTGTCTCGTCGAAACGCTGTGCGGCTTTCACCAAACCAAGGTTTCCTTCATTAATGAGGTCTTGCAAGCTAAGACCTTGGTTCTGATACTGTTTGGCTACGGAAACCACAAAGCGCAGGTTAGCCCTGACCAATTTATCCAATGCAGCCTGATCGCCAGCCTTGATGCGTTGTGCAAGCTCCACCTCCTCATCGGTGGTCAGTAACGCCTCCTTCGCAATATCAGCGAGGTACTTGTCCAAAGTCCCCGCATTGCGGTTTGTAATCTGTTTTGAAATTTTCAGTTGTCTCATTTCTTCTTAATCTTTAATTGTTTAATTGTTTCAAATTCAATATCTTACTCTTCATAGCTCTCTCCACAATTTTTTTGCATAATCCGTTCATCAAGGGAGGCAACCAAAGGCTGTCTCCCTGAATCACGATGGTTTTTATTATCAAAAACCGTACCGAAGTTTTTGATTTTCAGAAAATTCTTTCTTGACGCAAAAATTATTTGCTGTAGTAGAAGGTCGCATTCATGCCATTGGGATAAACACCCTCAATGGTGGTGCGGCGTGAGCGGCTGCTTTTTTGAGCGTTCTCCAAATCAGACTTGCTGTTGACAGTGATGCCGTTCACCTTGGTGATGACAAAGTCGACCGGCACACCTGAGTTCATGAACCGTCCTTGACGGATCTCAACAATTTTCAAACCGCTTTGGATGTCCAGTCGGCTCATGTCGTTTTGGTTGATTGGCTGAAGCATGAGGCCGAACTCTGAATTGAAGAAACTGTCACCTTTCTTGACGACATCAACATTACCGGCTTCATTAAGTAAAGTCAGTTCATAACGGTGATGGCTGCCATTGCGGTTCACTTCCACTTCCACTTTGTCGCCAGGGCGGTATTGTCCGATGCTCTCCTTGAGTTGTGTGGTAGTGTTCACTTTTTTGCCTGCGATGGCGGTAATCACATCACCAGACTTCATGCCTGCCAATTTGGCAGCACCACCTTCAGTGACCTCTGCAACATATACACCTTCAATGTTTTCCAAACCTTCTTTTTCGGCTAACTCTTGGGTAAGTTCTGCAATCTGCACACCGAGATAACCACGCTGAGCGGTACCATAAAGAAGCAGGTCGTCAACTACTTTGCGGACTATATTGGAAGGGATAGCGAAGGAATAGCCTTCGTAAGATCCTGTATGCGAAGCAATGGCTGCATTGATTCCAACCAATTCGCCCTTTGTGTTCACCAAAGCGCCACCACTATTACCAGGATTGACAGCAGCATCAGTCTGAATAAAAGATTCCACAGAGGTACCTTCACCCAAAATGCTAAGGTTACGTGCCTTAGCACTCACGATACCCGCAGTGACAGTGGAAGTCAGATTGAAAGGATTACCAACGGCAAGCACCCATTCACCAATGCGAACATTGTCGGAGTCACCAAAGGTAAGGTATTCCAAATCCGAAGCATCCACCTTAATCAAAGCCAAGTCGGTGGTCGGGTCAGTACCAATAATAGTAGCCGTTTTCTTCACCTTATTATTAAAGGTGACTTCCACTTCATCGGCACCTTCAACAACGTGGTTATTGGTGACGATATATCCATCGGGGGTTAAAACGACACCCGAACCGTAAGCCACCATTGTATTGTTGCGCGTTTGACCAGGGTAGCCATAGAGTTGTCCGAGCAAGGCTCCAAAGAAGTCGTTATACGTGGTGCTTTGTCTTACCACTTTAGTCATGATATGGACCACTGCATCGACACTACGCTCGGCAGCGTCAACGAAGTCTGGTGTGCTTTCGGTCGGAATGAAGGCCGCCCGCTGCACTTGAGCTTGCTGAACCTGCTCAATTTCAGTGGCAGGCTTCTGCTGTTCTGTCAGGTTCTCGCTTTGGTTAGCGTTTTTCGATGAATTCACACACGATGTCGCCATCAACAGTCCGGCGAGCATCAAAGACATACTCACTTTTCTCATCTTGTCTCAATTTATTGGTTTCTTTTTCTTATTATATTCTCATTAATGCTTTTTTTCAACCTTTATTGCACTGAAAAGTGTATTTTTGTCGAAAATTTAGCAGGTAGAGGTTATCAAATTATGTGCCAACCTAAACGTAAAGTATAGATTTTCACGAATTAATACAGCCATGTTCATCAAGGATGAAACGATAATGCTCCGATGCGCTGAGCCTGAAGATGCTGAACTGATTTACCGTTGGGAAAACGATAGAGACATTTGGCGGGTCAGCGGGACACATGTGCCCTACACTCGTTTCCAGATTGAGCAGTTTTTGTTGAGTAACAATGATTTATTCAGCCAGAAGCAGCTTCGACTGATGATTGAATTGAATGAAACAGGAACCTCCATCGGCTGTATCGACATCTTTGACTACGATGGCATTAACTGCCGCGCTGGATTGGGCATCCTCATCGACAAGGATTTTCGCCAACAGGGTTATGCCAAAGCTGCGTTGGCATTGTGCATAGCTTATCTTTTCGATGATTTGATGCTGCATCAGGTGTATTGTTCCATCAATGAAACCAACGTGATAAGCCAGCAACTCTTTCTCGATCAAGGTTTCACACTTTGTGGACACCGAAAAGATTGGATTCGGATTGAGGAAAGATATATTGATGTGTATGAGTATCAACGATTAAATGTCAAAAACCATGATTAAAATACAGACCAAACTCCCAAATGAAAGAAGAAACAAAAAAAAGAATAGCAAAAAACGCACCCGCTTCATCGTTATTCTTGTCTTTGACATCCTTATGGTTTTCGCCTTAGCCTTCGGCTATTGGCTTTATCGAACCCTCCTCTCGCCCAACGTGCAGACACCAACAGGAACTGAAACCGCAATTTACATCCCCACCGGCTCTGATTATGACCAAGTGAAAGCTATCCTGAAAGAAGCCAATGTAATCATCAACGAAAAAAGCTTCTATTGGGTAGCCCAAAAGAAAAAATACCCAGAGAATATCCGTCCTGGACGATATATCGTGGATAATACCATGAGCAACAACGATATTATCAATATGTTGCGTGGAGGTTTGCAATCTCCTATAAGAGTGACTTTCAATAACATCCGCGATGTAGACATGCTTGCAGGACGCATTGCCTCACAAATCGAAGCCGACTCCATTTCCATTTCCAATTTACTTCATGACAATCAGTATATCAACCAATTGGGCTTCAATAGTTATACTATTCCTGCTCTATTCCTGCCTGACACATACGAATTCTATTGGAGCACCGATGCAGAAGGTTTTGTAGTTCGTATGTTCCAAGAATACAACAAGTTTTGGACCAATGAACGTATACAACAAGCCCAAGCCAAAGGTCTGACCCCGATTCAAGTCAGTACATTGGCTTCCATTGTCAACAAGGAAACCAACATGAGCAACGAGATGCCTCGTGTGGCTGGCGTTTATCTCAACCGACTAAAAAGCAATTGGTTGTTGCAAGCCGACCCCACACTCGTCTTTGCTTGGAACGACTTTACCATCAAGCGTGTACTCGATCGCCACAAAGAAATCGAATCACCCTATAACACCTATAAATATGCAGGCCTTCCTCCCGGCCCTATTTGCATACCATCCATAGCAGCAATCAAAGCGGTATTGAATGCCGAAGACCACCATTATTACTACTTCTGCGCCAAGGAAGACTTTTCGGGCTATCATAACTTCGCCAAGACCTTGGCTGAACACAACCGCAATGCTGCAAAATATCAACAAGCGCTGAACCAAAGGGGGATTATGAAATAAAAACTATGACCATTGACTATGACTATGACCAATTCAACCAAGGCTACCAACTTCACCCTCGAGTGTGGTTGTCATGGTCATTGTCACAAGTCATAGTCAACTGAACAACTGAATAACTAAACAACAAACAACTGATAAAATGAAAGCATTTAAAGCATACGACATCCGTGGCGAATGGGGCTCTGACCTCAATGAAGACATCGCCTACCGCATCGGTTATTTCCTGCCTGACATTCTCGACACAGACACCTATCTCGTTGGCCGCGACATGCGCCTCTCATCCCCATCCCTGTATGATGCCCTCACCCGAGGCCTCACCGACCGTGGCAAAAACGTGAATTCAATTGGCCTTTCCACTACCCCATTGGTTTACTGGTCGACAGCCAAATACAACTATGGCGCTTCCGTACAAATCACGGCATCGCATAACCCCAAACACCATAACGGTCTCAAGATTTCAGCGGCTAATGCCTTGCCCGTAGGCTACGACACGGGACTGAACCGTTTGGAAATGTTGGTTGCAAGTGACAAGCCAACTGTACCCGTCAATGCCAAAGGCCAAATCAAGGAAAGGAATGTGTATGCCGAGTATCTCGCTTTCCAAAAACAATTTGTTGGCGACTTGACAAATCTCAATATCGCCGTGGATTGCAGTAATGGCATGTCTTCCATCTTCGTTCATGAGTTAATCGGCAAGGCACACTACATCAACGATACCCTTGACGGCAACTTCCCCAACCATGAGCCCAACCCTTTGGAGACCAACGCCCAAGAGCAAATCAAAGCCTTGGTTCTGAAAGAGAAATGCGACATCGGCTTACTCTTTGACGGGGATGCCGACCGCATCACTTTCATTGACGACAAAGGCGGCTTCATTAGCCCCGACCTCATCATTGCCTTCTTAGGCGATTATTTCATTGGGGAACAACACCAGAAAGGCATTGTGTTGCAGGACATCCGTAGTTCGCGCGCCATCCAGGAATACCTTAACAAATACAAATCCAAGGTAGAGACTTGGCGTGTGGGACGCGCTTACGCAGCATTGAAACTCAGAGAATTAGACGGTTGCTATGGCTGCGAACTGGCAGGGCACTACTATTTCCGCGACTTCTATTACTCCGACTCTGCTTTGTTGGCAGCCTCCATCGTTCTCCGGCTTCTGGCCGAACGCAAGAAAGAAGGCAAAACAATGAGCCAAATCATTGACGAAATCTCACCCTATTCCAATTCAGGAGAAATCAACTTCAAGATTGAGCGCAAGCAGGAAGCTATGGATGCCGTTCGTGATCATTTCATGCAAATAGAAAAGCCCGAGCGTTTCCTCGACTTTGATGGTTATCGCCTCGACTATCCCGAATGGTGGCTCAACATCAGGCCTTCCAACACAGAGCCCTACCTTCGTTTCCTTTGCGAGGCCAAGAGCGAGAAAAAACTACAGGAACTCATCGGCACGGTGAAAGCCATTGTGGCCACTTTCGCGTAACGGAAAAAAGTGTATCTTTGCAAAAAAATTAAAATGATGAAAAGACTGATACTAATATTTTCCTTTTTTGCCTTTCTTGCCATGACCGGTTGCGAAAACCCAGCAAAATCCCGCGTTTATACAGAGGAAGGCTCAAAGCTGTTGTTGCGATACAGCAAGTTTGAAGAGGCTGAGGAAACTTTGACCAAGGCCATCAAATATGATAAGAACAATTTCGAGGCCTATTATTACAGAGGTTGTGCTAAGGTAAACGAGAAAAGGTATCAGGATGCCATTGCCGACTTTGAGAAAGCAGTGGAATTAAAGCCCGACTACGCGGATGCCTATTTCAACCTTGGAAGGACATACTACCTATTGAACGATGAAGACAAGGCATGCGAGTATTACCAACTGGCAGCCAAATATGGTCGACCGAACCTGGAAGATTATCTCAAAAGATGTAAATAATCATCGGATTTCTTGTTCCCCAAAAGCTTCTTCTTCGATGAGGTCACCTTCTTCATTGTAGGTTTTCCATTGTCCCACTTTCTGTCCCTTGGAATACTGCCCTTCTTCCTTCATAGCCGAGCTGGGATAATAGGTCTTTGAAGGACCATCAAGTAGTCCGTTATGGTATTGGCATTCCATGATCAAAACGCCTGTATCCGAATACTTTTTGCACTTCCCTTCTGGCTGACCCTCAACATATTGTGTCTCTTCGGCCAACACACCGTTATTCGGGTTATAGAGTCTCGACCATCCGTGTACCTTACCTTCCTTATTGTCTTCAACCAAACGCAGCTGACCGGAGGCTTCGTCATAATATTTCCATTCTCCTTCTTTCTTTTGGTTTAGGTAATACCCAGTGGCAATCATCCTCCCATTCGGGGCGTATGTCTTGTTCAAGGCTTGCTCACCTGATTTATCGAACTCGTTGGTAGCCTTCAAGTTACCTTGTTCATCGTAATATTTAAAAGTACCCTTGCATTTGTCGTTCTTGAACTGGCCTTCGTAACGTATTTGCCCGTTGGGGTAAAAACCGCGCCAAGCGCCCTGTCGACGGCCTTTAGCATCGGTACGATTGAAATCCTGGGCCAACAACGAGGTGACGCCAATTATCAGTGAGACAAGTATTAAGGCAATTCTTTTCATGATTTCTTCGCTTTTGAGACTGCAAATTTAAGGAAATAACTTAATTTTGCCCCGATTATTGTATGGCAGAATATTCATCCATATTGTTAGAAAACGCGGTGGAGTCACTTGCAAAGTTGCCGGGCATCGGAAAGAAAACCGCCCTTCGTTTAGCCTTACACCTGCTCAATGAAGACACGCTTGAGACTGAACAACTCGCTGATTCACTGTTGAAAATGAAGCATAACATACAACTATGCGAACGTTGCTACAACATCAGTGACACCAAGGTTTGTTCCATTTGCAGCAATCCTCGGCGCGACGAAAACACACTATGCGTGGTGGCCGACATGCGCGACGTGTTGGCCATTGAACGCACCGCATCTTACAACGGCCTGTATCATGTACTCGGCGGAGTCATCAGCCCTATCGAAGGTGTCTCACCTAACGATTTGAAGATTGCCCAATTGGTACAACGCACTCAAAAGGAAGATATTAAAGAAATCATCCTTGCATTGCCTGCCACCATCGAAGGAGACACAACCAACTTTTATATTTTCAGGCAATTGAGTAATTTTCAAGGAAAGATTTCGGTCATATCAAAAGGAATTGCAGTGGGCGATGCCTTGGAATTTGTGGATGAGGTCACCTTAGGTCGATCCATACAAAACCGCATCCCGTTCAATCAGAAATGATTACGACAAACAGAGTCGCTATTACTGCTTCTCTACAAATGTTGGCTCCTCAAATAGATTCAATTGATTCTCGGTGAGATACAAATCCTGAGGAATCTCGTATTCGTAGTTCGAGATAAAACGTTCTATATTTCTCTTGATCAATTTGATAGGGGTTGTTTTTCGAGCCTTGCAATAATTACGCAATGAACGGTATTGACCGGCCGATAGTTTGAACGTAATCGCGTGATATTTGTAGTTGCGACGCTTGCTTTTTTTGTGATGTTGCCCCATAACCGATTGATTTGAAGCCACGAAATAACAAAAACAAATCGAGAAATCCAAATAATCATGAAAACTTTCCTACTTTTGCAATCATTTTGAACGAAAATGAATATCACCGTAATAGGAGAAGCTAACATCGATATTACCGTCCGACCCGACCGTAAGGATGCGGTTGTATCGCAAATGACATGCGTTCCCAGCCACATCGCTTTTCATCATGGTGGCGTGGCACGCAACATTGCCCAAAACCTTTGCCTTCTTGGACATGAAGTGAAACTGATGACCGTATTTGGTGACGACGATTTTGCCAAAAGCCTCATCACCGATTGTAACCATCTTGGAATAGACTTGTCGCTGTCGGCCCAATATCCATACGAAAAAAGTCCGATTTTTCTCAGTTTCAACGACAAAACCGGCAACATGCAGTCTGCCGCTTCTGATATTGCACTAAATGACAAGATGGATGTGGACTGGTTGAAAGACAAGATGGAGACTGTCAATCAATCGGATTTGGTTGTTGCCGACACACTCCTGAGTGTCGACGCCCTCTCCTTTTTGATGGACCATTGCCAAGTCCCTCTCTATATCGACACAGTTTCACCGGGCAAAGCCAAACGCCTTTCTGAAGCTTTGAAAAAGTCGGATGGGACTTCTGTCTTCGCACTGAAATGCAACTTCGCAGAGGCCGTTGCCATTACCGGAAAAAACAATGCCATTGAGGCATCTAAAGATTTGAACTCCAAAGGAATAAACCATGTATATTTAACTTTAGGTTCAAAAGGAGTCGTACATTGTTCCGAAAACGTTGCCACTTCATATCCAACCCTACCCGCAGAAGTCGTAAATGTGATGGGTTCAGGTGATGCCTTTTTTGCAGGTATCATACATGCCCATTCCATTGGCATCTGCGGTAAAGAGGCCGTTATCTTTGGTTTGAAAGCCGCACGACACAACATAAAAAGCGAAGCACCGGTCAACCCGACGCTTCGCCTTTCCGTTTTCGATGATTGACTAATAATAGCTTCTCACCTATCACACCATCTTCTTGGCTTCTTCCAATATCATATTGGCAAAGCGTTCGGCCTCAGCCTCAGTCTTGCCTTCCGAATAGATACGGATGATGGGCTCGGTGTTCGATTTGCGCAGATGCACCCAACCTTCCTCAAAGTCAATCTTCACACCGTCAATGGTCGTCACCTTCTCGTTCTTAAACTTCTCGGCGAACTTTGCTAATATACCGTCCACATCGGTCGAAGGTGTGAGTTGGATCTTGTTCTTTGACATCACATACAACGGATATGTTTTCTTCAACTCGGAACATTTCACTTTCTTCTCGGCCAATTGGGTAAGGAACAAAGCCGTGCCAACCAAAGCATCGCGACCGTAATGCAATTCGGGATAGATGACACCGCCGTTGCCTTCGCCACCAATGACAGCACCGACTTCCTTCATCTTTTCAACAACATTCACTTCCCCAACTGCGGCAGCAAAATACTGTTGTCCATGCTTTTGTGTCACATCACGTAAAGCACGAGTTGAAGACAGGTTGCTCACGGTCGGTCCAGGCGTATGTTTCAAGATGAAATCGGCTACGGAGACCAAGGTGTACTCCTCGCCAAACAATTCTCCATCCTCCTTAACGAAAACCAGACGGTCCACATCGGGGTCGACGACCACGCCGAAATCGCAACCTTGTTCACGCACAAAACGGCAGATGTCGGTCAAATTTTGAGCTAAGGGTTCTGGAGTGTGGGCAAACTTGCCAGTAGGTTCGCAATTCAGTTCCAACACCTCTTTTACACCGAGTGCACGGAGCATCTTAGGGATAGCGATGCCACCTGTCGAGTTGACCGCGTCCACAGCCACCTTGAAGTTGGCTTTTGCAATCACCTCTTTATTCACCAAAGGCAACTGGCAAACCATCTCAACGTGCTTGTCCATCCAGCCATCAACTTGTTGATAACTACCGATTTCTTCGATCGGCACGAAATCGAAATCATCCTTGGCAGCCACATCAAGAAGCCAAGCGCCTTCGGCGGCAGAGATAAACTCACCCTTTTCGTTGAGTAGTTTCAAGGCGTTCCATTGTGCTGGATTATGGCTTGCTGTAAGGATGATGCCAGCATCAGCTTTTAAACCAGTGACAGCGATTTCGGTTGTAGGCGTTGTGCTCAGGCCGATGTCGAGAACATCTGCGCCCATGGCTTGTAAAGTGCCACAAACCACCTGATTGACAAGAAATCCGGAGAGACGGGCATCGCGGCCGACCACAACCTTTGGCCTTCTCACACCACGATGTTGGACAAACTTGACGAAAGCAGCTGTGAATTTCACCATGTCGATTGGCGTGAGGTTGTCGCCCGGCTGGCCGCCAATGGTACCACGAATGCCGGATATGGATTTGATAAGTGTCATAATTGCTCTGTATTTGTTTGATGATTAATTGAAAAATCTAGAATAATCGGATAATGGTCAGAAGCTTTGAAATAGTTACGTTCAAAATTAAGTGGAACCACTTCAGAATTAGCCCAAATATAGTCAATCCTTAGGAGAAGTAGTTTTCTGGCAAATGTAGACTTGACACCCCGTCCTACCTTTGTGAAAGTGTCAACATAGCCCGCTTTTTGCATCTTTCTATAAACATTTGAAAGTGGAGTTTCGTTGAAATCACCGCAAACAATCACAGGGCCATCAACTGGGGGCATCCCTCCTAACATGCTGTCAATCTCGTCACTACGACGAAGGATTCCATAATTATACTTATGCAACACGGTCTTGCCTACCGTATCCAAATTCTTTTGCCTTTCGGTTGGGTTCATCAGAACATTCAATTCGTTGTCGGTAATATTGTAAGAAAGCAAATGCACGTCAGCCACGTGGAATTTGCCTTTCTCACCCGCATCTACCGAGACCATGACCCCATAAAGGTTTTCTTGTCCAAACCCCGACTCTTCGGTTACTTTCTGTATAGGGTATTTGGAGAAAATGACATTGCCTCCGAAATTATTCTTCTTGTTATAGTATACATACGGAAAGTCAATCCCTTTAGCAAAAGCCTCGATGCATTGGGGACGAGTCATTCTATAATTATACGATTGGAACTCCTGACAACACAAAACATCTGGAGATTGCTCCCGAACGAGATTCATCAAATTATTGGCAAATTCTTCTTTATTAGTCTTCTTTGTGATGTCGCTGAACAAGTGTAGGTTATAACTCATGACACGAATGCTGTTGTCTGCTTTAGCTTTTGTGCTAAAAGAATATGACTTTTTGAGACCTGGAATAGAAATCAGAAGGGCCAACACTGCAATCCAGGCTTTTCTCGACCATAAAAGAACCAAAAGTATAAAAATCAGCACATTAAAGAAGAAGATTATCCAAAACGACAATCCGAAAACGGAAGTCCAAACAAACTGTTTAGGGTTGATGTAAGGATTGATTACGCTCAAAGTCATGGCGATTAATCCAATAACCGCCAGAACCGACAAGATGAACACCAATACTCTTCCCAAAAAACCTCTTTCTCTTCTCTCCATCTTCATTTGCTGTTTTTGAACAAAAATTCTTTCTCTTCTGGTGTTAGGCTTCCATAGCCATTCTTTGCCACTTTATCTAGAATGGCATCCATATCACGTTCTTTCTCAAACTTTTGACGGTTGTATTCCTCATCTGATCGAGGCACCCGAGGCTTGTCGTTGACTTCCTCATAAGGTGTGTATTTCACTTTGGATCTACGCTTCCATGATTGAAAAATGTCCTTCCATTTCCTGAAATCCTTGTTCGGCCCAGCTGGATTCTTTTTCCAATACAAAATCAGCAATAAACCGAACAACATGCCGCCAAGATGAGCGAAATGCGCCACATTGTCAGTTCCAGAGAGTCCTGTAACCAACTCAATGACGGCATAACCGATGACAAACCACTTTGCCTTGATGGGAATTAAGAAGTAGAAATAAATCATCGAATTGGGAAACATCATGCCAAAAGCAAGCAGTAGACCATAGATGGCACCCGAAGCACCGACAGTGGTCATCATGTTCAGATAAGCGTCCATTGTAATGATACTTCCACCCATGTTCACTGTGGAATAATCGGCCAATGAAGTCGCATACTGGATGTACTGTACCAACTCCTGACACAATCCAGCTCCTATACCACATACCATATAAAACAGAAGGAAACGTTTTGAACCCCAGATGTTTTCAAGCGTATTGCCAAACATCCATAATGCAAACATATTGAAAAACAGGTGGCCAAAGTTACCGTGCATGAACATATAGGTGACCAACTGATAGATCCTGAAGTCGCTTGCCATAAAGAAATGAAGACCCAACAAGTCAGTCAAGTCAATACGAAACTTCTGAAAAGTAAAAGTGGCCAAAAAGAGCAATATATTGATTATCAAAAGATGTTTTACCACTGTAGGCAACACCTTGAATCCTGTTGGGCTAAATTGTTGACTCATTTAAACAAATCCTCCATATTTAAAATCACATAAATCTTTTTTCCGTTCGGTGCCACCTCGGCGACATTGCAGGCAAACAACTGGTCTACAAGGTTTTGCATTTCCATTTCCGAAAGTCGTGTTTGTGGCTTTATGGCCAATTGAACCGCCATGGTCTTGGCAAGATTCAACTTCCTATCCAACTGCAAATCGCTACGGTTTATTTTGTAATTGTCTAAAATCTTCTCCAACAATGTCACCGCATCGCAGCCAGCCGCATCCGATGGCGTTCCATTAATCATAAAAGTAGTGGGGTTGGCTTGTTCCAAAACAAAACCAAGATTCTCCAAATCGGGCAGCATTTCTTTTATCAACGAGGCATCGTTTACATTAAGCGACAAAGCCTGTGGAAACAATTCCTGCTGCGACAAGCCATTATGGTTCTCCAACTCTTTCAAAAACTTTTCAAACAACACTCTCGTATGTGCAAGATGCTGGTCGATGACCAACATGCCCGACTTTACAGTGGTAACGATATATGACTGATTCACTTGCAAATACTGGTTATTTGAAGTAGCTTCCTTCGCTTCAGAATTTCCGCTGGGCTGGTCTGTTCGCTCACCATAGAGTAAACGCCAGTCATCCGAAGGTGTGTTCCGCTGAGGCTGATAAGAGCCTACCCAATGCGTTTCACGCGGTGAGGATTCTTTCCTGAAAGGATTGAAATTAGGATCCATCGGCACGTTGGGAATGGTCAAAGGCTTGGACATACCTATGGCAGAACCGAAGTCGTTGTTCAGTTCAGGCGACTCGTCGAAGTCAATCATCGGTGAGAGATTGTGTTGACCGATGGCTTTGCGCACGGCGGCATGAAGGATAGCATACACCAGCTTGACATCCAAGAAGTTGACCTCAGTCTTGGTCGGATGGATGTTAATGTCAATGTCAGCAGGGTCTACCTCAATATTCAGGAAATATCCTGGGAAGCTATCCTTGGGAATCATTTCCAAATAGGCGTTCTCAATGGCATGGTGCAAATAGGCATGCTTGATAAACCGTTTGTTCACAAAGAAATACTGCTCGCCACGAGTCTTTTTTGCAAATTCCGCCTTGACAATATAGCCATCAATACAAACCCGATCCGTCTCCTGTCGGACAGGCAACAGTTTTTCTTCATAGTTACTTCCGAACAGTCCCATGATGCGTTGCTTGAGGTTGCCAGGATACAGATGATACACTTCTTTGCCGTCACTGTTTAGTGTGAAGCCAATTTCAGGATTCATCAGCGTGACACGGGTGAACTCCTCCACTATATGGCGCATCTCAGCTTGAGTCGATTTCAGGAAATTGCGTCGCGCAGGTACGTTGAAAAACAAATTCTTAATCGTAAAAGTTGTACCAGTCTGCATTGGCACAAGACTTTGCTCTTTTACAACTGAACCTTCTATGATAATCTTTGTGCCAACTTCATCCTCCTTTCGTCGCGTTTTCAGTTCCACTTGGGCGATGGCGGCAATGCTTGCCAAGGCTTCGCCACGGAAACCCATAGTGCGAATGGCAAACAAATCCTCTGCCCGGCTGATTTTCGAAGTGGCATGACGTTCAAAGCACATTCTGGCATCGGTTTCCGACATGCCACACCCATTGTCGACAACCATGATCATTGACTTTCCAGCCTCTTTCACTATCAGGTCAATTTGGGTGGCACCAGCATCCAAAGCATTCTCCATCAACTCTTTTACAGCCGATGCAGGACGTTGGATCACCTCACCCGCCGCAATTTGGTTGGCGACACTATCTGGCAACAATTTAATGATGTCCAACATACCTTATTTTCTCATCAGTCCGCCCACAATATTGTTCAGCACAGGCGTACAGAAAATGAAATAGAAAACGAACAGGATGAAGACGCCAAGTACGATTCGACGAATCAGCTTGGAGCGTTGTTCTTCCTTGTTCTCTTCGTTTCTGCTTTCACCCCATTTCTGCCTCATCTTGATTCGGAGCTGCTCCTCATGAGTCAGCTTTGAATCGAGGCCTGCGGCAGCCTTTTTCTCCTCCCATGCTTGTTGCTCAGGGTCATAATATCTAGGTATGTAGTTGAATTTCTTTGGATTATGTTTATAAAAGAATGCCATAATGTTATAGTATTGATTTGCAAAAATAGCAAGAAACATCCATTTGTTTAATCAAGCTCACCTACTTCCTCACCAGAGGTGTCAAGTTCCTCCTCGGCAAAGTTCTTTTCGCAGTCTAATGAAGCCCATTTGCCGTTCCACAAAGCCACCAACTGATCTATCAAGCCATCAAGCTGCTCAATTTCCGCCTCCGTCATTTCCGATTCTTGACGATAGTTGTCAACATCGGAGCGCAACCCTAAGATGCTGAAGTTCATCATCTGAAGATCATCACAATCCGCAACTTCATTGATTTTCAATTCGATGGACTTCAATTCCTCTTCCATCGCCTTAAACTGCTTTGAATGTTGATCGCCGCATGAGCTGAGGCCTATCATCAAAGCCAGTATCACAATGAATGAAAACCTTTTCATGGTTATATTGTATTTCAGGCTTCAAAAATACACAAAAAAACAACAACATTCATCGAAAGAGGGTAAGTTTTTGAAAGAATGGCTTAATCCATAATTATAATAGGTATCATCACATTAAAAGATAGCCTAAACAACTCATTTCATTATTTTCAGAATCAGATTCTTACAAGTTATAAACAAAAAACTGTTGATTTCTTTTCATAAAAAAGGCAAAAATGTCATAAAATAAAGGGTTGGCATGTCGTTGGAAAGCTTTATATTTGCACGGTCTTATATATTTTGATGAAATGAAAACGACACAACTAAATCAAATACAATCAACTTAATTATTAACATTAAATTATTATCTATGAAAAAGTTACTTACTTTTTTCGTGGCTATGATTGCCTCCATTAGCTTGATGGCCCAGGTGACCACTTCAAGCATCAGTGGAAAAATCACAGACAGCAACAAGGGAACGCTTCCGGGCGCCACAGTTGTTGCCACGCACACGCCTTCAGGCTCGCAGTATTATGCTGTGGCTGATGCCAACGGTACCTACCGTTTGCTCAACATCCGTCCTGGCGGGCCTTACACCATCGAGGTGCGTATGGTCGGCTTCCAGACGGTGAAGCAAGAAGGCATTGTTGCAACCTTAGGTGAGACCAAGATCCTTAATGTTCGTTTGAACGAAGAGTCTGTCGGTCTAGGCGAAGTCTCCGTTGTGGCCGAGGCCATTTCTAATGGAATGGACAGCGACCGTGCCGGTGCCACTACGGCCATTAACAACGAGCAAATTACTACGTTGCCCACCATCAGCCGTAGCCTCAACGATGTGTTGGCCTTGACGCCTCAAGCTGCTACCACCTCCAACGGTTTGGCTATCGGCGGTGGCAACTACCGTTCATCGTATGTTACCGTTGACGGTGCTGCTTTCAACAACGCCTTCGGTATTGGCGGCAACCTGCCTGCTGGCGGTAGCCCCATCTCCTTGGACGCTATCGAGGCCATGACCATTAACGTCACTCCTTTCGATGTCCGTCACAGCGGTTTCACAGGCGGTGCCATCAATGCCGTCACCAAGAGCGGTACCAACGATTGGCATGTCAGCTTGTATGACTACTTCACCAACGACGGTCTCATCGGCACCAAATTCGGCAAAGCTGACGCGTTAGGCAACTATCCTGAAAGACTGTCCCTTTCCAAGTCATTGGACAATACTGTTGGCATCAGCGTTGGTGGTCCTATCGTGAAAGACAAGTTGTTATTCTTCGTGAACTTCGAATATCAGAGCGATGTTGACCCCGGTCAGACCCATTTTGCCCGCGAAAGCGAAGACGTCGAGTGGGGTGGCAGCACGCAATACAGCCGTCCTACTGTTGAGAGAATGAACATGATGAAGGATTATCTGAAGAGCAAGTACAACTACGATCCAGGTCGTTACCAGAACTACAGCGCCAGCACGCCTGACTTAAAGTTGTTGGCCCGTTTGGACTGGAACATCAGCGACAAAGATAAGTTCAACATCCGCTACAGCTTGGTGAAGAACAAATATTCGTCCTCACCTTCCAACTCGGTGAATCCTATCGTCCCCAACCCATACAACCGTAACAGCTATGGCCGTACCTCTGATTGCGCTCTCTACTTTGAGAGTAGCCGTTACTTCCAAGAGCAGAACTTCAGCTCTGTTGCAGCTGAATGGAACCACAGCTTCCTGAGCGGCCGCGGCAACAACATGCTGCGTGCCACCTACTCGCGCCAGTATGAGCCCCGCAGCTTCGTGGGCGACCTCTTCCCCACTGTTGATATTCTTGAGAACCTCGACACCGATGGTGACGGCGTTGCTGAAACCAAGGCTGTCTACACCAGCTTCGGTCCCGACCCGTTCACATACGGTAACCTTCGTGAAGTGCAGACCGCCGTTGTCACAGATGAAGTGAGCTACCTCACTGGTGTCCATAACTTCACCTTTGGCGCCCAATATGAATTCGACAACACCAAGAATGGTTACATGCAAGGCGGCGCTGGCTACTATGTCTACAACAGCTGGAATGACTTCACCAGCGGTGCCAACCCGACTGCTTTTGCCATCACTTTTGGTAACAACCGCGACAACAATGGTAACCCGAAGCAAGTGTATCCTTCCTTCAATTACATGCAAGGTTCGGTTTATCTGCAAGATGAAATGACCCTCAGCGAGCGCTTCAAACTTGCCCTCGGTCTCCGCGTTGAACTGCCTTACTATCCTTCTATCTCCAGCTACAACTACAACAAGGAATTTGCTGAAGGTTGGGATGAAAAAGTCACCAACGAAGATGGTACCACCTCAACTATCCACCATGCTATTGCCGACGGCGAAAACAGCCTGAAGGGTCTTTCAACTGCCGACATGCCCAAGGCTCGCGTGAACTTCTCACCCCGTTTGGGCTTCAACTGGGACCTCACCGGCGATCGTAAGTACATCATCCGTGGTGGTTCGGGCCTCTACACTGGCCGTCTGCCTTTCGTGTGGATCGTTTCGACTGTGGGTAACTCCAACTGCATGCAGTATCAATACATCAATCCTTCTGCCGATGATACCGACATCCATTTCTACTCTAACCTGAATGATATCATTGCTAACCATGCCGCCCTGTTCGGCACTGAGAACCTGCCGGCAGATCTGGCTGCTCCTACCGCAACCACTATCATGGACAAGAACCTGAAAATGACGCAGACTTGGAAGAGCTCGTTGGCCTTCGACGCCGAACTCCCTGGCGGCATCAAAGCCACCTTGGAAGGCATCTACAACAAGGACATCACCACCGTATCTTTCACCAAACTCGGTATCAAACGTGGCGACGACATCCAACTGCCTGGCGAACCTGACAAGAGATGGACTTGGGTGAGCGAGAATGTCACCAACAGCATCGGTGGCAAGGTCACTCCTTACTACATCACCAATGTCGACAAAAATGGTTATTACTATTCAGGTACTGTAAATCTGAGCAAGGACTTCAAGTGTGGTCTCAACCTGATGGCTGCCTATACCTATGCTGTGGGTAAGAACATCACCGATGGTATCGGCGACCAAGTCTCTTCCGCCTTCAGCACCAACGCTTTCGGCATCAATGGTTCTAACGCACATGAAATGGGCTACAGCAGCTACGTCACACCTCACCGTGTGCTCTTCAACGCTGGCTGGACCTGGAGCATTGGCAAACACACCTCTGAAACCATCGGTCTCTACTACGAAGGCTTCAACCACTGCTACATTGGCAACTACAGCTACACGCGTTACAGCTACACCATGACCAGCAATATTAATGGTGACGGTGGTTCCAACAGCTTGGTTTACATCCCGACTGAAAGCCAACTCATGGCCCAGGGTAGCCCCTACACCAATGCTGAAGAATTCAACAACTTCATCAAGGCCGACAAGTATTTGAGCGCCCACCGCGGTCAGTATGCCGAGCGCGGCGGTGCCATCGCTCCTTGGAGACACACCATTAACTTCAAGTATGAGAGAACCTACAAGTTCAACTGTGGAACTAGCATCAGCGCTGGTATCGATGTTAAGAACCTCGCCAACTTGTTCTATAGAGGCTGGGGCAACATGCAACGCCTGAGCAGCAGCGACATCCTGAAGCTTAACGGTAAGGGCACTGAAGAGGAACCTTACACCTACACCTTCACCAATCCTAAGTGGAACACCTACGCCAGCACCTACTCCACTTGGTCAGCTGCTTTGAACCTCCGCTTCAACTTCTAATCGGAAGGTTCCCAATCCAAAAAAGCACCTCAAAACGAGGTGCTTTTTTTGTTGCACATAAGCAATATAAAAGCGGGAAGAGTTAACCTCATCCCGCTTTTCGACTAAGAAGATTGTTTCTTTATCCCTCAGCAATCTTCAGCTTCTCTTCAAGGACCTTCAGGTCTTCCTTGGCCTTGTTGATCTTCTTCTCATATTCGGCGCGCATCAATTCTGAGTTCTTGCTGTTGGAGAAGAAACCGATGTTGTTCTCCATTGCAGCAATTTCGTCACGCAACTTCTGAATACGAGTCTGAAGCTTCGAGCTTTCCTTGCGGACACGGTCGCCAGCATTCGGATCGTCCTTCCAGCTTTCCATCATCTCCCTGAAGTCGTTGGTCGAGGCCTCGTTCTGGTTCTTTCGCATCGTGTCGAAAAGGCCATCAATGAGTTCACGATACTCCTTATTAATAGTATCCTTGTGTTTCATCGGGACAAAACCAATTTCAATCCAACGTTTCTGGAACGCTTTAATCGCTTCCATGTTTTCGTTGCGACTTGAGGTGAGTTCGAAAGCCTTGATCTCATCCAACAAGGCCTTCTTGGCGGCAAGGTTGGCTTCTTCCTCTGTGCGACGTCCGCTGAAGTGCTCGTTCTTGCGGTTGAAGAAGGTGTCGCAGGCAGCGCGGAAACGTTTCCAGATTTTGTCAGCATGACGTTTCGGCACCGGACCTATGGTCTTCCATTCTTCTTGCAGTTTCTTGATCTGCTCGGTAGCATTCTTCCACTCGTTAGAATCCATCAGGCCTTCTGCCTCTATGCAGAGCTGGGTCTTGCGTTCCAAGTTCTCGGTTTGACGGTCCTTCAGTGAAGCGAAAAATGCTTTTTTCTTGGCAAAGAACGTGTCCATAGCGCCGCGGAAACGCTGCCATATCTCTTCGTTGTCTTTCTTGCTGGCGGGGCCAACGGTCTTCCAAACGCCGAAAATCTCCGACAGCTCCGTTGACTTCTTTTGCCAAGCGTTCACACTTGGATAATCTTCGGCGATGAGTTCTTCTGCCTTATCACACAAAGCTTTTTTGGCCTCCAAGTTAGCCGTTTGCTCTTCTTCAATCTTGGAATAATGTTCACGGCGAATTTGGTTGATTTTGTCGGTAGCAGCCTTAAAGCGTTCCCAGATCTCGTCCTTCTTATCCTGCGGAACAGGACCGACTTCCTTCCAATCCTCATGTAGCTTCTGCAATGCCTTAAATGCCTTAGTGATGGACTTCTCATCCAACAGTTCCTCAGCTTTTTCGCAAAGTTCAATCTTAGCGTCAAGGTTCTTCTTCATGTCAAGGTCACGAAGTTCGCGACCAATTCTGACTTTGTCAAAGAACTTCTCGACAAGGAAGTGGTAGTTGTTCCACAAATTGGAATTCTCGGCGGCAGGCACCGGACCTATTTCCTTCCAGCGGTCCTGAAGGGCTCGGAAGTCATCGTATGTCTTCTTCAGAGAGTCGTCTGATGCGATGATTTCTTTCAACTCATCCAAGATGGCCTGTTTCTTGGCCAAATTCTCCGTCTTTTGTTTTTCAAGGTCTTCATTTTGCTTCGCGCGATTGGCTTTAAAGATGCCAAAAGCCGTATTGAACCTTTGCTCAATGGGGTCTTCTGCATGTTGGAAGCTCTCAGCTTCTCCGCCACTTTGCAGGAACTGGTCAAGCTCATTGTCCATGTCTTCCTTGTTCAACTTATTGAAATGGAGACGAATAGCTGCAACCTTATCTTTGATGCTTTGGATATCGGGATTTTGCACAAGTTCTTCGAGCATCTCCACCAAAAGCAGCTTATTGAGGCCATCAAGCTCATTGCTGTCTTCCACAAGTTCATCATCCTCAATTTCGGGAGTATTCTCGATTTCAGGCATTACCTCATCGTTAGCTGGGATGGATTCAGCGTTACTAGCATCCATCAAAGTGTGCACTTCAATTTTCACCTTAGCAGGCAAAATGCTAGACTGGATAAGTTTGACAATCTTCTTTTTCTCAATTGCATCAATGGCTTTCTTCGAAGTCATTTCCGTAATCTGTTCATTCTCAATTCCTTCATTAATGATGGAATTTTGATTCAGTTGTTCATTGTTTTCCATTTCACTAAGTTTTTAGACAAATCAGGGCACGAAACCCGATTGAGTTTGTATAATTAAGCCTGCAAATATATGAATTATTTCATTTCATATCAACGAAGAAAAAGATTTTTGCGGAATTTGGCACCATACAGTCTTAGGCAAACCCATCCAACACGATGACTGGTATGTAAAAACGAGAAAATATCTTACTGAAAATCAACTAACAAGAATAATAATTGAAAAAAATCATCAAAAAAAGCTTGTGGGTATCAGAAAAAAGCCTACTTTTGCACCGCAATTCAACGCCGAGGAGAGGTGGGTGAGTGGCTGAAACCAACAGTTTGCTAAACTGTCGTATCCAGCAATGGGTACCGGGGGTTCGAATCCCCCCTTCTCCGCGAAAGAAGGAAGACGATGCTGCATCGTCTTTTTTTTCGGGGTATGGCGCAGTCCGGCTAGCGCACCTGCTTTGGGAGCAGGGGGTCGAAGGTTCGAATCCTTTTGCCCCGACAATCTGAAAACGAGGGAGTTACGAAGATTCGTGACTCCCTCATTTTTTGGCAAAAATCAAAATTTGCACTCCATTTGCACTCAGACTTTCAAAAACGGATAAAAATTGAAGTATCGTTTTGTTGTGAATTTGCGTGTTTTTTAGGTATAAATCGGACATAAAAATGCCGCCCCTTTCGAGGCGGCAAAACGCAATTTTAGATAACCCATTATAGAAAAATGGGGTGCTTTATCCGGATAGATGGCCGTCTAAAGCGAGACAAAGATACAACTTTTTAGCCATCCACAACCATATTATATAAAGGTGCGCCTTTTTGCGCTTCTTCTCCCCTCCCTTGGACAGACTGGAGCCTGACTGGCTGACGATGGCTGCGGGACCAAAGCTTCCCCACTGGGGACAAAGCTGACCCGCAGCCATCGGCAGACAGGCAGCACACCGAATCGATTAAATTGCTGGAGTGGATTTGCGGATGACCGACCGAGGAAGAGAAACGAGAACGGGAAAACGCAAACCCACTATTAACCGAAGGCGGACAAAGGATGCGGCCAAGGAGCTTCCTAAAAGATGCGACACCTACCCCCGCATCCTTTGGCCGACTGAGGTAAAATTAAAACCACCTACCAAGCCGGACGAGGTGACAAAAAAAAGGAGAAGGTCTCCATCAGGAAA
>JAFWRA010000003.1 GCA_017508895.1 Bacteroidales bacterium
GCCGAAATAGTTGATGAGAAAGTTCACAACAGTAACCATCAAATACCTTACAATCTGTGTTCTGCCTCGTAAGGTCGAGCCGGAGAAACTGATGTGACGTGCCATCCAAAAACCTGTCAAGAAAGTGATGGGAAACCTAAATATAAAGGCTGCGATGTGAGGTGTGAAGGCAATGAAACCGAGGTCAAACACCTGACCATGAAATACAAAGTGGTATAAAATGTAAAACAGGGTCCAATCTAAAGCCAAGTTCAAGCCACCGCATGCCGCATAACGAAACAATTCAAGGCTCATCACCTTGTGGAAAGGCGGATAGAAAAAGTCGATGACCTTGGTCAAAGTGCGTTCTATCCAGGATTCTATGTTTTTTAAGGCTGACATTGAGGCTGCAAAAATAGCAATTTAGAGCCAAATAACATCAAAACCGCCTCCCATAGATTCCTTCCGCCCCTGCATGCCAACGATGGAATGACATGGGAGGCTAAGTAATTCATTAACTTCCTCAACATCATCCGTGAAGCCCAACACATAACCGCCACCGCCTGAACCAGAGATTTTTACGCCAAAATTGAAATCGTAATCGGTCGTGAAAAGGTCCAGCGTGTTTTCGGTAATCATCGGACGAAGAAACTCCAATTGGCCTTTTGTGAGTTGTTTCAAAGATTTGAAAAACAATTCTTTGTTGCCTCCAATCATTGCATCAATGCAAGAGGTCACACAAGGCACATACTCCGCTTGGAATCGGTTCAAAAATTCGGGATTTTCGCGTTGCGCCTTGAAGTGGTTGACCAAAGGCTTGGTGTTGCTTTTTATCTTAGTGTCAATCAAGCAGATGTGGATGCCTCTTTTTAAGAAATCATCCGAAAGCAACTTGACTCCATTTGGCGTAATTTTGAACGGCTTACCCAAATAGCATTGCAAGGGGTCGATGCCGGAGCTGCTGCCGTGGAAGTGGCTCTCCATCTGGCCAAAGAGGGTCTTCAGTTGCAAGTAATCGTCAGTTTTTTGTAAGGCATAGCGGTCGTAGACGGCGGCCACCAAAGTCCCAGAACTACCTAAGCCATAGCCTGATGGCACATTGGAGGCGAGAAAAAGACCCTCATCCAAATCCTTTCTTAAAGTTTGTAAGTCAAAGTGGCTTGACAGTGCTTCGTTTTCTGAAAGGTATTGGCAAAACCGCTTCAAGCTTTGGTTGGAGGGTAGCGAGACGGCTCGGTTAAAACTGAGCGGCAACTGCCATTGCGCCGAAAACCGTTTGAGCGGAATCATCAGCGCGGTAGCGTCGAAAATCATCGAATACTCGCCGAAAAGGATGACTTTGCTATAGTAACGGTCTCTCATTGTAGCAATTTTTTCGGTCCGTCGCCCACTCGGTCAGCAATCCAGCGGCCTTGGTCGCAGTAATTCGTCAAAACATCCTGGATGAAATGCTCCACTTTGGCTGCCTCACTATCGGGATAGAGCAGATGCACATTAGGACCTGCGTCCAAGGTGAAGCAGAGAGGTGTCTTTGTCTCGTCGCGAAATTGTCGGATGATTTCTATGATGCGTAATGTATTGGGTTTCATTAAGATGTAGGACGGGTTGGAGCACATCATCAAGGCATGGAGTTGCAGGGCTTCGCTTTCGGTAATATTAATAAAGGTGTCCAAATCGCCCGACTTCAAAGCAGCAAGCAGGTTCTTGATGTTTGTGTTCGCCTGTGCATAACGTGCTGGTGCGTAAGGATTTTCCTCCATCAAGGCGTGACCGGCACGGCTGGAGACAGATTTAGTCTCGCCGCTGACTATCAAGATGCTGTCGCGATAAGTCTTGAAAACAGGATGGATGTCATCGGCCAACGAAATGGCATATTCGTCGGAACTTACTTTATAATAAGGCGTTGCACCCCAAAGTGCCATTTTCGGGAACACTGAGCGTGCCGCACTGCCCGAAGCCAATCGCGAGAAGTAAGAAGCTTTGCATAAATCTAAGGATCCTGAGCCTGTCGAAGGGCCGACCAACTTGGATTCGATGTCAAGCAAACACATCACAAAAGCACTCATCGAGGAAGCCGAAGAAGCGATGCCAGAAGAATGTGGGAAAGTATTGCGGCTCTCAATTGTCAAACTCAGTTGGTTGATAAATGGGAAAAACGCTTGATAATCAATCAAAAACTTATTGATTTTCGCCCCAAAATCGGGGTTTTCTTTTCCGTCGAAGAAGAATCTGAATTCAAAATGGTCAGCTTTTTCATAAGTCACAAAGGTTTCGGAACGACATTCCGACAAAGTGAAGCTAATCGACGGATTTTGAGGGAGTTGTTTGCCTCTTTTGCCCCAATACTTCACCAAAGCTATGTTCGACGGGCTTGCCCAGCCCACTTTGCCTTTAAAGCCGTTCGGCACCTCGCCCTTGAAGGCTTCGTTTAACCATTTGTTTTCCATTTTCGATGTGTTTGATGCCGCGAAAATACGAAATCTCTTCACAAAACCATCTCTTTGTAGCCGAAAACTACCTCTAATCCTTTCTTTTTGAAATAGGCTTCCACTTGGCTTTTATCCCATACTGTTGCGGCAAGGATAAAATCGCCGCCCCAAGCGCCCAATGATTTCAAAACACCTTCGAAATCGGGGAAACGCTTTTGAACAGGTTCCTGCCCGATGCAGCGAGAGACGATGCGCTCATGGCATTGCATAAGCATGGCAAACTCTTCTAAACTTTGGCATTTCGGCACGGCACGACTAATTTCCGAAACGTATTCTATATCTTTTTGTAAATCAATAGGATTTGTCTTCTCCAAAAACGCCTTGATTTCTTTGGACGAGCTTTGCTTTTGGCCTTGATAGATAAAAAATAGGTGCTCGGCAAAAGGTGGGTTAAAATCGACGTTTTCTACCTTCGGGGTCGGTCCTTCGACGGGTTCTGGGACCTCAGCTTTTACTTGATAATAAATCGGTCCTTCAGCCGTGGCGCAAGCGATATCGTAGCCTGAGCCGCCAAAGGTCAACTTCAACAATTCGTAAGGATTCACATTCGCCCAACGAGCGAGGTTGGCGATCAAAGTTGAACTGCTACCCAAACCCCAGTTTGGATCAAAATCAAGAAGTGTGGTGAATTTCAATCCATTGCTTTCAAAAGCCTTGGGATTCAGTTGCTTGACAGCTTTCAGGATTTGCGACAGTTTTTCGGCCTTAGCTTGGTCGTTGCAATCAACGATTTCAAGGGTTTTGGGGTTCAGTGTGACGGAAAACCAAGGACTGTCTGTTTTGTAGGCATCCCATTGTAGAGATGCGCCATGGCACGTCTCAACCGACAATGTCTGTCCTAGTTTCAATGGCAAGGCCAAAGCCAATGCACCTTTCAAGACGAGGTATTCGCCTGTCAGAAGGAATTTTCCATGAGAATAATATTTTTGAACCATATAGAAGCTATTTTTGGCACGCAGAATCCGCAGAATTGTGTGAAGCCTACCGGATCCTTATTTTGAATGGAAACGCAAGCGTTTCTTGAAATCGCTGAAAGCGATGATCGCCGTTCTGCGAATTCAGCGGATTCTGCGTGAAACAATTAGTAATTATTTACAATTCTATGTATCCCATCCATCAAATCATCTACATTAAAGTTTATCAAAAGTCCGACCTTCTTTCCTGTAAGTTTTAGATATGACGTTAGTTGTTTATAGTGAACAGCATTTAGCTCTTCAACAGATTTTAATTCTATGATGAGTTTGTCTTCTACCAAAATGTCCAACCTTAATCCTTCTCCAATTTCATCTCCTTTGTATACAACACTAACTGGCACTTCCATTTCGGCCTTTAAGCCTTTAAGTTTAAGTTCTTTCATAAGAGCTTTTTGGTACACTTTTTCCAATAATCCTGGCCCCAAAGTCTTGTAAACTTCTAAAGCGCAACCAATTACTTTATAGCTCAAAGGATCATTCTTGAAAGTAGCCATATTTGATTTTATTATTCTGTCGCTTTGCGCTTCTGCGATTTAACTTCGTTGAATGCTTTGCATTTCAGCGGATTCTGCGTGAGAAAAAACTATCTTCTGAGAGTTTCCAAAAATTGTTCCACCCCCGCATACGACACGGTCTTGTCCTTGAAGTATTCCCGCGCTTTCTTTTTATCCTCGTCCGAAGCATTGAGTTGGTTGAGGATGTTGTTCAAGTGCATTTTCATGTGGCCGGCTTGGATGCCTTTGGTGGTCAAGGAGCGCACGGCGGAGAAGTTGTTGGCCAAACCCATTGTGGCGGCAATCATCATCAGCTCTTTGGCAGTGGGATTGCCCAAGAGTTCAAGGGTCTTTTTTGCAAGTGGATGTAAGCTCGTGAGTCCACCAACGGTGCCTAAAGTCATCGGCACCTCCAGCTCGAAGTGGAAGATGCCATTTTCGAGGGTGACCGATGAAAGGCTTTCATAGCGTCCGTTGCGCGAGGCAAAGGTGTGTCCAGCTGCTTCCACTGCGCGGAAGTCGTTGCCCGTGGCGATGACTACGGCATCAATGCCGTTGTAGATGCCTTTGTTGTGCGTCGTGGCGCGGTCGGTGTCGATGTGGGCAATGTCGACTGCTTTCTTGAATTTCTTGGCGTACTCTTCGCCCGAAAGGTGTTCATCAATGCCGTCAAGTTTTTCCACGGGACATTCCACCCAAACCTTCACGCGACAGTCGGGTGTATTGTTCGATAGGATGGTCATGATGATTTCCACCTTGCGGAGCTCTTCGGGTAAGTCGTTGCGTTCGGCGAAGAAGTCTTGCAGGCTGTGGCCAAATTGCTCCAAAGCCGAGTTGATGAAATTGGCACCCATGGCGTCACCCGTGTTGAACTCCACACGAATCTGATAGTAGTCAGGGATTTGTGTGCTGTAGTCGATGAGTTGCATCCCAAGGATGCCACCGCCACGTTTGCGCATCTTTTCGGTCATGGCATCTGTGTCAGCCAACAGGCGTTTTTCAATTTCGGGGAACAAAGCAAAGAGTTTTTCCTTGTCGCCGCTCCAGCCGAAATGTACTTGTCCGACCTTACGCATGTCGATGACCTCTGCATGGAAGCCGCCGCGTTCGCCCCAAAACTTGGCCGCAGCCGAGGCCGCTGCCACGACGGAACTCTCCTCGATGACCATGGGCACGACATAGTCCTTACCGTTGATGGTCACATTGGGCGAGATGCCGTAGGGAATGAAGAAATTGGTGATGGTGTTCTCGCTGAACTCGTCAAACAATTGCTGCTGCTTCGAGTCGGGATGCCAATAGCTTTTCAGCAGGTTAATGACCTCGCCCGGGTTCTCGAAGTAGTTGGCAATCAGCTTCAACTTCTCTTCTTTGAGAAGTTTGGAGAAGCCTTTCTTTATACGTTCGCGAGTAGCCATTTTAGTATGCCATTTGAAAAGCCCATGTCATTCCCTCGGGAATCTATGGGCTTTTTTATCTTGTTACCATTCTTCTTCTTCAAACACTTTTTCGGGGACGAGACTTTCCTCAAATTTTTGTCCCCAATCCTCTGCAAAGGCAGCGATTTGATTCAGATAGTTATCCCAAATAGGTTGATACAAAGGATCTTCCTTATTCATCCATTCTTCACAAGGGTGGTTGGATTGGGTCTTCTGCATGAAGTCGGTGAGGGTGTAGCGCACCCGGCCTTCACGCACCTCGATGGTGAAATAGTAGGTAATCCAAGGCCATTTCGACTTCACTGCGTCGCCGTTGTCCAATTGGAATTGGTGTTTGCCTTTAAGGGTGCGTCCGTCGTTTTGCTGGAGGATGGTGGAAGGACTCTTGTAGTAAGTGTTCATAAAGCTACTATAGATACGGTTAAATACCTCATCCTGAGAGCCTACCGTGTTGCTGATGACTTTACGGAAAGTGATTTTTTCCGTCTTCGGGTCAATGGGCAACTTGGAAGGTTCGTTTGACTGGGCAAAAGTGACGGTCGCAAACAGAATGGCGACGAATAACAGTGCTAATCTTTTCATTTTCTAAAAAATTTGGTTACAAAATTAGTAATAATTTGTGTTGCACAACGCAACGGAGGCGAAAATTAGCAAATATCAAGCCAAAACTACAAGGGCTTGACTTCAGAATTGTCGTGGCAAGCCAAATCCTTTAGCGGATTGCCTTTGTAATATAAAGTGGAGGCGTCATTCAAGGTGGCTTTCAGGTATTCGGTCACCCAGACTGTGGCTTCGGAGGCTTCGGAGAGCTCAGCATATAGCTTATTCACTTGGGTTTCAACCATGTTTAGCATACTGCCGTCATGTAGTTTTATGTCGGCTCTGGCTGTTTCGCCTCCCCGATTGATGAATCGAGAGTTGCCGTTCAGGTCTAGGTCGAGCAGTTCGGTGGCATGGATCCTTCCATTGAACTGTGAGGATTTTGTTAATGAGGCTATGCAAGTTGTACCGTCAAATTGGAAATCGAGCAGTTTTGAAGCCGCATCCATCACGATTTCGCATTTGTCGCCCGTGTAAGTCAAGGCGTTGCAGGAAGAAGCGTCGGTCAGGTTCACATAGAGCCGTTCTCCATTATATGAGCCTGTAAATGTGACTTTTGAGGCAGTCTTGGCATCAATTTTTTCGAGTTGGTGCAAGTGTACGGTGGCACGAAACTCTGAGTTGATGGCGTTGAAGGTCTTCAACAAAAAACCAAGTTCGAAGCGGTTGTCGTTCATTTTGGCCTTCACATAGGGCTCCAAATAAGCGGAATAGGCCAATTCGACGTAGGTACAGCTGTCGGCCACAACGGTCACTTGCCAACCGTCGCTGACTTCAATTTCACGGATGTCGGCATTTTCAAGGACTGTCTTTTGTTTGAGGGTCATGTCGACTTCTTTTTTACAAGAAGTGGCAAAGCAAAGTGCTGCACAAAGGATGAGTATGGTTTTAGTTGTTTTCATGCTAATTAAACGATTTTATTGCTGTTTTATTATTGATGATGATAGGGCTCACCTTTCAAGATGGTGAAAGCGCGGTAAAGTTGTTCGACAAAGATAAGCCGTACCATTTGGTGGCTGAAGGTCATGGGTGAGAGCGACATCTTAGCATTGGCGCGGTTGTAGACTTCTTGCGCGAAGCCGTAAGGCCCACCAATGATGAACACCAACCTTTTTGCGCCAGAAGTCATCTGCTTTTCAAGGTTTTCGGCAAACTCTACTGAGGTAAATTGCTTGCCATTTTCGTCCAAAAGGATGACTTGGTCGCCAGGTTGCAGTTGTTGTAGCAGGAGAAAACTTTCGGCTTTTTTCTGTTGGTCTTCACTTAGGGTCTTGCGGTTGCGTGGGTCAGGGATTTCTTTCATCTCGAACGAGGCATAATGCCCTATGCGGCCCACATATTTCTTGATGCCGGAGATGAGGTAGTCCTCGTCTGTTTTTCCTATGACCAAAAGCAGAATTTTCATTTTTTTTTGTGTTCGTTCCGTCGGATTTGCAATCCGATGGTTGTGAGTAGGGGATTTGAAATCCCCGATTCAGTCCGGCCGGATTACAAATCCGTCCGAACCTCTTTTAACAACTCCTTTGCTTTCTCACGGTCCTGTTCCAATTGGGTTTTCAACTCGTCCAACCCCTCAAATTTCTCCTCGTCGCGGATGCGGTCGATGAAGCGTACATGGATCTGTTTGCCGTAAAGGTCGCCGTCGAAGTCGAACAGGTTGACCTCGATGATGGGATTGTCCTCGCTGCGGTCGCCGATGGTGGGCCGGTGCCCGATGTTGGCCATGGCCTTGTAGGTCTTGCCTTCGTAGTCGACGAGACAGGCATACACGCCTCGGTTGCTGATGAGCATGTACTCTCTCGGCAACTCAAGGTTGGCGGTAGGGAAGCCCAAGGTGCGCCCAATCTTGTTGCCCACCACGACTTCGGCAGTGACGGAATAGGTGTAGCCCAACAGTTGGTTGGCACGCTTCACATTGCCCGTGGCAAGAGCATTACGAATCTTCGTGGAGCTTATGGCGATGTTCTCAACATCTTGTGCGGCAACGCGTTCCACCTTGAAGCCATATTTCAGCTTCATGTCGTTGAGCAGACCGAAGTCGCCCATTCGGTTCTTGCCAAAGTGATGGTCGTAGCCTACCACGATATAGGCAGGCTTGATGTTGTCGATGATGTAGTCCTTGATGAACACCTCGGAGGGCGTACGCGAAAACTCCTTGGTGAAGTTGATGATGACCACGTTGTCGATGCCGAACTCCTCAAATTTCTTGAGTTTTTCCTCGGGTGTGCAGAGGAATCGCAGATTAGAACAGTCGATGTTGAGCACTTGCCGCGGATGTGGACTAAAAGTGACCACAACAGTCTCGCCGCCGATGCCTTGTGCCAAGGTCTTCATCTTGTTGAAGATGGCCTGATGGCCGAGATGGACACCGTCGAAGGTGCCGATGGTGACCACGGCGTGGGGGATATTTCTAGCTTCTATGATATTTCTAAAAACTTTCATTTATGAATTAAGAATGTTGAATTAAGAATGTAGAATGGGGCAAAGCCCAGCAACGCTTCGCGTCATTCTTCATTCTACATTCTTCATTCTGCATTAACTAGATTTGTTTCGATTAAGTATTTAGCTATTTGTACGGCATTTGTGGCAGCGCCTTTGCGGAGGTTGTCGGCCACGCACCAGAAATTGAGACCGTTCTCCACCGAGAAGTCACGGCGGATGCGACCCACGAAGACCTCGTCCTTGCCTTCGGCATAGAGGGGCATCGGATAAACGTTGTTGGCCGGGTCGTCTTGCACCACCACGCCAGGCATGGCAGCCATCAATCTGCGGACATCGTCGATTTCAAAGGGCTTTTCGGTCTCCACATTGACGGCTTCACTATGGCCGCCCCACACGGGCACACGCACCGTGGTGGATGAGACGGCGATGTGCTCGTCGCGGAGAATCTTACGCGTTTCGTTGACCATCTTCATCTCCTCTTTGGTATAGCCGTTGTCGAGGAAGGTGTCGATGTGGGGCAGGATGTTGAGGTCAATTGGATGGGGGTAGCAAGTCGTGCCGCTCGCGCCAGCGCGTTCGGCCTTCAGTTGGTTGACACCTTTTTGGCCGCTGCCCGAGACGCTTTGGTAGGTGCTGACGACAATGCGTTTGATGCCGTAGGCTTTGTGGATGGGAGCCAAGGCCATCACCATCTGTATGGTGGAGCAGTTGGGGTTGGCGATAATATGCGTGTACTTGGTGATAGTGTCGGCATTGATTTCAGGAACGACCAAAGGCACATCTTTTTCCATGCGCCAAGCCGAGCTGTTGTCGACAACAAAGGTGCCTTGCTCGGCAAAACGCGGCGCATATTGTTTCGATGCCGATGCTCCTGCCGAGAAGATGGCGATGTCGGGGCGGGCAGCGATGGCATCGTCCACGCTGACCACTTTATAGGTTTTGCCCTGGAAAACGATTTCCTTGCCCACGGAGCGTTCCGAGGCGGCGACAACCAATTCGTCAATCTGAACCTTCTGTTCGTCAAGCACTTGAAGCATCTTCGAGCCGACCAAGCCGGTGGCTCCTACCACTGCGATTTTCATTTTTTCCTCCTTTTGCTATTTGGGCGCAAAAATAGGAAAAAAGTGAAAAATGGATGATTAATTTGGCATTTCTACTATGCATCCATCCAATTCTCAATCCGTAGGTTGGGAATGCGTTCGAAATGATTGGTATTGCCTGTTAAACGCCCTGTCTAAGTTCTTCGGCAATTTCCTGCGGTGTGCCATCTCCACCCCAATCGCTGCTAAACTTTGCCAAAGCAGCCTCAAGCCTTTTGTCATCATCGTTTTTCCTTGCTTTCTTCTGCTTTTGTATCAGTGATTTCACAAAAGCCAACACCTTTTCCATTAAAACTTTGTCATCAGCGATTTCACCCATTGCGCGGTACAATTCCGCATTCACCTGCATAGTCGTCATAATCTTAATGTGTTAGTTTCTGTGGCAAAATTACATTTATTTTCCAAATCTCAGTATCTTTTTCACCAAAAAATGCTACGCAATTGTAGTGCTATGTCCACGGAAAATGTTATGTAAATAGCTTAAAACCACACTTTATACGAAAACGACGGAATAATCGGGAAGAAAGTCCGCTGCCATAGCGTTTGTGGCTCGTCGGGGAACTGGTTCCAATACAACGGGTCGCCTTTCTTGTCACCGTAGTAGTAATAATACGGATTCTGTCGGCAATAGACATTGTAGATGGAGAAGGTCCATTCGGCTTTGCGGCCTTTCTCGTTCCTGGTCTTGAACTTGGCGGCCAAGTCGAGGCGGTGGTAGTCGCGCATTCTGGCACTGTTGCGTTCGCCGTAGATGTTGGTTTGCTCAAAATGCACATCGCCTTCGGGCGTCATGACAGGTGTGTTCTGCACCCCGATGACGGGTGTGTAAGGCAATCCCGTCTGATAGGTCCACAAGGCACTCAACGACCAACGCTCCGTCAGTTGATAGTTCACATTGATATTGACGGAATGCGGGCGGTCGTACTCAAACACATATTCCTTACCGTTGTTGATATGGTCAAACTGCCGTGTGGTGTGTGACCAAGTGTAGCCTACATAGCCGTCCAAGCGGTTGAAGTTGAAACGGGTCATCATTTCAATGCCATACGACTTGCCCTTGCCGCCTGCTTCCACCTTGCTGCGCCAGTCGGAGTCACCGAGGAGGGTGCTGTAGCCCTCGCGGTAGGTGGCCAAGTCGCGGAGTAATTTGTAGTAGGCGTCGATTTCCACACTGACATGGTCTTGCCAAAAACCTCGCTGCCAACCGACAGAGGCCTGGTCGGAGGTGGCGGGCTTGATGCGCGCATCGGCGGGAATCCACACCTCGTTGTTCATGATGGAGCCAGGTGTCATCATCAGGTGGGCGTTCTGCGTGACCCGCATGGCGGTTATATTAATGGTACTCTTCCCAATGTTGAAACTGAGATTCAGCCTTGGCTCCCAAGCAAAATGGTGATAACCCTTATTCAGGAAACTATTTGCCCTCAAACCAATAGAACCATTGAACCAACTGCCAAACTTCAGTTTGTTGTCCAGATAAAGCGAGTTGTCGAACACGCTCGAAACATCGGGCAAATTGGCATCTGAGAAGCTGCTGATGAAATGGTTGGGGCGGTAGTTGAGGTAGGAACTTTGCAGGCCGTATTCCAAAGTCCAAGCGTTGGCGATGAAGAGCTTCCAGTCGGAGCGGAGCGAGACATCGCTGACCCGTGAAGAGGTCTTGACAAAGAAATCGGTCGTGTCAATGTCGTTTCTAAGGTAGGCCTTCATGTTGTTCTTCAGGCGGTATTGCGTGAACGACAAGGTATTGGCCATGAAAAGCCGTGAGCTGACCACACTGTTCCATTGTCCCGAGACGAGCAGGTTGCCCCAAATGTTGCCGATGCTGTTGCGTTCGATGTCGCCGTTCTCCCTCTTGTTCTTCCAGATGCGCATGTAGTCGTCGCCCTCATAGATGTTGAATGCAAAGCTGTTTTTGGCATCAGGTGCCCAGGTGTATTTGGCGTTGATGTCGTGGAAGCCGTAGGCAATGTTGTAGTCTTGTCCGCCCTGCTCTTTGCTGATTTGGCTGGCAATGTAAAGGAGTGCTTCCGTGAGGGTTTTGCGCCCTGTGATGATAAAACTGGAGTTTTTCAGTCCGCCAGGACCTTCCACGGCAAAGGCCAAGTCGGTGAGCCCTGCGCTGAGCGAGCCTTTCAGCCGCGTGGGGTCGCCTTTCTTGGCGGTCAAGTCAACGATAGAGGACAGTTTGCCGCCATAGCGTGCTGGAAAGCCGCCCTTATAGATATCCATCGTGTTGATCATCTCGGAGTTGAACACCGACATGAAACCGCCCAAATGGTTGACATAGATAAGCGGCACATTGTCGAGCATGTAAAGGTTTTCGCCTGGATTTCCGCCACGCACAATCATCAGGCTGGAGGCTTCGGTGGCCGCCTCGATGCCAGGCAGTTGTTGTGCCGCCTTGATGATGTCAGGGCGACTGCCGATGGTGGGCAGTTGGTCAATGCTCTTGGCATTGAGGGTCAAGGTGTTGAAGCTGGTTCTTCGCTCAATGCGGGTGGCACTGATTTCCACGGATTGTAAAGTCTCGGTCAAGGGCTTCAAACGTATTTGCAAAGGCTGGTCGGCATTGTCCACCTTAAGGCAGGTCTCTTCATAGCCGATGCATGAAACACAAAGCGTAGCTGGCAATTCCACCGCAAGGTTAAAATACCCTTTCTGGTCGGTAGCCACGCCCTTTGAAAGGTCTTGCAGAAAGACATTGGCCCCGATGATGCGTTCACCGTCGTTGGCATCGCTGACGAAACCGGAAATATGTGTTTGTTGGGCTTGGGCAAAAAGAGAAGCCAAAAGACCTATCAAGAGAAATATTCTTTTCATGGCGCGTCAATTTACTTGGTTGATGAAAATGGTGTCGCAGGTCATGGGGGCGATGGCGGCAAACACGCCACGACCGTTTTCCACGTTGCTGTATAGGTTAATGGGGCTTATGACGCCGAGGAAGAGGTTGGAATAGGCATCGGGTTCCTCGAAAGCGTTTTGGCTTTTCATGTAATGATAAGCCGATTCTGAGAGGCCGTGCATCCTGACCACCACCTCGCCCGTTGTCTCTTTGATGCCACCATAGTGTTGGCTACTCCAGCCCAAAGCACTGAAATAAGCATTCACTTTGAGGGTATAAGTGGTGTCGTTGATGATTTCATTGCTGAACAGCAGGGCACTGGAGCCTTCGTTGAGCAGAACGGGATCGTCTGTGTTGATGGACGAACTCATGTTGCCTTGTGCCGTGGAGTAGCCAAGGTGTGCATGGGTCTCAGCGTCATAGAAATCGTTTCTAAAACTAGCGTAAATGTTGGATTTGTAATATAAGTTTTGGTTGGGGTCGGTTCTGAAAGTGACCAAGATGGCGGGACAAGGCCGGCCTTCGTCGTCAACGGTGGCATTATCCATGATTTCCACACCAGTCACTACGGGCTTCTCGGGCATCTCGGTTTGGGCAAACAGCGTGTCGAAGCCAGGGATGATGACCTTGCAGGCATAATCGTGCAAGGCCTCAGCGGCGGTTTCGCCGACATAAAGGCCATCGCCTTCGTGTAGCAGTTGTTCGGCAAACTGTCCGTCCACATAAAGCAGCACCTCGGCATCGGTGCAAGGTGAAGGATGCACCGAGTCAAGACACTGTGCAAAAGTGACCTGAGCCCACACGGGCTGGTTTTCCTGAAGCACGGCGTTCAAAGTGGGTTGAGGCTCAAAATCGGGGCGTTCGTAGTCACTGACCTGTTTGCGACAACTGCTGAAGGCGAGTGCGACAAAAAGGAAAAGAATGAATGAATTTTTCATGGGTAAATGTTATTTTACTATGACTTGTGACCATGACTATGACCACTTCATATCGTGGTAAAAGTGGTCATGGTCATCGTCACTGGTCATTGTTTTGGATTTTGCCATTTCTTCGGCCCGCCAAAGCGGACATTGATACCAATGCGATGGTTGAAGCGCTCATACGTGCAATAACCAAATTCATAGAAAAGGCCGAAATGACGGCTGAAATTGACACCAGCACCCAGCATTCCTCTCAAGCTAATGCCTTTGAAACAGGAAAACTTCCTTTCGGGGTCTCCGCCTGTGGTGTTGGCGAATGTACCGATTTGGGCAGAAGCGTACAAATCCGCCCACGAAAATGAAGGATTGATGATAGCAGGGAAAAGGTGGGCTTTTGCAGCCAAGCCATAATTGAGGACAAGAGGATAATACAGCCTTCCCTGATTGTTGTGGATTTCGCCTGACCTCAGTCTGAGGCATGAGCAGAACACCCCTGTTTCAAGCCAATCGTTGATGCCATACATCACTTCCGAGGACATATAGCCAAAAAAGAACTCATGGTTCATCATCCCTTGGGTATCCTTGATTCTTCCAATGTTCACGTTGATTTGGTTACGAATGTAAGGGAATTCTTGTTTTGTTTCTGGTTGTTGTGCAAGGCCCATGCTGCACGACAGCATGAAAGCCAACATGAAAATGATTTTTCTCATGGTTGGTAAATGGTTTTTTTCGTTTGTAGTTTTGTCATTTATAATCGTATTGGGTTAACGCAGGCGTTTTGGTATTATTGCTGTTTTTGCCATTTTTTCGGTCCAGGGAATCGAACATTGAGGCCAAAGCGGTGGAAGGCCTTGGCCTTTATTTCGCCTATTTTGGGTTTGTATTCCTTATTTAGGTTGTCAAATGCCAATTCATAAAAGACACCGAAATACTTCGATGGATTGATGGCTAAGCCAACGCTACCACCGTAAAGAAAGTTGTTGCGGACAGGCTCGGCTGAAGGGCCGTCGTAAGCAGGCTTATACTGCTCCGTTACGGTTCTCATGCCCAATTCGCCACGACAATACACATCGACGAAATAAAAATTCGGCAACAAAAGGGTCAGAGGATGCAACTCTGCATCAATGCCATAATGATAGTAGCGCTCAATCATTTTACCATCAAAAAGAAGTGGTTCATAAATGGTATCTGTGCCATTGTACATAGTTCCACCTCCTATTTTCATCAGGCTTTCATGGGTGCCGAAACTGCCGAAGACCCCTACCACGCACCAATTAGTAATGCCATAGCCTATTCCAACTCGAAAGTCGGGATAGCCAGAATAAGGGATTTTCTGCATCAATTGCGAATAGCTCGCATCGATTTTGAAATTGCCCTTGTTAAAGGGCTTTGATGAGGTGAAAGGGATGTCTCTTTGTGCGTAAGCCATAACAGGCAGCAACAACGCGGCCAATAAAACCAGTTTTTTCATTGATTAATTATTGTTGGACTTTGATTCTATCGCCTTAACGCTTGGCGTGGTGTTTTATTGCAAAATCATTATTTCCTCCATTTCTTCGGCCCGCCGAAACGGACGTTGATGCCGAAACGGTTCATAGGTTTTACCTTATTGCTTTGGTTAATCGTGATTTTGTTTACATTGTCGTATGCCCTTTCGTAAAACAAACCGAAGTGTCTTGTCGGATACAAGGCAATACCCACACCTGCGCCATAGAGGAACTTGTTTGTTTTTGGCCAATAATCTGAAGTATAGGAAAAAGCTCCAAGGTATCCGTCAAAATAGACATCGATGCTCGTAAAGTTTGGGAATAGCAAAGATAGCGGATGCAATTTGGTATTGAAACCATATTTCCAAAAGAAGTCGCGGCTATCTCCATCAAATAGTATGATGTTGTTGGAAGATACGGTCATTTGGTATTTGTATGTCCCGCTATTCACGAAGAAGCCCGCATCAATCCATTTGGAAAGGGAATAGTTCATCCCAAAGCCGAGACAATGATAATTGGCATCAAGGTTGCCTTCGTGTTGCTTCCTATAATGAATCTCTATGTTCCAAGGCATAAGGTCGTCTTGACTGTTTTGAGGAAAGAGCGAATAGCAATAAAAAAGCGAAACCAATAGTATTATCGACTTCCTAAACATTTACGTCGTATTTTGATTTATTCTAATAACTCCAATAATGAATGGAATATTGTAAGTAGATGAGCTTACATAATAGACACGAGACTTCGGGACGCGAGACACGAGACAATAGGTTTGTCCCGCGTCTAATAGTCCCGTGTCAAAGCATTATGCAGTTTAATTCTGAACAGTTACTTATGTAAATAGTGTTGATTAGCCAATTTCATATTGTTTTGGGCAATATACGTGTATTTCACCAACATCAAGAGTTGAAGCCCTTGCGTCTAAAACATTAAACCCAAATCCTCCTGTATTGGGATGTTCATATTCCCACATCCAAGAATGTATAAAGTCGTATTCATATTTAACAGTTTCAAAACCGCTAGTGCTAGTCCATGATTCTTGAAAATCCCATCGATATGGGTATTGCGGTATCCATTGGTTTCCTCCTATACGTGGCCAATCTCCTGCTGCATCTTTATAAACTACTTGATTATTATACGAGCATGTAATTGTACGAAGACAGCCGAACCAACCTAAGAAATTATGATGATAAGGTTTTGCATAATGTTTATATGTAACTCTGGTGTTGTTATTTGATAAATATAGTTTTATTTCAAAATACAGTTTATTATCTTCATTAATTTTAGTCCAATTGTGCATATTTGAACAGTATAAGCAATTGTTTTTGTCCGTGTTTACGCTATCGTCAAATATTACAAAAGAGAAAACATCATCATTATTTCTAAATCCGTTGTCAACATAGTCTGTCAGCTCTTGGATATGTGATTCCAAAGTATACACCAAGCCTCCTTCGATTATTTTATATACCTTATTTTTAACCTGAAACATTCCATCTTTATTTGCAACATATTTGTAATCATGATTATACAATCTTGTTTCGAAAATGTATTCTCCGTCTTCACATAAAATAAGTTGATACTTGTCATGATGTTCTAAAGCATACTGTATCATCTCCTCTTTTGTTTTAAAAAAGTTTTCAGGATCCAAGTCCTTGTATTCTTTTTCCATGTATTCAGCATAGGAAACAAAGCCGTCTTTGTTGCTTTTGTTTTTTTTCTCATCTACGAGGTAATCTATTACTTCATCAAATGAGTTGAACTGAAGCATAGGAGTTGAATTGTTTTGTTGTCTTTCTGCCGTGTTTTCGTTTTCTTTCTTGCATCCCACAGCGAGGAGCATTAGGGCCATCAAGGTGGTCATCATGGTAAGTTTTGCCGTTTTCATTGTGTTTGATTTTGATGTTTGTTTTGTTGTTACTTTTGTTCTATCGTTAGAGATGCTGCAAAATCACAGTAAACCATATCCTTGGTTTTGGTGCGTGTTGGTTTTTCTTGTAGGTGTGCCGCTTTCAGCTGTAAGTGTGTCGTTTTTGGTGGCAAGTGTATGAGAGCGAAATATGTCTCGGAAGCGGGGCCATTTGCGCACGGAAATGGGCAACGCCGTGCCGTCGTGCATGACGACATGGCGTTGCCTGCCATTGAAGTGAACTTTAGCTACCTGACTGAGGTTCACGATGGCGTTGTGGTGGATGCGGACAAAGGGATAAGGCTGCAAGACTTGTTCGAAATAGCGTAGGCTTTTGCCGCAGGTTACCGATTCTTCGTTAGTAATGTATAGTGTGCAAAGGTAGTCTTCGCAGATGATATGCGAGAGGCTTGCCACTTCCACTTGCTTGAAGCCTTTGGTCTCACTGATGATAATCCGTCCGTCAAAAGGATCCATGCTTAATCGCTGACCGTAAATTCTCCGTAATACTCATCCCCATTGGAAAGGGTGAAAGTGACAATGTAGTCTCCCGTGTTAGGAATGTAGCTTTGCAGACCATTGGGTGTGAGGATAGAAAGGCAATCCACCGTGCTGCCAGTTACCGTTGTGATTTCAACTTCAACTTGTCCAATGTTTTGGGAGAAAGCAACAGTAAGCGTATGACCGTTGATAGAGGCTTGGATGGTGAAGCCTTTTGGGACTCCTTGAACATGTGAAGCCTTAATTTGAATGGGATGGTGATTGTCTGATAGATAACAATTATCAGCCAAAGTCCATGCATTGGGAATCATTAACATAAGCATCAATACGATGAGACGGTTTTTTAAATACTTCATAGTTGTAACGTTATTTGATTTTGTTGCTACAAAAGTATAACGAAAAAACCGAAAAATGTCAAAAAGAATAGTTGCAAAAAGTTGCAGGATGTAAAAGATAGATTATCAGATACTTGAAACGTGGTTTCTCAAAAATGAAACCATGTTTTCTTGGGTTTCGAATGCGTTTTTCAGTTTCTTTTCATACCGTTTGATGGATGAATAATCCCTATTGAGGAGGATGGCGGTTTGTTTTTCATCCATGCCGAGCAGATAGAGATGGCAGAGATTGACCAAAACGGGATTGGACTTTAAACCTCGCTGCTCAAGCTGACTTTCGAATGAGCCAAAATAGCGGTTGACGACCAAAGCCAATTGTTGGAGCTGGCTTTCGTTGAGCACAAGTTCGGGATAATCGGCGGGCGTGGCCGACCGCTTGATGTTTTTGTCTACGATGGAATGAAGGATTTCTTGGCAAAGAGGCTCTGCCAAAAAATGTTCAAGACTGTTTTCCCCAAAATGGTTTTGCACTTCTCCAAGACTTTCAGATTTAAGTTGTCTCAAACTCCGCTTATCTTTATGATGGAATAAGACAACAATGGCAACCATAAAAATAAGTAGTCCAAATAACAATGCTACGGTTCGTCGTGAGTTCTTGATGATGATTTGCTGATACTGACGTTCAAGTGCTTTCTGTCGAAAGGTATTGTACAATTCTATTAGCTGTGATCTCATGGCGCTATGATTCTCCAATTGATTGGCATAGGGTGCTAAATAATTGGCATATTCAAGAATTTCGGAATCACGACCTTGGGTCTTGCAGATTTCCAACAACCTTTCCGCTGCTTGCTTTTTAATATCATCAAATTGCGAATTCTCATAAATTCGGCACAGATACACCCATGCTGAATCATATTGTTTTTCAAGATAGAAGATTTCTCCAATTGTTGAACTTCTTGAATAATATTCCTTGTCGTTCTCTGCTTGAGCAAGTATTCCATACATTCTTTCTAATGCAAGTTGTGGATTATGGTCTTTTCTGTATGAAAGATATGTGCAAAGACTGGCAATATCCCTGTACGAGAGACAATTCGTGTCGTTCAAAGTTTCAGTTGCTTTTTGAAAATAGTATTCTGCACTATCAAGATTTTCTAATATCTCATGTTGTATCCCAATTTCTGTCAATATCCATGAGGGATGCCATGATGGAGCACCATATTTGCTGTAGTGTTTTAATGCAGCTTTCGCGAAAAAAATACATTGCTCTTGAAGATAGAGATCTGAAAACAAACTTGTTAAATGTGAATAGACCATCGCCATAAACCTCGCCTTATGTCCAATCAATTCCTTTTCATCGAAATGGCTTTCCATCACTTCCAAGGCTTTTAGGTATTCGGCGCAGGCCGCCACCACACTGTCGCGCTCGTAAAATCCCACACCATTCATGTAATGTGCACGGGCATCCAAAAACGCGATGTCGTCATTTTCGGCGCACAACGAATCGTAATATGCCACCGCCCGCAGCAATTCGGCGCGGTTGGTTTGTTCATAATCGTTTTTATAGAGCAATTCGGCCAAAAGGAGATGGGCATAGTGCGCGGTAGAGACGGTGCATGCACCGTCTGTACAATCCATATAATCAATGATTTGCGCCAAGGCGCTATCTGGCTGCTGCCACATCAGGCTGTCGATGGCCTGCAATTGTCGTGTTTGTAGAGACGCAAAATTTTGCGTCTCTACCGTGGCGGAATTGTCGCCACATGCGGCAAAGGCCGCCAACAACATCAAAAACGCTATGGAACGAACCCATTTCATGCCTGCAAAGGTAGGCATTTTTGCGAAAAGACATGTTGAGAAAAGGAAAACGAAACAATGGCGATTTTTTTTCTTGCATTGTTTGATGAGCTTGTCGAAGCATTGTTTTTTTTTCTAATTTTGCTGTTTGTAACTATCTCAAATTAAGTTTAACTAAAATGTTTCACACTATGAAAAAGACTGTATTAATGATGGCCGCCCTCTTGTTGGGCTCAATGGCCTTTGCACAGACTGAAGACAAGGCGCAAGCCGTCGACCAGTATGGCAACAAGGTGAACGTCAAGTCGTTGCAGACTTCGAGTCGCGACGGCATCTTGGTGTTCGAGTCAAAAGACAAAGACTACAAATTCTGGTTCGATGCCAGAGTGCAGGTCGATTTTGGTCACTATTTCGGCGCCCAGGAATGGGCCGACCCGATTGGCTCAGGCGCCAGCATTCGTCGCGCACGCTTTGCTGCCAAGGCTCAAATCACCCCTGAATGGTATGGTGAGATCGACATGGAACTCGCTAACGGCTCCTTCGAGCTGAAAGACGCTGTGGTTCGCTACAACGGCTTGAAGAACTGGCAGTTCACTGTCGGTAGCATGAAGCCCGACTTCACCATGTCGCGCAATACCTCTTCACGTTACCTCATGTTCATGGAGCGCCCGATGGTGATCAACGCCTTCGCTCCCAGCCGCCACCTCGGTGTCTTCGCCAAGTACACCAACAAGTATTTCTTCGGCAGTGCCAGCGTGCTCTTCCAGGAAATCGAGGGCCAAGAGACCCGCGACTATGTTGAGACCAACAACAAAGACTATGGCATGGACGAAGGTCTTTCCTACGTCGGTAAGGTCGTGGTGCGTCCCATCAACGAACCTGATCTCGGCATCCATGTCGGTGGCGCAGTCATGTACGACGCTCCCAAGACGTCCGATGAGATGGGCGTTTACAGCGGTACCCGTTTCAGCTGCCGCAATACCACCAACATCAGCCGTAAGAAATACATCGACACCGATGATATCAAGAACACCGACCACAACCTCATCGCCACTGCCGAACTCGCCGGTCACTACAATGGCCTGCGTCTCGAAGGTGCCTGGGTATCGGATTGGACCTACATGAAGCCTGAAGTCGGCATCGACAAGCCTTATCATTTCCAAGGCTGGTATGTGGAAGGTGCCTGCCTCCTCCTCGGTGGCAAGCAGAGCTACGACTCCGACGGTGCCAAGTTCAACCGCGTCCGCGCTGGTCGCAGCTGGGGCGACATCGAACTCGTTGGCAAATATGAGTTCCTCGACATGAACGACTACGA
>JAFWRA010000241.1 GCA_017508895.1 Bacteroidales bacterium
GGACATGGAGAAGCACTTCAAGCAAGAATACCAAGTGACTGAACCCGGACTGAAAGTCACGGCAGAAGTCGCCGAGGTGCAACCCGACGTGGTCATCGACGAGATGTCTCAGTACAACCTGCTGAACGGCCTCTATGCCTGCCCGCACGGTGTCATCGCCATGTCGCAGACCATCCCGAACTTTGTGGAGACCTCGACCAACCTCGCCTCCTGCAAGAAGAAGGAAGGCTATTTCTTCATCCAAACCTCACAACGCAGCTCCATCGAGTCGTCGAAGCAAGACATCGCCAATATGGTGGAAGCCGTGTGGAGCCTCGCCGATGCCGATGTGGAGCACACTGATGGCTATCCAGGTTGGGCACCCAACCCCAACAGCGCCATCTTGGACGTCGCAGTGAACTGCTACAAGAAACGCTTCAACAAAGATCCTAAAGTCAGAGCCATCCATGCGGGACTGGAATGCGGCCTCATCGGCGATAAGATTCCGGGCATGGACATGATCAGTTTCGGTCCCACCCTTCGCGGTGTGCACTCACCCGACGAGCGTTGCGAAATCGCGACCGTCCAGATGTTCTGGGACTTCATGTGCGACATCCTGAAGAACGTGCCGAAGGACGAAGCGCCTAAGGCTAAGAAGGCACCAGCCAAGAAAGCAACGGCTGAGAAAAAAGCTCCCGCAGCCAAGAAGGCACCTGCTAAAAAGGCTTCGACTAAGAAAGCCAAGTAATAAGAGAGGTTTAACCTAATTTGAAAGAGTCCGTTGGAGCTATCTGACGGGCTTTTTCTTTGTAATGCAACGAATAATGCCAATATTCAAATCAAATTATGATGTGATTATTGAATATTTTCACATCAAACAATATGAACTTGTACAATATTTGTATCTTTGCAGCGAAAAATAAGATTATTTGTTTCATAATTTGAATAATTCATGAAGACACCATTTTGGATATGGCAATATGCTGGATGGCCGCATTTCTGTTGGAGCAACGACAGTGTCATCGGTCCATTGGCACGGGTACGCGAAAAGCAAGGCAGGCTTCTCGGACTAATGAACAGCCTCGGCCTTGACACGCAAAGCACCTCATCGCTTGATGTGATGACCGAAGATGTGTTACGCAATAGCGAAATCGAAGGTTTGCTCCTTAACCCCAATCATGTGCGTTCATCGGTGGCTCGTCATCTTGGCCTTGACACTGCCGGATTGCCCATGCCCGACCATTATACCGAGGGCGTAGTACAAGTGATGTTGGATGCCGTACAACATTCCGATGCACCATTGACAGAACAGCGGCTGTTCAACTGGCATGCTGCGTTGTTTCCCCTGGGAAGAAGCGGCATCATCCCTATCACCGTGGCCGCTTGGCGACAAGGCACGGAACCGATGCAAGTTGTAAGCGGAGCCATGGGAAAGGAGATAATACATTATGAAGCCCCGCCTTCGGAGGATGTGCCCCTTCAGATGCAGCTGTTCTTGGATTGGTTCAACAGTGAGCCTACCACCGACCCTGTGCTGAAAGCTGCCGTAGCCCATCTTTGGTTTGTCAACATCCACCCGTTTGACGATGGCAATGGACGCTTGACACGCACGCTCACCGATATGCTCTTGGCGCGTGCCGATGGAACATCACAACGTTTCTATAGTATGTCGGCCGCCATCTTGCGCGACAGGAAGAACTACTACGATGTGTTGGAATACATGGGCAAGCATGGTCTGGACATCACGCAGTGGCTTTTATGGTTCTTACAAACCATGGAGAGCGCCATCGACACTGCCGTTGAAAAAACACATCGGGTGGTGCGTAAATCCTTGTTTTGGCAAGAGCATTGTAATGTCGCCCTCAACGAGAGACAAATCAAAGTCATTAACCGTCTTTGGGACGGTTTTGAGGGCAAACTCAACACCAGCAAATGGGCCAAGATGACCAAGACCTCTACAGCCACTGCCTTACGCGACATACAAGACCTTGTCGAGAAAGGCATACTTCGTTGCTCCAACGAAGGAGGGCGTAGTACGAATTATGAATTGGTGGAGGAATAGAGTTTAACACTCATAAAACAAAAAAAAGACTGCTCTCAAATTGAGAACAGTCTTTTTCAATCATTGTTGTCTTTACTTCGTCTTGTCCGGCCAAGCAGGAATCTCAGGGATATCTGGATAGTCCTTCATCTGCTCAAGGATGACTTCGATGGCCTTGTTGAGTTGGTCGTCAATACCCTCGAACTCGCGGGCGGGGTCGTTGTCGATGACGATGTCGGGATCGACACCATAGCCTTCGATGACCCAGTTGCCTTTCTCGTCGAAAGGAGCAAACTCGGGACGGGTCAGCGAGCCTCCGTCGATGAAGGGCAAGCTGCCACGAATACCGACCACACCGCCCCAGGAACGCATACCGATGGTCGTGCCAATCTTGTGCTTTTTGAACTGATAGGGGAACAGGTCACCGTCGGAGGCGGAGTACTTGTTGAACAGCAACACCTTGGGACCGAGCATCATCTTGGTAGGCTTGGTCTCAGGCTCGCCGTTACGCATCACATCGTACATGGACAGCTCACGACGCAGTCGCTCCACAATCATCGGACTGACATTGCCGCCGCCATTGCCACGGTCATCGATGATGAGTGCTTTCTTGTCGAGTTGCGGATAGAAGTACTTGGCAAACTCGTTCAGGCCTTCCACGCCCATATCGGGGATGTGGATATAACCCACCTGTCCGTTGGTGGCCTTGCTCACCTTCTCCACGTTGCCTTGCACCCAATTGTAGTAATACAAACCTGTTTCGTCGGCAATGGGTTTCACCACCACATCACGGGCACCCTTTTCAGAAGCCTTATTATTTAAGGTGAGCAGCACGGCTTTGTCAGCCTTGCCGATGAGGGCAGCATACATATCTTTCATATCCTTGGTGCTCTGTCCATCGATAGCGATGATGTAGTCGCCTTCTTTAGCATTCACACCCACTTCGGTCAGTGGCGAACGGGTCTTGTCGTTCCAGTTCTCGCCCTTCAGAATCTTGTCAATCTGATAGTAGCCAGACTTGTCGCGGTGGATGCGGCAACCCAGCATACCCATAGGGATGCGTTCAGGCTTCACGCGATCGCCTTCACCCACATAGGCGTGACCGATGTTGATTTCGCCAATCAGTTCACCGATGAGGTAGTTCACGTCGTTACGGTCGGCGCAATAGGGCAACAACTTGCCATACTTCTCCTTCATCGCAGGCCAGTCCACGCCGTGCATATTGGGTGCATAGAAGAAGTCGCGCATCTGGCGCCAGGCCTCGTTGTAGATTTGCGTCCACTCGGTACGAAGCTCCACCCATTTCTTCATGTTCGAGAGGTCGATGGCATCATCGCCCTTGCCACCTTCACCAGGTTTGCCGCCACCAGGCATGGGACCTTTAGGTGCGTTAACTACCTTATAACCACGGCCTTCACGCATAAGCATCTTACTGCCATCGGCTGAGAGTTCGTAGCCAAAGCCACCAATGGAAGTACATTTCTTCGACTTGGTGTCAAAATAGCCGAGACCACCGCCGTTACGACCAGCAGCCACATAATACAAGCCATCCTCAACGCCTGTCAGGTTCCAATATCTACCTGCGTTGACGGGAAGCACCACTACCCTATTGCTGATACCCTCGAAGTCAATCTTCACCACCTTGACCTCTTTCTTACCTTCAGGTTTTCCCTCCGGCTTACCGTCTTTTGGTCCTTTCTTTCCATCCTTCTTGCTTTTGCCAGCAGAGGTCCCTGAGCCTGTCGAAGGGCCGTCCTTAGCCTCAACTTTAGCATCTTCAGTCTTCACCTCATCGTTCTCTGTCAAGAACGGCGATGGTGTATCTTTCTGCAAGGTAATCAGATAGATCTTCGACATGTCGGTATAGACATGGTTCCACTCCAGCCAGCCATAGGTGGGTCGGAAATCGCGTTCGGAGGTGAAATACAAGTATTTGCCGTTCTTGTCGAAGGCAGGCGACGAGGAATTGTACCAGCCATCGGTGACCGTCTCATCCTTCCCTGATTCGACATTGTAAATGTGGATCTGGCTGACGGAGAAGGTGCTCGGCATAGCGTATGCAATCCAACGACTGTCAGGCGACCAGCAGAAGTCGTCCATTTCACCAGCCAAACTATGAGCCACCTCTGTAACCTTCTTGGAAGCCACATCGACCATGTTGATGCGATTCATCTTGTCGGACCAGAGAATCTTCTTGCTGTCAGGTGACCAAGACATGCCATACTTGTAAGTATCTGAGTTCGTAGTCAATTGGATGGCTTCTTCCTTGCCGTCTTGCGCTTGGATGTAAATCTCGTCCTCGCCTGTGCGGTCGCTGATGTAGGCGATGTATTTGCCATCGGGCGACCATGCCACATTACGGTCGTGAGCGTTGTCGCTCTGGGTCAGATTCCTCGTGATGCCCGACTTGACTGGCACCGTCCACACGTCGCCACGGGCGCCAAAAGCCACACGCTTGCCGTCGGGAGAAATCGTGCTAGAGTTAATGAACTGGCTGGCATCCACATATTTGGTGCGCGTCGACTTGTTGTCGTTAGCCATCTGCACAGGGATGGAATAGACCTTGCCGTCAGCGAGGTTGTAGCGGAACAGTTGACCACCATTTTCATAAACAATGTCCTTGTCGCCGAGCGAGGGCCACTTGATATCATAATAGGTGTAGTCGGTCACCTTGGTGGTTTGCTTGGTACTGCGGTCGTAGCAGAACAGGTTCATCGTACGGTCGCGGTCGGAGCAGAAGTAGACCTTGTTGCCCACCCACATCGGGAAGATGTCCTGCGCGTTGTTGTTGGTGATGTTCTCGATTTTTTTCGACTTGAAGTCGTAAATCCAAACGTCGTCGGCCATGCCGCCACGATAGTATTTCCATGTACGGAACTCGCGCATCACGCGGTTATAGGCAATCTGTTTGCCATCAGGCGAATACGAAATCCATCCACCTTCAGGCAGAGGCAGTTGCTCGGCCAGGCCACCGTTGATGTTGGCGAGGAAAAGCTGACCCACGAAGTCGTCCCAACTCTCTTTGCGGGAGCGGAAGACGACGTTCTCATTGTCTTTCCAGGCCATGACAATGTTGTTCGGGCCCATGCGGTCGCTGATGTCGTCGCGGCCAAGGGTAGGCGTGTAGGTGAGACGTGTAGGCGTGCCACACTCGGGATAAGGCATCACGTAGACCTCGGTGTTGCCGTCGTATTGCGCGGTGAAGGCAAGGTGTTTGCCATCGGGCGAGAAACGCGCGAACATTTCATAGCCCAACGGGTCGTTGGTGAGCTTGTGGGCGATGCCGCCTTTGATGTCGACGGAATAAAGGTCACCGCCATAAGTGAAGACCACGTCGTTGCCGTGAATGGTTGGGAAGCGCAGCATTTTGGCTTCCTCTTGTGCAATTAAGCTAATAGAGCCTAATAGCAGAATCGAAAGAAATAAATGTTTGATTTTCATAGTATTAAGGATTTAGCATTGTCTTTGTGTGTGGACAAAGATACAAAAACAATTCACTTAATACAATTGAAATGGATTTATTCTCCAATCCTTACCCGCCGCAAATCCAACAGATTCGTAGGATTGCTGCCCATGTCCTTTACGCGCTTGTTCACAAAACGCAGCACCTCGTCATAGAACAGTACCACCACAGGTGCATCCTGCATCATCAAGCTGTCCATCTCGGTGTAATATTTGGCGCGTTCTTGTAAGTCGTTACAAAGCAAGGCTTTGTCGTATAATTTGTCATACTTTTGATTGGAATAATGGGTGTAATTGGGCCCCGATGGAGCGAAATTACTGGTAATGAACAAGGAAAGATAGTTCTCCGCATCAGGATAGTCTGCCACCCACGAGGAACGGAAAAACTGCAGACTACCGTTTGACCTCATGCTGCGCAACGTGGCAGGGGGTATTACCTCCATCTTGCACTGCAACCCGATTTGCTCCACTTGGCTTTGCACAAACTTCCCGATGTCAGCATAGTCGGCCACAGTGGTGAGTTGCAAAAGATGGCCTTGCAGATGGTTGTCGGCCACCAAACGCTGTGCGCGCTTCAAATCGTAACTATAGCCAATGGTACTGCTATGCCCTGGCAATCCCACAGGAATCATGCCGCCAGTGCCTGGTTCACCGATACCGTTGCGCAAATAACGCAGCATTTTCTCTCGGTCGATGCAGAGGTTGACGGCCTGCCGCAAGGCTCGTGCACGGTCGGGACCCAACGGGTCATTGGGGTCGATGAAGAAGGAGAAATACTCAGTGTTCAAGTAAGGCTCAGTAATCAACTCGATTTTGTCCTCATATTTTTTGCGCAGGTTGCCATCGTAGGTCAGCAATTCATCCTTATAGCGCGCATCAATGCCCGACATGAAGTCGAACTTGCCTTTGATAAACTCCAAAAAGGCCACCTGCTTGTCGATGAGGAAGCTGACGGAGACAGCATCGATGTATGGCAGTCTCTCCCCTGCCGCGTCACGCTCGAAATAGTTGGGATTCTTGCGGAAAACGAGTTTCACGCCCTCTTTCCAATACTGGAACTTGAACGGCCCCGTCCCGACAGGATGGCTGCGGAAGTCGTCGCCATAATACTCAACGGCTTCGTGAGGCACCACTGAAGCGTAGGTCATCGAAAGGATGCCCAAAAATGGCGGGAAAGGCTTGGAAAGTTCGATTTGGAAAGTGGTGTCATCCAAGGCAGTGAAGGCATACTGGTCATCATTGTGCTTGACCGATGAAAAAATCCACAAACCTGGCGAATTCAAGGTTTTATCGACAACACGGTTGAAGGAATAGACGAAGTCTTGGGCGGTGACGAAACGAGACTTGGCATTCAGCTCGTCAAAGCACTTATCCTCATGAAACTGCACATCATCCCGCAGATGGAATGTGTAACGCAAACCATCCTCGCTGATGTCCCACGACTTGGCTACCATCGGGACCAGGTTCATCTTGTCGTCGAAAGCCACAAGACTGTTGAACACTTGGTCGCAAGCCCAAATGTGTGGCAAGTCCTTGGCATAAATCGGGTCGAGGGTGAGGATGCCGGCGGATTCGTTGTACTTAAAGATGGCGAGGTTTTCATCGTCACCTTGTCGCTGACCGCATCCTGCAGTCAGCACAAGCAACAAAACCAATCCCAGCAACCCTCTTCTCATTTTCACTTCACCTTAAAACCGATTACCTCGGGATGCAAGTTGTTCAGATACTTGTTGTAATCCAAGTCGTTCTTGTCCTGTTCCTTCTCCAAGGCCAAGTCAAGCACCTCCATCATGTTTTCCACATAGTGGAAATTCAGTCCTTCGATGTAGTCCTCCTTGATATCCTTGATATCGTGCTCATTATCGATGGAAAGGATGAGGTCGGTGACGCCATTGCGCTTGGCGGCCAGCATCTTCTCCTTCACACCGCCCACGGGCAACACTCTGCCACGTAGCGTGATTTCACCCGTCATAGCCAACTGGCTCTTCACCTTGCGTTGGGTGAAGGCAGAAGTCAAAGCGGTGAGCATGGTGATACCTGCCGAGGGACCGTCCTTGGGCGTAGCGCCTTCAGGGATATGGACGTGTACATTCCAAGCCTCAAACACATCAGGATTGATGTTGAGTTGCGAGGCGTGTGCCTTGATGAACTCGTAGGCGATGGTCGCGGATTCCTTCATCACCTCGCCGAGGTTACCCGTCAGTGAGAGATGTCCGCCACCACGACTCAAACTGACCTCAATGGACAGTATCTCACCTCCCACTTGCGTCCAAGCCAAGCCTGTGGCCACACCCGGCATGGTGTGTTTCACCTCGTCTTCGTCGTGGTGCATGGGCACACCGAGCACTTTGCGCAAATCCTCTAGTGTAATCTTTTTGTCAAAGGCTTCTTCGCTGACGACTTGTTTGGCGCGGTGACGCATCATGTCGCCAATGCGGCGTTCCAGGTTACGCACGCCTGCCTCACGGGTGTAGTCGTCGATGATGTGCATCACGATGTCCTTCGGGAAGGTGATTTGCTTATTGTCGAGGCCGTGCTCCTTCATCTGCTTCGGGATGAGGTGACGTTTGGCAATTTCGTATTTCTCTTCACGCAGGTAGCCACTCAAATCGATGATTTCCATACGATCGCGCAAGGCGGGATGGATAGTAGCAAGGTTGTTGGCCGTAGCGATGAATAGAATCTTCGAGAGGTCGTAGTCCAACTCGATGAAGTTGTCGTAGAAAGCATTATTCTGCTCAGGATCAAGGATTTCGAGCAAGGCAGCCTGCGGGTCGCCGTTGATGTTGTTGCCGCTCACCTTGTCGATTTCATCCAAAACGAAAACAGGGTTACTCGACTTTACCTTGCGCAAATTCTGGATGATACGGCCAGGCATGGCACCGATGTAGGTTTTACGGTGACCACGTAATTCGGACTCGTCGCGAACACCGCCCAATGACATTCTGACATATTTGCGGTTCAAAGCCCTTGCGATGGACTTGCCCAACGAGGTCTTACCCACACCAGGAGGTCCGACAAGACACAAAATAGGTGATTTCATGTCATTGCGCAACTTCAGCACGGCGAGATGCTCCACGATGCGATCTTTCACCTTGTCCAAACCATAGTGGTCGGCATCGAGGATGCGTTGGGCGCGTTTCAGGTCGAAGTTATCCTTGGTATACTCCTCCCACGGCAGGTCAACGAGGTATTGCAAATAGTTCAGCTGTATGCCGTATTCCGCCGCCTGTGGATGGGTTCGCTCTAATTTCTTCAGCTCTCTATCGAAGACCTCGGCCACTTCCTTCGACCATTTCTTCTTCGCTGCCTTTTCCGTCAACTCCTTGACATCCTGTTCGTTGGGACTACCGCCCAATTCCTCTTGAATGGTTCGAAGCTGTTGGTTGAGGTAATACTCACGCTGTTGCTTGTCCATGTCGACTCGCACCTTACTTTGGATCTGTTGCTTCAGCTCCAGCATCTGCTGCTCGTCGGTCAGCACGGCCAACAGGTCGGAAGCCATCTGGTTGAGGTTGCGTGCCTCCAAAAGTCCTTGACGGACAGGCATATCGGCCTCCACATTGCTGGCCACGAAGTTTAGCAGAAAAATAGGGTCGTCGATGTTCTTGATGGCAAAGCCCGCCTCTTGCGACAGGTTGCGCGAGCGAGCGATGACTTGAATGGCCAACTCCCTCACGGATTGTATCAAAGCATTGAACTTACGCGAGTTAGGAATATCCACTGAAGCCGCATATGGAATCACTGTAGCTTTAATGTAAGGCTCAACCTGTGTCGGTTCCACCACTTCAAAACGACGTTTGCCCTGAATGATGACCGTGACATTACCGTCAGGCATCTCAAAGGTCTTAAGGATTTGCGCCGAGGTGCCCACCTTATACAAGTCGTCGAGCATCGGCTCTTCCACATTCGCGTCCTTCTGCGCAATGACGCCGATGGACTTGCGTTTGCGGTTGTATTCCTTCACCAGCTGGATAGACTTGTCGCGTCCCACGGTGATGGGGATGACCACGCCAGGATAAAGTACCGAGTTGCGCAAAGGCAAAATAGGCAGCTCCTCTGGCACTTCCTCTTCCTGAGAAAGGCGTCCTTCCTCAATGGTCAACACGGGAATGAACTCTGGATTGGAGTCCATCATATCTGAAAACAATTCGGGTTCAACTTTATAACTCATAAAACAGTTTTTGCATTAGGCGACAAAATGTCAGTCCGCCGCCGTTTCACACCTTATTATATATGTGGCGCAAAGATACGACAATAATAATGCCAAGGCAAAAAAAAAGCCCTCGCGACTGGCAAGAGCTTCATTCTTTTGATATGGTTCAACTTACTTGGCTTCCTTCTTCTCGAAGAACTTCTTGTACTTGTTGTTGAACTTATCAACACGACCGGCGCTGTCGACGAGCTTCATCTTACCCGTGTAGAAGGGGTGTGATGCGCTGGAGATTTCGAGCTTCACCAGAGGATATTCGTTGCC
>JAFWRA010000242.1 GCA_017508895.1 Bacteroidales bacterium
ATTGACCCAATTGAAGGAGCAGGCCGAGAAGTTTGCGGAGTTTGTGGGGTGATTTGTTGGTTTTTGGAAAAAATGTGTAGTTTTGCAGGGTGAAATCTAAAAGAAAATGAGTGACGCAAAGCAGATAGCAAAACTGGAATTTGTGTCTTTTTGTATTGAACAGTACAAGAAAACAACAAATAAGAGCGGCAAGGAAGTGGAGCAGTTGTTTGAGAAGCGTGGTGTCATTTCATTTCTGCTTGATCATTATGAAGTCCTACATACACAAGGAGCCCAGACAATCCAAATTGAAATTGAGGAATACTTAAAAAAACATCTGTTATGATACTATATCACGGAAGCCTTGAGATAGTGAATCAGCCTATGATATTGGAAGCCAATCGCCCATTGGATTTTGGCCAAGGTTTCTATACTACCACGAGTCTTCCACAAGCCGGCAGATGGGTGAGGTTGCGTATGGAACAAACCAACGAAAGAAAAGGATATATCAATGTGTATGAGTATTATCCATCGAAAAGTTTGAAACAACGCAGGTTTCGTTCTGCCAATGCTTCATGGGTTGATTTTGTGCATGACAATCGGACCAAACTGGATTTCGAGCATGATTATGATATTGTGGAAGGGCCGGTGGCCAATGACAATGTGTATCTCAGTTTCAACTTGTATGAGTCAGGCATCATCACCAAGGCGGAACTGATTCGTAGGTTGAAGACATATAAATTGGTTAATCAAGTGCTGTTTCATACAGAACAGTCGATAAAAACGCTGAAATTCGTTGATTATAAGGAGATAAGGAGATGAAACAACCAAAAATCACACAAGATAACGTCCATCTGCTATTGCCCAACAAGGTGGCGCAATTGGCCAATAGGTTGATAAGATGTGGTATGGCTCCTGATATGCAGACTGCATTGAGAATGGTTTATGCTTCGCCTGTTTATGCCAAGTTGGAAGTGGAGAAAACCAAGTATTGGTGGTTGGGCGTGAATGCATTGTTCCATGACTTGACGGCGTAATTGAAGTAGTTAAAGAAAAGTCAATAATATAACGAACAGAGAAATAAAGACAAAGCCAGACAATCAAACCATAACATATAAATAAGATAGCGTTTATAGCTGTCCTTGGGTTCAAAAATTCCACCCGTCCTCCGCTTGGAGGACAAACTCATTCAAGGTTAGTTATGAAATGCCGTACTTGTTACGGCGTGGAATGACTTGTAGGAATGAGTAGGGCGTGGAATCCCTTGAACCCGAGCAAGAAACACATTCCACGCTTTTTCTATGTCGAAGGTCAGGGACGTACATATCGGGAACAGGATTAAGGCCGTGCTGAAGCAGCAAGGCAGGACCACCGTTTGGCTCGCCCGCCAGATTCCTTGCACACCCAACCATTTGTATAAGGTGTATGCCAATGCCTCCATCAACACCGACCTGCTGAAACGCATTTCCGAGATTTTGGATTACAACTTTTTTGGAGAGTTTATCCAAAATGGATAGGTTTTTCAAATGAAAACAGATAGGTTTTTCTATCTCTTATGGATGGTATAAAACATTGGTTTACAATGAAAAAGGATTTTACTTTGGGTTTTGATTATTTAAGTTAAATCTAAATTCTAATGTTATGAGTATTAAATTCTTACCTTTGAAAAGGGCGGTTCGTACAGCCCTGCTTGTCCTGCTGCTGAATGTGGTGGGACTGACAAATGCAATGGCCCAGAGTTTCACTGTGGGCAACCTGAACTATTCCGTCAATGATGGCGGAACAACCGTAACCGTGACCGGCCATGTGGATGGCACTTCGGCCACCGGCTCGTTGGTGATTCCTGAATCTGTGACCTATGATGGCACGGCCTATCCTGTGACCACGATAGGCGATTATGCTTTCGACAATTGCAGCGGTTTCACGGGTAGCCTGACCATCGGCAATTCCGTGACCATGATAGGCAATTATGCTTTCTACAATTGCAGCGGCTTCACGGAAGTGCATTACAACGCCACAAATTGTGCAATAAACTTTGATAGACCTCCCTTTGTAGGTTGTGGTGGTACGCTCACCATTGCCAATAATGTTGAAGTACTTCCTGCTGGTGTGTTTATGAGGGCATCGTTCACAGGTAGCCTAGTTATTCCGAACTCCGTTACATCAATAGGCAATTGTGCTTTCCGAGAATGCAGCGGATTTACAAGTCTGACTATTGGCAATTCCGTGGTTTCGATTGGGGCACAGGCTTTTTATTGGTGCACCGGCTTCACGGGAAGCTTGACTATCCCCAATTCCGTGACTTCAATAGGTGGTTCTGCTTTCGAGAATTGCAGCGGTTTCACGGGCAGTCTGACCATCGGCAATTCCGTGACTTCGATAGGAAATAATGCTTTCCTTGGTTGCAGTAACTTCACGGGTAGCTTGACCATTCCCAATTCCGTGACTTCGATAAGTGATTGGACTTTCTCGGGTTGCAGCGGCTTCACGGGTAGCCTGGTCATCCCAAATTCCGTGACCACGATAGGGAAAAATGCTTTCAAAAATTGCAGCGGCTTCACGGGCGACTTGACCATTCCCAACTCTGTGACCACGATAGGGCAAAATGCTTTCGAGAATTGCAGCGGTTTCACGGGCAGCCTTACCATCGGCAATTCCGTGACTTCAATAGGTGGTTCTGCTTTCTACAATTGCAGCGGTTTCACGGGCAGTCTGACCATCCCCAATTCCGTAACTACAATTGGGGACCATGCTTTCTATGGTTGCAGTGGTTTCGCGGGAGGATTGACCATCCCTAATTCCGTGACTTCGATAGGTGGTTGTGCTTTCGAATATTGCAGCGGCTTCACGGGCAGCTTGACCATAGGCAATTCCGTGACCACGATAGGTGAGCGTGCTTTCTACGATTGCAGTGGTTTTACCGGCAACCTGTTTATCCCGAATTCCGTGGTTTCGATAGGAGAGGCTGCTTTCGTTGGTTGCAGTGGTTTCACGGGTAGCCTGACCATTCCTGATTCGGTGACCTCAATAGGTGGATCAGCTTTCTCTGGTTGCAGCGGCTTCACGGGCAGCCTGACCATAGGCAATTCCGTGACCTCGATAAGTGGTTGGACTTTCTCTGGTTGCAGCGGTTTCACGGGCAACCTTACCATCCCGAATTCCGTGACCAAGATAGATGAAGGTGCTTTCGGGGGTTGCAGCGGTTTCACGGGCAACCTTACCATCCCGAATTCCGTGACCAAGATAGGTGCAAGTGCTTTCTATGGTTGCAGCGGTTTCACGGGCAGCCTGACCATTGGCAATTCCGTGACCTCGATAAGTGATTGGACTTTCTCTGGTTGCAGCGGTTTCACGGGCAATCTAACCATCCCCAATTCCGTAACTACAATTGGGGACCATGCTTTCGAAGGTTGCAGTGGTTTCGCGGGCGACCTGACCATAGGCAGTTCCGTGACCACGATAGGCGATGCTGCTTTCCAAAATTGCAGCGGTTTCACTGGCAGTCTGATTATCGGCAGTTCCGTGACCACGATAGGGAGCTATGCTTTCTGCAATTATTATTATTACTATTACAATTACAGTGGATTTTCTCAAATCTATTCGAAAAGCACGACACCGCCAACGCTTGGCTCTTTGGCCTTTTATGGCATAAACACCGCCGTTCCGGTTCTTGTGCCTTGCGGCACTCAGGCCATCTATAAGAGAACTTCGGGGTGGTCGGCATTCACCAACTATCAGGAAGTGCCAGCCCGAATCCTTGTCACGGTGAATCTTGAACTGTTGGGAGAAGCGTCCATCATACAATATGGCACCTGCACCAATCCGGAAAGCACGGTTCACGCCGAACCAAAGACTGATGGCGTGTTCAGCAACTGGACGGTGGACGGCGTGGTGGTTTCCACCGAAGCGGATTATACTTTCAACCTCACGGAAGACATCACTTTGGTGGCCAACTTTGAGGTCGTCCCCAACCATCATTTCTTTGTAGGAACTAACTCAAGCCTTTGGAGCGATGCAGGCAACTGGCTGCCACAGGAATTGCCCTTGGAAGGTTCGACGGTAAGGCTCATTGCCGATGCCGAAGTGGACATCGAGGCTTCTGTCTCGAACCTGTATTCCGCAAGAAACACCCTTACCATCAAGCCTGAAGGCAATCTCTCTGTGACGGGAAGCATGCAACACCCTATTGGCGCTCCAAACGATTGGTATTACTATGATGATGGTATCAGGCAGAATATCATCGGTACTGGTGGCGGAAACTTTTGGTGGGGCGTGATGTTCCCTGCCGGTAGCTATGAAGGTAATGTGATTACCAAAGTGTCGGCTTTCGATTATAATGAAATGACAGGTAATGTGACCATATTCAACGACGGCGAATTCGCTCCGTCTAATCAGGTGGGTCAGATGGATGTGGTCATGACAGGCGTTGGTGACTTTGTGGAGTATGTATTTGACGCGCCTGTCGCCATCGACACGACCAAGAACGTTTGGGTTGTGTTCTATAACGGCAGTGGAGCTGCACACCCTGCTGCAGTGAGTGCCGATACTGGTAATCCTAACGGACGTTGGGTGAGCGACGATGGTGAAATATGGGAAGACATCGCCTACTATGATTTGAATTACACTTTCATGGTACGCGCATTTTTCGAGTCCCAACAATATTCCATTACCATCGAGGATGGCGGGCAGCTTTTCCACACCACCGACGGCATCACGGCAACGGTGCAAAAGACCATCACGCCATATACCTCTGGCACCAAGGACGGCTGGTATCTCATCGCCCATCCCATGCAGGAGAATGTCAATGTTTCGGCAGTGGGGAACCTGACGAGCAACGAATACGACCTCTATTATTACGACGAGCCGACCGTGTATTGGATCAACCACGAAGACGCGGACAACGACTTCACGCAAATGGAGCCCGACAGAGGCTACCTGTATGCCAACAATTGCAGCTTCACGCTCAGCCATGAGTATGGCTTCGACGACGGCACCATGCAAGGCTGGACGAGCATCGATGCCGACGGCGACGGCTATGAGTGGCATCCTGTTTCCGACGCTTCCACCTCATATTCCGGCGCGGGACACATCGGCAGCGAGTCGTGGAAATACAACCCGGGACCGGGTGCCTTGTTCCCCGACAACTATGCCGTTTCGCCACAGGTGCAGTTTGGCACGGCATCGAGCCTTCACTTCTGGGCTTGCGCCGAGGACGCCAGCTTCCCCGCCGAGTATTTTGGCGTGGCCGTCTCCACCACGGGCAATACCGATGCCGCCGATTTCGCCACCATCCAGGAATGGACGATGAGCGCGAAGTCGGGCCGCAGCACCGGCACTTGGTATGAATACACGGTTGACCTCAGCCAATACGCGGGCCAGACGGGTTATGTGGCTATCCGCCATTTCAACTGCTCTGAGCAGGGTGCGCTCCTCATCGACGATGTCACGCTTTCGGGCATGATGGAAGGCGAAGATGCAATGACGCTCAGCTTTACAGGCGAACTCCAAAACGGCACCGCCGAAGTCAATGTGCCATTGGTTTACACAACTGGCCATGCCTTGCAAGGTTTCAATCTCGTGGGTAACCCGTTTGCGCACAATGTCACTTCGTATGCCTCGGAGAATGTGGCCAATGGCTGCTATGTGATGAACGAGGCCAAGGATGACCTCGTCGTGAGCGAGATTTCAGAAGAGAACCCGTTGAAACCCGCCGAGGGCTTCTTTGTGAAGGCTACTGCTGAAGGGGCTTCTATCACCTTCAACCCAGGAAGAAACAACACCAATGCTCATAGTGGTACCATCCGTGTAGAATTGGCTGAAAGCGACAAACTTATCGACCGTCTCCTTGTAAAGACCGTCGTAGGTCAGCCTTTGGAGAAGTTCTCACTCAGCGAACGAAGGACAAAACTCTTTGCCCAAGGTGAACATCAGGAATTGGCCATCGTGCCTTGCGAGGGCAACGAGCAGGCCGTCAATTTCAAGGCTGCGAAGAATGGGCAATACACCATCAATGTGAATGCCGACGGTATGGAGTTCAACTATCTCCACCTCATTGACAACCTCACAGGAGAGGATGTTGATTTATTGGTTGAACCGAGTTACACTTTTGAGGCAAGTACAAATGATTATGCCTCAAGGTTTTTGTTGCGATTTATCCCGAAAAACGATGCTGCTGATAGCTCAGAAACCTTTGCTTTTATTAGCGATGGGAATATTGTCATCATTGATGCGGATATTAATTCCACATTGCAGATTATTGACATGACCGGACGTGTGGTCGTTAGTACAGAGGTCGTGCGTGACATCTCTACCAACGGAATGGTGCCTGGCGTATATGTTCTTCGTCTCGTCAATGGCGATGTTGTAAAGACGCAAAAGATTGTGGTGGAATAATTCAGTTTGTTAAACGATTAAACAACATACAACGATGAAAAATACATTAATAACAATTGCAATCATCCTTGGCCTCGGTATGACAGCCTTAGCCAATCCTGACACTGGCGGACTGTTCCAACGCGGAGCAGTGACCGATGAGGAGTTTTATGGTTCAGGTTTCCGTAGTAATGCAAAACCTATGTTGCCTTTCCATGAGCAGAATACCAACCAGCCTGCGACCACGCCCTTGGGTGGCGGTATCGCCGTACTTGTTAGTCTCGGTGCAGCCTATCTTGTTGCCAAAAGACGCAAAGAGTAAGACATTTTTTGGTTAATATGAAACAGTGCATCCGGAAATTTCGGGTGTGCTGTTTTTGTATTTGGAAAATCAATACTTTTGTTCCCAAATAATTCATTATGTCAAAAGCCCAACTAAAGAAACAGCTGAAAACCTTGGAAAAGGATGAAATCATCGAAATGGTGATGGAATTGTATGATGCCCGAAAAGAGGCAAAAGAGTATTTGGAGTTCTATTTGAACCCTAACGAAAAAAGCAAATTGGACGAATACAAGAAAATCATCGAAAACGAATTCTATCCTTCGCGCGGCGAGCCGAAAACGAGGTTTAGCGTATGCCGAAAAGCTGTCAGCGATTTTATGAAACTCAAGCCTGCTCCTGAGCATATCGCTGATTTGATGTTGTTTTATTGCGAGCAAGCCTGCCAGTTCTCGTATGACTTTGGCGACATGTGGGATGCTTTCTACACTGCCGTGGAAAACAACTTTGCCCGTGCCGTGGAGTTTTTACGGAAGAACGGTCTTTTGGATGTCAACGAAAAGCGAATCAAGCAAATCATAAGGCTGACCTCGCCTTGCGGCTGGGGCTTTCCTGATGCGATGCAAGATATTTATGACGAAGCTTTGATGGGTTAATTCCTCCCGCAGCAGTTCTTGTATTTCTTGCTGCTTCCGCAGGGGCAAAGTTCGTTGCGCCCGATTTTCGGACTGGCATTGACAAAAGGGGAACCGTTTGAACTGATAAAATCTTCCGGATTGTATTTCTTTTCTTCCGGAAGCTTAATGCCCATTTCGAAGGCTTCTGTCGGCGAATGGCCTTTCAAGTCCCAGCGGGGCAACGAGTTCTGATAGTTTGAGTAGAGACCGATAACTTCGTTTGTCAGTTTTCTATGCTTCGTCGGGAAGTCGGCAAGCATGGCTTCTATTCCAGAAACGGGGGATTCTCCTTCTTGGATGTTATACCAAATATCGGTCAACGTTTGCTCAACAGGCTCAATGGGTCTTGTGTCCTTGAGTGTTTCATCTGTGTAGGTGAGTAGATCGGTAATGCCCTCCGTAAATTC
>JAFWRA010000243.1 GCA_017508895.1 Bacteroidales bacterium
AAGTTTTGTGGGTTTTGTGATACATGATTATCAAAACTCCTTCCTGACCTCAAACGGGTCCAAGTAGTTGATTTCCTTGATGTCTATTTGCGGCATGAACTCTCCGATTTTGCGGATGTCGTTCAGCAGGTCGCGGGAAGCATTTCGTTCCAAGTGTGCCATCACACATTGCTGGCGCGAGGGCGTGTTGAGGTCCCAAGTCAGCTTGCGGTTGAGCCATATACAACGGCGGCACTGGTAGGCATCGCAGTTGCGGCACAAGGGCGCATGGTCGAGTTGAAGCAGTTGTGGATTAGGAATGTCCAAACCGTTTTCCAAGTCGCCAACGGCATTGTCCGAAGTCGGTTGGTGATGGTTCAGTTGGTTGTCAACCTTGGTTTGCTCGTCGTAGTAGAAGGCAGGGCAGAGATAGAACTTCCCGTTCGGGGCAAGGGTGATGTTGCTCACACCCGCCTCGCAGTTGTGCATCTTGTCAAGCATCATCCTGTCCGTCAAGAGGTTGAATTGTGGGGATTGGCCTTGTTTGTAAAGGTCGAGCAAAGCGGTGTTCCACTCATTCAAGACCTGCTTGTAGGTTTCAATCTGCTCGTCGGTGAATTGCTCCACATCTGTAATACATAGGTTGATTCTTGCTCCCGAGGCGAACAGCTTGGCGATTTCGTCCTTTTTCGCAAGCATTTCGCTGAAACTGAGGCGAAGAACCAAGTTTTTCATTGTCGCTTTCTCCGTCCCGGAGAAAGAAGCGTTGTCCATTTCCTTTTTCGAGATGAAAAAGGCGACATTGGTGACTGCGACATCAGCCTCGCAACCATCCTCAATGCTTGTAACAGGCTTGCAACCCATAGGATAAATCTTCACATTGTCGATGCTCTCGATGACTTCGGCATACTCTTTCGGGAGTTCGTAATTGGGGAAGACATACTGAATCATCAGGTTCTGCTTCATCCCGTAGAGGATGCCTTTTTTGAGGGTTTCAAGCGGCATCAAGTTGCGTTTTTTCAGCGGATTATTGGCATGGCAGTAGGCCACACTAGTATTGTCCAATAATATAACAAGGTATTGTAGCATGGCTCAGCAGATTTCGGGTTTCACTTCGCGTTTGTTGGCTTCGTATTGCTCGCGCAGGTCCTCTAATTCGAGCTTGCGGTAGAGTTTGTTCCAATAGTAGTTGTTGGCTCTCACTCTTGCCTTGTGCATGAGGCAGATAGCTGTGGCACGTTCAAACACGGTGTGCGTTTGTGCCGCGTCGTAGTTTTCGCCTTGGCACCAAGCACAGCCGCTGGCCACCTCACATTCGATGCACTTCTGCGGACTTTGCGTCGTGCGGTCGAGGGTGAGGAAGGGGCGGAGTCTGTTCTTGTCAATGCCGTCCTTGATGTTGCCGATAATCCATGCTTCCTTGTCGCGGAGCGAGTATTGCGCGAAGCGGGTGCAAGGATAGAGGTTGCCAGCCGCATCCACGCTGAGCATCTTGCCCGCGCCGCACCAGTTCTGGTTGTCCCGCTGTGGGTCCATAGGTTTGCCGATATGTTCCGAGAAGAACGAGCAGGCGTAGTCCTGATAATAGCCGCCGTCGATAATGGCATCGGCCAATTGCATCAGTTGCTCCTCAAACTTCAGGTCGTCGCCCTCTTGCCAAACATCCTCGAACACCACGTTGATATTCACCTCGTGGATACCGAGACTATAAAGATGCAGCACACTCTCAGTGATATAGGGAATGTCTGCCGAGGAGATGGTGACCTTGGTGCCGCCGCCCGGGAACTGCTCTAACCACAGCGGTATGTTCTTCACCACGTCTTTGTAGGATCCTTTTTCGGTGATTTTGTACACGCGGTTGAGGTCGTGCTTCTTCTCCGTTCCGTCGATGGTGATGCCGATGGAAAGGTGGTCGCGGTTTTTCTTGATGAAATCTTGGACGGCCTTCTCGTGGTAGTTTATGCCATTGGTGGAGAAAGAGAAACGGTAACTGTTAAACCAGTGGTGGTTACGCCTAAAGAGCTCCGTCTTGATATAGTCACAAATCTTGTCGATAAGTTCGATTTCAAGGAACGGCTCGCCGCCAATGAAGTCCCACACCACCGACTCGTATGCGAAATCGGGGTCGGTCTCATGGTCGAGCACATAGTCGATGAAGGTCTTGGCCACCTCCCAAGGCATCCGTTCCTTCACGTTCTTGCCAACGAGGTAGCAGTATTTACAAGCCAACTGGCAGTCCTTCGTGACGATGAAGGTGATGGTCTTCGCCATGTCGGACTGCCAGGAATCACGATTCTGTTTAATGTTCACTGATTTGAGATATTAGACATAACGTGCACCAAATGAACAAGAATAACCGCATGTGTCTTTACATCCAAGATAACAATCACCTTGACAGCCAGCATCGCAGTTTCCAGAGCAATCATCTTTGCATGAGCCGCTACAACTACTTCCACAGCCTATGCTTTCTTTACTGCACGATGCAAGGATTGAAGGCCCAATTAATGCGATTGCAAACAGTGGAAGAGCCTTTTTCGTGGCTTCCTTGAAGAACTCTCTTCTTCCCTGAAGATCTTTGTTTTCTCCGTTTTCCATTTTTATTTGATTTTTTTTGCGCCCACGGCTCAAAGGACGGCGTTATTGAATGGTAAACAGAGCGGAGCCTCCCAATCTTATCCTTATTTCTGGTTGTTGGGTCTGGACTCCCATGGTATATCAAAATAACGGATACGGTAACGCTCCACTGTTTATGTTGGTGTTCAGATACACAAACATTAAACAATGAAAGCTTCCTCATCTCATTATTCCTCATGTACCATGCGAATTGTCCAGATTCACAACCGAGGAACAAAGCGAAGAATGCGCTTTCTCTGGCCATTCCACTTCATGTGGTTTGGCGGTGCAAAGATAGACATTTTTTCGCTTTTGCAAGGGGAAAAGGAATTTTTTTTCGTCAAAATGCTTGCGGGATGGGGAAATGTTTGTATCTTTGCAGCACGAGAACCCGCCAAGCCTCTTTGCAATGCTTAAATCGGCGGGTCGTTTTGTTTTGCACGGATTTTGTACATGTAGGAAACAAGAATAAATAGGAGAAAAAGATTATGGCAAAACCCATCAAAGAAACGCCCATCCTTTTCGGTGAAGATGCTCGTCGTTTTGAAGCACGGATGAAAGAGAAGCGGACGGAATCGCCGGAGGCAAGGGAAAGGAGATTGAAGATATATGAAATGCTAATGGCAACTGCCAATTTCTAAGGCATGGAAAAGGAAAAAGCTTTTGCCCAATTTCGTATATACAAATTGGCTGAAAACGAAAGGATTGAATCTTTCGATTGTGGAGATGCTGACTTGAATGATTTTGCATTGAATGATGCGCAACCTTATCGAAAGGAAAAGTTGGCTGTTACTTATACACTTCTTGATAAGGAAGATAGCCAATGTGTAGCCGCTTTTTTCTGTTTGTTGAATGACCGTATTTCGATGGCGGATTTTGAAACCAAGACAGAATATAATCGTTTTAGAAAAAGATTTGTCAATGCCAAGCGTATCAAGAGTTATCCAGCTACTAAGATTGGTCGTTTTGCCGTGGACAAGTCGATGAAAGGAAAAAACATAGGGTCTTTCTTGCTAGACTTTATCAAAAGCTATTTTGTCGTGGATAACAAAACAGGTTGCCGTTTCCTCACTGTTGATGCTTATGCTGATGCTGTACCTTTTTATCTGAAGAACGGTTTCGTCCCTCTCAACGAAGATGACAAGGACGATGACACACGCCTGCTTTACTTTGACTTGAATGATGTGAGCGGAGAATAAGAAATTCAGCTATGAATGCAATTCCAAAACAAAAAAACTGCGACATCAGCCGCAGTTTTTTGTTTGAAC